>CALWTU010000105.1 GCA_944384515.1 uncultured Clostridia bacterium
AGTAGATGATATTTGAACGGGAGCTTGTGTAACAGGCTGAGAGGAAGGTATACCTTCGACCGATACCTGATTTGGATAATGCCAACGTAGGGAATACTAAATTTTTTCTGTATTTTAAACGGGAAGCATGCCGAATTTGCGTCTTCCCGTTTTTTGTCGCTTTCGGCGGATATGTTGATTTTTCCGCAGGTAAAAGTCTTTAATTTTGAGGAGGTGTACGTACAATAATGTGAATAACCCGATTTCAGTCGGGCGGACGGGAGGGGAGCGCCTTTCGTCTTGTATTATGCGATGGGAACCCGTGTTTCGGGGTGAGAGGAGAAAAAGTATTCTCGACCGAGTTTTATATTTTATTTTAAAGAGGAAAGAAAAATGAAGAATTCAAAGAACTTGGTTAAAATTATCGCCCTGTCAATGCTCATTGCGCTCGGAGTTGTTATTTCTCCGATACTCAGGGTAGAGGGCATGTGTCCCATGGCACATTTTATAAACATTATATGTTCGGTTTTTCTCGGGCCGTGGTATTCGCTTCTGTGCGCAACTCTTATCGGTATTATAAGAATGACGACAATGGGTATACCTCCGCTTGCACTGACGGGTGCGGTGTTCGGCGCATTTTTGTCGGGCGTGTTTTACCGCCTCTCTAACGGAAAGATAATTTTTGCCGTAATAGGAGAGGTTATAGGTACAGGTGTGATAGGTGCGCTTGTATCTTACCCCGTTATGAATTTTATTTGGGGCAAGGAGGGGCTCTCGTGGATGTTTTACATCCCGTCGTTTATTGCGGGAACCTTGATAGGCGGCAGTATAGCGTATGTCGTATTGCGTAAACTTGCGGACAACGGACTGCTTGTGCGCATACAGCAGATGCTGAATGCCAAATGCTACGCAACAGAGAAGAGCACATTGCTCTCAAACGCTCTTTGTATTGCCGCATTCGGCACGGTAGTTTTTGTGGTTATACAGCTTGTGTCCGGCGTGTTCAAGCTGACAAGCCCTTTATGGTCGTATCTGTCATATGCGAGCCTTGCGGCTTTTGCAGTCTGTGCCGTGGCTTATTATATTGTAAATAAATTTATCAGGAGAGAAAAAAGTTGATAGAAAAAATCAGAGAGGATGTCAGAGCGTCCCGACCTCTTATTCATTCTATAACAAACCCAATATCCATAACTCAGTGCGCAAATGCGATACTTGCGACGGGTGCGCGTCCGATAATGGCGGAGCATCCGTCCGAGGTTTCTGAGATTACGAAAACTGCGTCAGCACTGATGCTTAATCTCGGAAATATTACCGATGTCAGAATGAGTTCGATGAGAAAATCTATTTTGGCGGCAAAAGAGACAAACTGCCCCGTACTGCTTGACGCTGTTGGGGTTGCGTGCTCAGAGCTGCGCCGCAGTTTTGCGTTTGAGCTGATGAATACGGCTCCGATTTCAATAATAAAAGGTAATTACTCTGAGATTTTCGCCCTTTATAACAGTGATTACAGGGCAAGCGGTGTTGACGGAGATAAAAATATCGACAAAGAGAGCATAATAAAAGCCGCAAGTGCGCTTGCTGAAAAATACGGTGCTGCCGTGCTTGCCAGCGGAAGTGAAGATATAATAACCGACGGCAGAAGAGTTTTGTGCGTGGAAAACGGCACACCGCAGCTTGCGAGCATAACCGGTACGGGCTGTATGCTCGGCGCTTTGGCTTCGTCTTATCTTTCTGTTGCCGGGGGAATTGATGCGGCGTTTGCCGCATGCGCCCTCCTCGGTATCAGCGGAGAGCTTGCCCGCACGGAGCTTGGCGGGGGAAGTTTTTTTGTCCGACTTATGGATAATTTGTACAGTTTGAAAAACGGGCAATTGCTTTTACATCTGAGATATAAGGAGAGAAATGTTGAAAAATTTTGATTTAAGTCTTTATTTTATCACCGACAGCACCGGACTTTCAGAAGAGGAATTTTTGTCTAAGGTGGAGGGTGCGCTTTCAGGCGGTGCAACGATAATCCAGCTTAGAGAAAAGGATAAAAGCACAAGAGAATATCTTGACATTGCGACGAAAGTACATGAAATAACTAAGAAATACGGTATTCCGCTTATTATTGACGACAGAATAGATGTTGCAATGGCAATGGGGGCAGAGGGCGTGCATCTCGGACAGAGCGATATGCCTATCTCTCTTGCGAGAGAGATACTCGGCGGGCAGATGATAATCGGAGCAACCGCAAAAACCGTCGAGGCGGCTCTGAAAGCGTATAAAGAGGGGGCGGATTATCTCGGTGTCGGCGCAATATTTCCGACAACGACTAAGGTTAAAACCATCCTTACCTCTACCGATACTCTGCGGAATATTTGCTCTGCGGTTCCCATTAAAGTCTGTGCAATAGGCGGTCTTAACAAGGACAATATTGATGTGCTGAGAAACATTCCGATAAGCGGTGTGTGCGCAGTCTCTGCTATAATGAAGAGTGCGGATACAAGACTTGCCGCACGGGAGTTCAGAGAAAAGATTAAAAATACTCTCGGAATATAAATTTAAATAAAAAAGCGGCGGATCGGGGGCACCACCTTCTGTCGCTATAAAAAAATAATGCATTAAAAAAGGAGATAATTATGAAAAGAGCATTATCAATCGCAGGAAGCGATTCCTGTGCAGGCGCCGGTATTCAGGCAGATATTAAAACCATGATGATGAACGGTGTTTACGGTATGAGTGCGATTACGGCACTTACGGCTCAGAACACCCTTGGAGTTACGGCAATACAGGAATCAACTGCGGATTTTCTCAAAATGCAGATAGACGCAGTGTTTTCTGATATTTACCCCGACGCCGTTAAAATCGGAATGGTTTCCTCAACAGAGCTTATACGCGTCATAGCGGAAAGACTGAGGCTTTACAAGGCGAAAAATATTGTCGTGGATCCGGTTATGGTCGCCACAAGCGGCTCGTCTCTTATAAAAACCGACGCGGTAAAAACATTGACGGAGGAGCTTTTTCCGATTGCGACGGTTATAACGCCCAATATACCTGAGGCTGAGGTACTCGCAGAGATTTCTGTTAAAAATGAAGATGATATCAAGTCCGCCGCAAAGAAGATCGGCGACAGATACGGCTGTGCTGTCCTGCTTAAGGGTGGGCATAACCTTAATGACGCCAACGACCTGCTTTATGTCAGCGGTGAGTTTTACGACTTTTTCGGCGAGAGGATAAATAACAGCAATACCCACGGTACAGGCTGCACCCTCTCCTCGGCGATTTGCGCTAATTTGGCAAAGGGCTTTGATCTTTACGAGTCGGTCAAACGGGCAAAGGAGTATATCAGCGGCGCACTTTCCGCTATGCTTGACCTCGGAGCGGGAAGAGGACCTATGAATCACGGATTTTATTTGTCGTCATATTTTACAGAGGAAAAATAATATTGCTTGAAAGGATTAAATAATGAACTACGCAACACAAATGGATGCCGCAAAAAAGGGCATTATAACAAAAGAGATGAAAGAGGTGGCGAGAAAGGAGCATATCAGCGAGCAGCAGCTGTGCGAGCTTGTCGCAAAAGGACAGGTTGCCATCTGTGCCAACAAGCTTCATAAATGCCTTGACCCTAACGGAGTCGGCTCAATGCTCAGGACTAAGATAAATGTAAATCTCGGCGTGTCCCGTGACTGCAAGGACTATGATGTTGAGATGAAGAAGGTTATGGCGGCAGTTGATATGGGTGCGGAGGCTATAATGGACCTCTCCTCGCACGGAAACACACAGCCGTTCAGAAGAAAGCTTACATCAGAGTGTCCCGCAATGATAGGAACCGTTCCGGTTTATGACAGCGTAATACATTATCAGCGTGATCTTGCAACGCTTACGGCGCGTGATTTTATAGATGTTGTACGCCTTCATGCCGAGGACGGCGTTGATTTTGTAACACTGCACTGCGGAATAACACGCAAAACGATAGAGCAGATAAAGAAGCACAAGAGAAAAATGAATATCGTCTCAAGAGGCGGCTCTCTTGTGTTTGCGTGGATGAGCATGACAGGTCAGGAAAACCCGTTCTATGAGTATTTTGACGAGATTTTGGACATATGCCGCGAGTATGATGTAACCATTTCACTCGGTGACGCATGCCGACCTGGCTGTCTTGCGGATGCGAGCGATGTATGCCAGATAGAAGAGCTTGTAAGGCTCGGCGAGCTTACAAAGCGTGCGTGGGCAAAAGATGTGCAGGTTATGGTAGAGGGACCGGGACATATGCCGATGGATCAGATAGAGGCAAACATGAAACTTCAGCAGACAA
Source organism: uncultured Clostridia bacterium (assembly GCA_944384515.1). GTDB lineage: Bacteria > Bacillota > Clostridia > Oscillospirales > CAG-272 > UBA1740. The sequence continues at coordinate 4,280 of CALWTU010000105.1, forward strand.
TTTGCATGGGCGCACCTTTCTATGTTCTCGGACCTATCGTTACGGATATTGCACCGGGATATGACCATATTACATCTGCTATCGGCGGTGCAATTGCGGCGGCGGCAGGAGCGGCGTTCCTTTGTTATGTGACCCCGGCAGAGCATCTTGCACTTCCGAATGTCGATGATGTAAAGCAGGGAATTATTGCCTCAAAGATTGCGGCGCATGCGGCGGATATTGCAAAGAAAGTACCGCATGCAAGAGATATGGATGACAAAATGGCAGACGCGCGCAGAACATTTGACTGGGAAAAACAGTGGGAGTGCTCTATTGACCCAGAGACAGCCAAGGCTATCCGTGACAGCCGTGCACCTGAGCATGAGGACAGCTGTTCCATGTGCGGAAAGTTCTGTGCGGTAAGAAGTATGAATAAGGCGCTTGCAGGCGAATATATTGATATATTATGAGAGAGAACAGAGAAAGATGTGTTATTGTCGGCGGTGCGGATATCGGCGACTATGATAAGATAAAAGAGTATTTGACAGAGACCGACTTTTTTATATTTTGCGACAGCGGTCTGAAGCATCTTGACAGGCTGGGAGTAAAGGCTGACTTGATTGTAGGTGACTTTGACTCGCATAAAAAGCCGGATACAGAGATAAAGATGATAGTCCTCCCATGCGAAAAAGATGACACGGATACGGTCTACGCCGTAAAAGAAGGAGTGAAGATGGGTTTTAATTCATTTTTGCTTATCGGCGTTGTCGGCAACAGAATAGACCATTCTCTTGCCAATATCTCAAATCTTTTGTATCTTGACAGTTTAGGACTGAAGGGGTGTATAATTGACGACTACTCCGAGATGAGTGTCGTGTCGGGCACGGAGTATGTTGAGGATAAGTATCCGTTCTTTTCACTGCTCAATATTTCGGGCACAGCAAAAAAAATTACAATCGAAAATGCAAAGTATCCTCTTGACGGAGGAGAGATTGACTGCAACTATCAGTATGCGGTAAGTAACGAGGTTATCAAAGGGCGTGTTGCAAAGGTGAGTGTCGGAGAGGGCAGGGTGCTCCTTGTCAAGGTGTTCAAAGCCTGAAACTTACACCGATACGAAAACTCGGGTTCGATGAGAAAAAATCGTTTAATCGTTTAATAAAGATATGTAAAAGGTACCCCGACACCCTGAATAAAAATTTAAATAACATTCTGGATTAATATAATAAAAATTCAGCGAATATTTTAGTTAAATATAATAAAACGGTCCCACCTGTCAGGTGAGACCGTTTTATAAAGCATGCATATCTCTTTTGAGAATACGCATGCTTTTTCTTTATCGCTGTGAATAGTTTTGTCCGCCGACGGCGAAGCGGCGCTCTGCCGCTTTGTTTACTCTCGTCGTCCCGCATTTTTACCGTGAGTTTGATTTTGGGCGGTGTAAAATGCCGCGGAACTTTTCACCGGGGAATACCGCGGCAGACCGTGGGACCTCCGACTGTCAGTCAAGCTCAAGCGCACCTGTATACAGACGGTAATAGGTGCCCTTCAGTTTAAGCAGGTCTTCATGCGTGCCGCGCTCGATAATGCGGCCGTGATCAAGTACCATAATGGCGTTGGAGTTTCGCACTGTGCTCAAACGGTGTGCAATGACAAATACCGTGCGTCCGTTCATCAGCGCATCCATACCGCGCTGCACTATTGCCTCGGTTCGTGTGTCGATAGAGCTTGTTGCTTCATCAAGAATCATTACCGGGGGATCTGCTACTGCGGCACGGGCAATGGCGAGTAGCTGTCTCTGACCTTGGCTGAGATTTGCGCCGTTTCCTGTCAGCCTGGTGTTGTATCCGTCAGGCAAGCGCTGGATAAAGTCATCTGCACCCGCAAGCTGTGCGGCGGCAATGCACTCTTTGTCACTTGCCTCGAGGTTGCCGTATCTTATGTTTTCCATTACCGTACCGGTGAACAAATTTGTGTCCTGCAACACAATTCCCAGGCTTCGGCGCAGATCCGACTTTTTGATCTTATTTATGTTAATTCCGTCATAACGGATCTTACCGTCGCTGATATCGTAAAAGCGGTTGATGAGGTTTGTAATAGTAGTCTTTCCGGCACCTGTCGAACCGACGAAAGCAACCTTCTGACCGGGTTTTGCATACAGCGTTATGTTGTGAAGTACCGTCTTTTCCGGCGTGTATCCGAAATCCACGTCGGTGAAACGAACGTCTCCCTCAAGCCGTGTGTATGTGACAGTTCCGTCGTGATGCCTGTGCTTCCATGCCCATACATTAGTGCGTTCATTGCACTCGCTGAGACTTCCGTCGGCGTTTTCTTTGGCATTTACCAAAGTCACATATCCTTCGTCCTTTTCAGGCTCCTCGTCGAGCAGTGCAAAAATACGGTGTGCACCTGCAAGACCCATAATTATCATGTTTATTTGGTTTGAGACCTGACCGATTGCGCCCGCAAACTGCTTTGTCATGTTAAGGAAGGGAACAACAATACTGATACTGAAAGCCATTCCGGAAATGCTGATATTCGGTGCGCCTGACAGCAAGAGTGCGCCGCCTGCAAGCGCTATTACAACGTACATTACATTTCCGATATTTCCGAGCAGCGGCATGAGAATATTCGCAAAGCGGTTACCGTTACGCGCATTGAAAAAGATCTCACTGTTTACTTTATCAAAATCGGCTTTTGCAGCGTCTTCATGGCAGAATACCTTAATGACCTTTTGACCTGTCATCATCTCTTCCATGAATGCTTCCGCCTTAGCCATCGTGACTTGCTGGCGCAGGAAATATTTTGATGAGCGGTTTGTAACTGCTCGTGCGGCAAATACCATGCATACGACTCCGACAACGACGATCAGTGCCAAAATTGCGCTGAAATACACCATAATTGAAAATACCATCAAAAGAGTTATACCGGAGACAATTATATTAGGCAAACTCTGGCTTATAAGCTGGCGCAGTGTATCGACATCGTTAGTATAGTAGCTCATGATGTCGCCGTGGCCGTTTGTGTCGAAGTATTTGATAGGCAGGTCCTGCATATGACTGAACATTTTCTGACGCATTTTCTTAAGAGAACCCTGTGTTATAACAGCCATCAGCTGAGTATATGTGGCACCTGCAATAAGGCTTATAACATAGAAGACGACGAGGACGGCAACAAGGCCCAAAATTCGCCCGGAAACAGCGTTCCAGTCGCCGCTCTTATAACTTTCGTCGACAATTGCGATAACATTCTGTAAGAAGACTGCCGGAAGTGAGCTGACTACCGCATTGATCAGGATACATACCAAAGTAATCGGGAGGAGTACGGGGTAAAACTCAAATAAAGTTTTGATTAATCTGCGCAGCACGCCCCTTGGAGCCCGCTGACCGCGCGCTGTGGTAGCCGGTCGGGTTGGTTGATTTTTAATTTCAGTTTTCTTCATCTTGCTCACCCGCCTTATTCTGAGAAGTATACACTTCTTTATAAATCTCACTGGTTTTCAGAAGTTCATCATGAGTGCCGACAGCACTTATGCGACCGGCATCCATAACAACAATTCTGTCTGCATTCTGAACAGAAGCAACACGCTGCGCAATAACAATCTTTGTTGTTTCGGGAATGAAATTGCAAAGTGCCTGACGGATCATAGCGTCGGTTTTTGTGTCCACGGCACTTGTGGAGTCGTCCAAAATAAGTATTTTGGGCTTTTTGAGCAGTGCGCGCGCAATGCACAGACGCTGTTTCTGACCGCCGGAGACGTTTGCGCCGCCCTGTTCAATCCAAGTGTCGTATTTGTTCGGGAACTGCTGTATAAACTCATCTGCCTGTGCAAGCTTGCATGCGTCAACAATTTCCTCGTCGGTTGCATTCGGGTTTCCCCAGCGCAAATTGTCTTTGATACTGCCTGAAAAGAGTACGTTCTTCTGAAGGACGACGGCAACGCTGTTTCGCAGAACATCAAGATCATAATTTCGCACATCTACGCCTCCGACTTTTACACATCCTTCCGTGACATCGTAAAGACGGGCAATCAACTGCACAAGAGAAGATTTTGATGATCCGGTACCTCCGAGAATTCCGATAAATTCTCCGGATTTAATATGCAGATCAACATTTGAGAGTGCCATGCGCTCGGCTTTCTTTGAATATTTGAAACTTACATTGTCGAAATCCACAGATCCGTCAGTTACAGCTGTAACCGGGTTCTCGGGGCTTGTAAGGTTGCTCTCTTCATTCAAGACCTCAACGATACGCTCTGCGGACTCAAGCGACATGGTTATTATGACAAAGACCATAGAGAGCATCATAAGGCTCATGAGTATCTGAAAGCTGTAGGTGAGTATTGAGGACATCTGACCTACCGCAATATCCGTGCCGCGTCCTGAGATAACCAAATAGGAGCCGAAGGAGAGTACAAATACCATTGCGGAATATACGCAAAACTGCATCATGGGGCTGTTAAGTGCCATAATGCGCTCTGCGCGTGTGAAATCAGTGCATACACTCTCTGCGGCGGCGGAAAATTTCTGTTTTTCATAATCCTCACGCACATAACTTTTTACAACACGCATAGCCTGTACATTTTCCTGTACTGAGTCGTTAAGGGCGTCGTATTTTCTGAACACGCGGCGGAAAATAGGCATCGCCTTGCGGATAACGACAATGAGTCCTATTCCCAAAAGCGGAATTGTGACAAGGAATATCAGTGCCAGCCGTCCGCCCATAACAAAGCCCATTATAAATGAGAACAAAAGTGTCAGAGGCGCGCGTATAGCTACGCGTATGATCATCATAAATGACATCTGTACGTTGATAACGTCTGTTGTCATACGGGTAACAAGACTTGAGACAGAGAACTTGTCAATGTTTTCGAACGAGTAGTCCTGGATACGGTAAAACATATCTTTTCTCAAATTCTTTGCAAAGCCGGTAGATGCGGTGGCACAGGTGTTTCCGGCAAGAACGCCGAAGACCAGTGACAGCACAGACATAATTACCAGCTGAACGCCGTATTTGGCGATGACGCTCATGTCATATCCTGCCTGTATTTGATTGACTACGTTAGCAATAATAAACGGAATGATACATTCCAAAACCACTTCCACAACAACTAAAAGCGGGGTAATTATTGCCGGTTTTTTATACTCGCGAACGCTGCGAGCAAGCGTTTTAATCATAGACAGCAACCCTCCCATATTTGTATCATAAACAATAATATAAAATGCCGTTTGACAAAGATGTCTATGTGTCGAGATTTGAGGACATCTGAGATGCAATTTTCAAAAACTCAGAAAGTTTTTTGTCCGAAAGTCCGCGTGTGAGATTGCGTTCCATCTGCTGAATGGATAAACCTATCTCATCATGCAGATGCATAGCTTTTTGAGTGGGCGTCAGAGTTTTCATTCTGGCGTCGGTCTCGGCGCTCTCTCGAATAATAAGTCCGTTTTTCTCCATGAGCTGAAGTATTCCGGTAGCAGTGGAGCGGCTCATGCCGAACGCCTTTTCCACATCTCGCTGAAGCACCTTTCCCTCGGCGTATTTTATGATAACATAGTGCATAATTCGGCTCTGCACACCTGTCAGACCTAAACTTTGTACGGTACAGTCCAGGTGTTTTTTTATTTTCAGGGACAAATTATGTATCAATATTCCACAGTCATTCTCCATCCGACAAGGTGCCTCCTTTGTTGCATAAAAAAATCGCATCTGTACTCTCAAATGCATACTTAAATTGTTCGGTCACCAACAAATTTTAGCACAGAAAAAGAAATTTGTCAAGGCATTTTTGAGGATTAATTTTAAAGAAAATGCGCATAACGATATCATCTCATACGCGAAAGAAAGGTGCATTTTGCAGACAAAAAGGGAAGTGCGGCATAATTATTTTCAGATTTTTTCTTAAAAGTACTCACGCCATAAGAAAACTTTACAAACAAAAAACCGCAAACCGTGAGGCTTGCGGTTTTTTGCAAAATCTGAAAAGATAAATTATCTCTTTGAGAACTGGGGTGCACGACGTGCAGCCTTGAGACCGTATTTCTTTCTCTCCTTCATACGAGGGTCACGAGTGAGAAGACCTGCCTTCTTGAGAAGGGGCTTGTATGTCTCGTCAGCGAGGAGAAGTGCGCGGGCAACACCGTGACGGATTGCGCCTGCCTGACCTGAAATACCGCCGCCGTTAACATTTGCAACAATGTCAAACTTGCCGACAGTCTCGGTAACGCCGAAGGGCTGGTTTACGATGAGCTTGAGGGTATCAAGACCAAAGTAATTATCTATATCTCTGCCGTTGATTGTGATAGCACCTGTACCGGGATACAGACGAACTCTTGCAACAGACTTCTTTCTTCTGCCTGTGCCGTAGAAATAAGGTTTTACACTTGTATACATCCTGATTTTCCTCCCTTATCAGTCAATTGGGGTAGGCTTCTGAGCAGCCTGTTCGTGATTTGAACCTTTATAAACATGAAGGCGTGTGAAAGCCTTGTCGCCGATAGAGTTGTGGGGGAGCATACCCTTAACAGCAAGTTCCATAGCAAGCTCGGGACGAGTGTTCATAAGAGTCTTGTAGTTAACCTCTTTGAGGCCTCCGATATAACCGGAGTGATGACGGTAAAACTTCTGTTCAAGCTTCTTGCCTGTGAGAACAGCTTTATCACAGTTGATGATAATAACGAACTCACCGCAGTCAACATGAGGTGTAAACTCGGGTCTGTGCTTTCCGCGAAGGATGTTAGCGGCCTTAACGGCAGTTCTGCCTATAGGCTGACCCTGGGCATCAATGATAAACCATCTGCGCTCGACGGTTTCTTTTTTAGCCATAAATGTGGACATTTTTAATTCCTCCGAATTTTTTGTTTTTCGTGATATTCACGAGCCGTTTTCAAGCCTTCATATTATATCATACAAAGCCTTGCTTGTCAACAGATTTTGAAAAACTTTTTGCAATATTTCAATTTATATCAGCAAAACTCCCGTTTTCTCTTTTAAACTCACTTTTTCTCGCTTTTTTGAATATGCGGCTTGCGTTTTTTCTTTTAAACTAAATCTGTTTTTGCACGCTCTTGTATTCATAGTAGTATCTGTAATACTTGCACTCTTTGGTATAACCCGCGACAAAGTCCGCCATCTCGTCCTCGTCAAGGCTGAGAGAGCAGGAGTAAGTGTCGGTAAAGTCGTCATACTGATAAAATTCACAGCTCTCGCAGTTGGCTCTCTTGTGTTTTGTATATTTTGAAAAATCCATTTTTTTCCTTTCATGCTTATAATATATAAATGAAAAAAGGGGATAGGCTGTATGTAAGGGCGGGAGTTTTTAAAACCCCTTAAAAAATGTTTTCAGAAAATATCAAGATCAATTACGAGCTTTTTGCCTTCTCGCTTTATACCGTAGGAGGCGTCTGTAGCCATTGAGAAAAGCTTGTCTCCGTTAACTCCGACGCAGTTGTCAATGGAGTCTAAAAATTTCTTCGCCGTCGGATGAAAATCGGATGTAGTCGCAAAAATACCCCTTGAGCCCTGAGCGGCGCAAACTGCGCCGTAAAAACCTCTAATTTCGGTCTCGGTGGATAAGTCAATGCGGTTTTTTGTCTGTACCATAATAGTCTCACGAAATCCGAGACTGTCAACAGTCTTTGCTATTCCGTCAATTCCTCCGTCGTCACTTCCTCCGACTCTGCGGCTTTCGGTAACTATCTTTCCGCACCTGACAAGGTATTTTGCGAGCAAATTCATAAAATAATGCTCAAAAAATTCTCCGCCTTTTGAGTGTATCATAGTCAAAAAATCAGCTTTAAGAGACTGTATTTCCTCTCTGCTTTTTATCTCAGCCGCCCTTTTCGGCAAAATGCTGTATACCGAACCGTCAAACTGAATGAGTTTTTCTTCCGTAAGCCTTTTGAGTATCTGACCGATAAATGTAAACAGGGTATTATCGTCTCGGATACTCGGAGTTTCGTTTGTTTTGAAGATATCAGCCAAAGCGTCTTTTATCTGAGACTTTGTCTTTCCGCCCTCGTAAAGCAGGTGCAAAATCTCTTCTTCACACCTCTCAATTCGCAGGGCAACGGGTTTGTCGGAATTCTTGTAATACATCCCGCTTTGGTCTTTTCGGATAACCGCCTTGGAAAGCATATGATTTATAGTAACTCCGGTCATGCTGCGAATAATGCCTGCTTTGCCGTTGGTGCTGTCATCTCCGAGTTCATCCTCCGTCAGACCGTAATTTTCAATTACCTCGTCTATAAGTTCACGGCGGGAGAGACTTTTATCTTCCAGAGCAGTTAAAATGCCGTTATATATTTTTCTGTATTCGTTAATATTTTTCATATACTTCCTCCATATAATTATTTTAGCACAGTTGTATAAAATTTTCAATGCTTATTTCTCAATAAACCGTCAAATGATATTTTACATTCTTTTTTTGAAAAAACTATTGACAGCGTAACAATGTTATGCTATACTGTCTACAGTAACAATGTTACGCAACAATGTTATATTAAGGAGCGACTGCAAAATGGACGATAAACTTATATCAAAGAAGGAACTGCTTGAAAAATACAACATATCATACGGGGCACTGTACCGATGGAAGAGGATGGGACTTATCCCGGACGATTGGTTTATAAAAAAATCAAGCGTGACGGGGCAGGCTACATATTTCCCGCAAAAACTTGTATGCGAGCGCATAGAGCTTATACAGAACATGAAAGAGGATGTTTTGCTTGAGGAGCTTGCGAAAAAACTCAGCGGAGAGGAAAATGCCGATGATATGATGGTCATATCTACGGAATACGGAGAAAAAACATATTATTTGAAGGATATCAGTTCGGTTAAGGTGATTAATAAGAAGGGGGAGAAAACAGATATTACCGAGAACATAAAAGGTATGTTTAAAGCGGAAGAAAATAAGCGCGGCGGATTTTTTAGCAGAATATTCAAGTAAATAACACCCTAAGACATTTTAAAAAATTAGAAAGAGAGATTATTATGAAGATATCAGGTTCAGGTACTATCCCGCAGGGAGATTTTAATGAGGATATAAATATAAACGGAGCAGGAAAATTACTCGGAAATGTAAAATGCAACTCGCTTTCCGCCTGCGGTGTGATAAATTCGCAGGGCAACTGTGTCTGTGCAGAGAACTTCAGCGTGTCGGGCAGACTTAAAAGCGAAGGATTTGTCAAAGCGAAAAATATAAAAGTTTTCGGTTCTGTGGATACTGCAGGCGAGATTGCTTGCGAACAAGAGCTGAAACTGTCAGGCAGCCTGACGCCAAAGGGCGGTATAAAGGCGGGGGTAGTTAATGCTTCCGGCACAATAAACTCCGGGGCGGATATTGAGGCAGAGGAGTTTCATTTCAGCGGAAATATAAATTGTACGGGACTTTTGAATGCCGAAAAAATTGATATTAAACTTGATAAAGACGACAGTGAGATCGAGAGTATCGGAGGCAGTGAGATAAGCATCGGCGCAAAAGGCAGACTGAAGAAAATCTCGAAAATTCCGCTTGTGTCAAAGCTCTTTAAAAATCTTACCGTACTCACGGTAAATGAATGTATAGAAGGTGACAGTATCAATCTTGAGTATGTTAAGGCAAAGAGAGTTGTAGGACGCGATGTGAGGATAGGCGTGGGATGCGAGATTGACGAGGTTAAGTATACCGAAAGTTATCTTATATCTCCCGATGCAAAAGTCGGAGCGTGTGAAAAGGTCGGGAAATGACTTTTTTCGGTCAAACAGCCCGAAAACTATGCATAGCTTTATGATAAAAAGCCATAAGTTTTAAAGAATTCGGCATGAGTTTTTTGAGAAAGTGAGTTTTTTGACCCACATAAAATTGTTTCTTGATAAATTCGCTTTTGATTATTGTGATGAGATTATACGAATTTCAAAGACGGATACATAAGCGCATACCGGCGGATTGTATAAAAAATTCCACTGCAAAACAAAAAAGAGTAAAAGCGGGAAAAGCCTCTTTTACTCTTTCTTAAAATTATTTGGTCAAGAACCAGACAATAATATATGCAAGGATTAAAAACGGAGTGCACATAAGAAAAATAAGAAGTCCTGTTGTAATCTTATCAAAGATTTCCTGTCTTTTTCTTTTTTTCTCAAGTTCCTCATCGGTGAGCCACTCCTGCTCGGAGTATCTCTCTCTCTTGCTGTCTTCTTTTACGGCGGTCTCAGCGTTTTTTGTTTGCTGTGTATTAACTATCTCGTTTTGAGAAACTTCTTTGTTTTCCATTTTTATATACCCTCTCTATCAGAAAAAATAAATAACAAACCGATATAGTTTATTTTAACATATAAAAGCAGTTAAGTCAATAGATTTATACTAAAAAATGTACAAGTGGTTGAAAAAATAAATAAACAGTGGTAAAATATATGAAAATGTTACAGTTTTACCGATTAGAAAAGAGAGGAGAGGCACAAAGTGGGGGCACCGTTTGAGATAGAGAGAAAATATATTATTAAAATGCCGTCGCTTGATGTTATAGAGCGTCAGCATAATTTTTGCTCCACCGAAATAATACAGACATATCTTGATTCTCCGAGCGAAATTACCGAGAGATTAAGAATGCGCAAGTACCCGGACAAAGTGAGGTATACGCATACCCGCAAAATAAGAGTAAACACTCTTAGGGCGATAGAGGATGAGAGGGAGATTACAGAGGGCGAGTATAAAAAGCTTTCAGAGAGAAAAAAGCGGGGATATATCAGCATAACAAAACAAAGGTGCAGTTTTGATTATATGGGCCAAACGTATGAGATTGATATATATCCCCAGTGGAAGAAAACGGCGATATTGGAAATAGAGCTGTCTTCTGAGGAAGAGACAATTAATATTCCTTCATTTTTGGATGTGGTGCGGGAGGTAACAGCGGACAGCAGATATAAAAATGTCAGAATGGCAAAATCATTTCCTGCCGAAGAAGATATTTAAAAAAGAGCGGGAGAGTTGAATTATCCGGCAAAAACTCAATAAAAAATCTTT
>CALWTU010000106.1 GCA_944384515.1 uncultured Clostridia bacterium
GTCCGCCGTTAACTCCCGTATACGATGCGGTGAAAATCGGGTCCGCCATAACGTTAAGTCCTACATGCTTGCAGCAGCTCATCGCTCTTGCGCCGCCGATTGACGCACCTATTGCAACCTCACAGGCAACCTTTTCATTAGGCGCCCACTCGGCATATACCTCCTCTTTCGGATATCTCGCCATCTCCTCTGTTATCTCTGTACTCGGAGTACCGGGGTATGAAGAAACCACACGCACCCCCGCCTCATAAGCGCCTCTTGCGACAGCGTGGTTTCCAAGCAACAATTTTTTCATTATATTTTCCTCTCTTTTTGAAGGTTACACTACCTCGTTCTGTTGTGCGACAAGCCCCCTTGCGCCGTACATGTCACGAAGTTTGGGTTTTTCTATCTTTCCTGTCGGGTTTCTCGGCACCTTTGCGAAAATAAAGCTGTGGGGGCGCTTGTATCTCGGAAGCTCAAGACAAAACTCCTGCATCATCTCCTCGGTAACCGTCATCCCGTCTTTAGGCTCAACAATGGCAAGCGCACACTCTCCGAGCCTCGTGTCATAAACTCCTATCACCGCAACATCCTTTACCATACTGTGTCTGCGGATAAAGTCCTCTATCTGTACCGGGTAAATGTTCTCGCCGCCCGAAATAATAACATCCTTTTTGCGGTCGACAAGATAAATGAAGCCGTCCCCGTCCTCCATTGCCATATCTCCGGTATAAAGCCATCCGTCAGAGAGCACCTCGGCTGTCGCCTTGGGATCGTTATAATAGCACTTCATAACTCCGGGTCCCTTGACCGCAAGCTCGCCGACATCACCGCGCTTCACCGGCTTATGCTCCGAGTCGACAATCTCTGCCTGCCAGCCGTATCCCGCCTTGCCTATTGCGCCTATCTTATGCGGATTTTCAACTCCCAGATGCACGCATCCCGGACCGATAGACTCGCTCAGTCCGTAGTTTGTGTCGTACTTGTGGTTCGGGAAATACTTGAGCCATCTCTTTATCATGCTCGGCGGCACCGGCTGTGCGCCGATATGCATAAGCCGCCACTGCGAGAGATTGTAATCATCAAGATTAATGCTCTTATTCTCTATTGCGTCAAGGATATCCTGCGCCCACGGCACCAGCAGCCAAACAATAGTGCATTTCTCCTCAGAGACGGTCTTAAGTATCCATTCCGGCTTGACACCCTTGAGCAGTACCGCACGGCCGCCTGTTATAAGAGAGCCGAACCAATGCATCTTTGCGCCTGTATGATAGAGCGGCGGGATGCAGAGGAACGTATCCTCTCTTGTCTGTCCGTGATGCTCCATCTCCACCCTTGCGGCATGCGTCAGCGCCCTGTGCGAATGAAGTATCGCCTTGGGAAATCCTGTTGTTCCGGAGGAAAAATATATCGCCGCGTCGTCATCCTCGGTGATCTCAACATCCGGTGAGAGCGGAGAGCAGTAGTTTACAAGATTGTCATAGCTCTCCGAAAAACGGGGGCAGTCCTGACCGACATAGAATGTATATTTTATCTTTTCAAGTCTGTCCGCTATCTCCTCTACCCTGCCGATAAACTCAGGGCCGAAAATCAAAATCGAGCAGTCCGCAAGATTTAAGCAGTAGCGGATCTCATCTGATGTATACCTGTAATTGAGCGGCACGGCAAGCGCACCCACCTTCAGAATTCCGAAATATATCGGCAGCCATTCAAGGCAGTTCATAAGGAGTATCGCCACCTTATCTCCCTTTTTTACCCCTCGGCTGAGAAGGAGATTTGCAAAAAGATTTGATTTTGTCTCAAACTCGCCCCATGTCATCTCCGTCCTCACCTGACGGCAGTTGGGATCCGACTCTATCAGCGCAAACTCACGCCATGTTATACGGCTGTTGTTATGCAGATGAGGATTTATCTCAACCAGGGCAACATCGTCTTTGTACTCTTTTGCGTTTCGCTTTAAAAAATCTGTAATTATCATTTCTCAAAAGATCCTTTTGTTTTTATATTCGGGATTTTCTCTTAACCGATACGGTGGGAAAATCAGTCATTGCTTTTTACTGAGGCAAGCATTTTATCAACCTCTTCTTTGTTTTTGACCTTGGAAAAGAGACTGACAATCGGAACGATAACAAGTCCGATGAGCATAACCGCCGCACCGCAGTTAATGCTCGACTTGAGAAAGTCGGGGAAAATGCCGCCGAAGAAGGAGTTGAGCAGCATAACGACCGTGCCGAAAATAAAGCATACCCAAACAGAGAGCGCCGAGGTCCTCTTCCAGTACAGCCCGTAGAGGAACGGAGCCAGAAACGCCCCCGCAAGCGCACCCCACGACAGACCCATAAGCTGAGCGATAAATGCGAAATTGTACTTGTACTGAAGTATCGCAATGACGGAGGATATAACCACGAATACCACGACGAGCAGCCGCATTACCAAAACCTCCGCCCGCTCGGTCATTGTGACACTTTTCGCCTTGTCGACCTTGGGTTTTATGAGGTCAAGCGTCATTGTGGAGCTTGATGTCAATACAAGAGAAGAGAGAGTTGACATTGATGCTGACAGCACAAGAATAACGATCACGCCGATGAGTGCTTCTGGCAAATTTTCAAGCATTTTCGGAATTATTGCGTCGTAGATTACGGCGCCGTTTTCTTCACGGGGCGGAGTGTAGAGCCTGCCGAATCCGCCGAGGAAATAGCATCCGCCCGCCACTACAAGCGCAAACACGGTAGAGACAAGCGCGCCTTTTTTAATGGCGTCCGCATCCTTGATGGCATAGAACTTGCCGACCATCTGCGGAAGTCCCCATGTACCCAGAGATGTAAGTATTATAACTCCGAAGAGGTTGAACGGCTCAGGGCCGAAAACGGATGTAAATGAGCCTGCGGGAATATTTTTATCGAACACACCGTCAAGCTTTTCATAAGCGTCAATAAGACCGCCGTTTTCACCGAGCACCGCAACAACCACCGCCACGATACCGACGAGCATTATTATGCCCTGTATGAAATCGTTGACAGCCGTTGCCATATATCCGCCCGCAACGACATATATGCATGTCAGAACCGCCATGGCAATAATGCACACGGTATAGTCGATACTGAACGCCATATTGAAAAGTCTTGAAAGACCGTTATAAAGAGATGCGGTGTAAGGAATCAGAAAAACAAATACTATAAGAGCCGACGCAAAGCGCAATGAGGGCGAACCGAAGCGCTTGCCGAAAAAGTCGGGCATGGTGGAGCTGTTATAATAATGAGAGATTTTGCGTGTTCTCCTGCCGAGAACAATCCATGCAAGAAGAGAGCCGAGCACGGCATTTCCGACTCCTATCCATGTAGAGGAAAGCCCGAATCTCCAGCCGAACTGCCCCGCATATCCTATGAAGATAACAGCGGAAAAATAAGATGTTCCGTAAGCAAAGGCGGTAAGCCACGGGCCGACAGATCTGCCGCCGAGGACAAATCCCTCGGTGCTCTGCGCCTGCCTCCTGCAAACAATGCCGATATAGGCGGTCATCAGGACGAATAAAACAAGTAAAATAATCTTAACTGCCATTTTTGTCTTCCTTTCTTATTTTGCTTTTTGCTTTAACCGGAAGACAAAAAAAGTCCTCCGTTTTTTAAAAACAGAGGACGGGATATAATCTCGTGTTACCACCTCAATTCACTCCCCTCTCACGAAAGGAGCCTCAACGGGTATCAAGCAATACCCTACGCTTTAACGGGCGCACCCGTTGCAGCCTACTTGGCAGAGCGCCGTTCGGTACACAACTCTCGGAATGTATTTCAAATACAGGATTTTATTGCCTCGCACCAACCGACAACTCTCTGCAAAAACCGTATATCCTACTTCTTTCCGGTCACAGTCTTTTCTGCCATTGAAAGCAGTTAAAATACAGACACGAAGTCCGTAATAATGAGTAAATTATATCAAAATACTCCCATTTCGTCAATATACAAATTGCATAAAATTATGTATGCATTTTGTACATTATTACCGTTTTACGGGAAGAAAATTTTTCGGGCAGAATCGCCCTCTGGACAAACCGTTCTCCCTATCTCCGCTCTGCAATAAACTCACCTATTCTTTTGAGCGCCTCTCTGATATGCGCAATGGAATAGCAGTAGGACGCCCTGACAAATCCCTCTCCGCTCTCGCCGAAAGCATTGCCGGGGACGAGTGCAACCTTCTTTTCATAAAGAAGTCTCTCACAGAACTCGTCGCTTGACATGCCTGTTGGCTTAATTGAAGGGAAAGCGTAAAATGCGCCCTTCGGCTCAGGACATGTAAGTCCGAGCTCATTGAAGCCGTTAACCATTATCTTGCGGCGGCGGTCGTATTCCTCCCTCATGTTCTCGACATCCCCGTCGCAGCTGCGCAGCGCCTCTATTGCGGCAAGCTGTGATGTTGTCGGTGCGCACATTATCGCATACTGATGTATCTTTATGATATGCTTCATGATTTCGGCAGGTCCCATCGCATAGCCAAGCCGCCAGCCCGTCATTGAAAAGGCTTTTGAAAAGCCGTTTACGAGTATTGTCCTCTCCTTCATTCCCTCAAGGGAGGCAATGCTTATATGCTTTTTGCCGCCGAAGGTAAGCTCTGCATATATCTCATCCGAGATGACCATAATATCGGTATCCATGAGCACATCGCGAACAGCCTCAAGGTCCTCTCTTTCCATAATTGCGCCCGTGGGGTTTGACGGATACGGCAGAATCAGCGCCTTTGTCCTCGGGGTAATGCTTTCTTTAAGCTCCTCGGCAGTGAGCTTAAAGCCGTTTTCCGCCTTTGTATTTATGATTTTAGGCACGCCGTGACAGAGCTTTGTCATCGGCTCATAGCAGACATAACTCGGCTGCGGAATTATAACCTCATCACCCGGATTGATAACCGCACGCAGTGCAGCATCCACCGCCTCGCTGCCGCCGACTGTGATCAGCACCTCGTTTTTCGGTGAATACTCCACGCCGTATTTTCGGCTTACATACCTGCAAAGCTCCCCTCGCAGCTCCTCAAGTCCCATATTTGAGGTGTATCTTGTAGCACCCTTCTCAAGAGAGCGGATAGCCGCATGGCGCACCTGCCACGGCGTGCGGAAATCCGGCTCACCGACGCCGAGAGATATCACGCCCTCCATGGTATTGGCACTATCAAAAAATTTTCTGATACCCGACGGTTTTATTTCGGATATTGCATCGGAGACAATATTTTCGTAATTTATCATATGAATATTTTGCCCCTTCCGTCATCCTCACTGTCCCTCATCTCAACACCCGTCTCCTTATACCGTCTCATAATGAACTGCGTCGCGGTGGATGTGACGGAGTCGATAACGGCAAGCTCCTTTGCAACAAAATTCGCCACCTCATGGAATGTGCGGCCTCTTACAACCACAATTAAGTCACACGCCCCCGACATAAGGTAGACGGACTCCACCTCGTCATACCCGGAAATTCTCTCTGCGACCTCTTCAAATCCAAGACCTGCGGCGGGGGTAACCTTGAGTTCGATTATGGCGCTTACCATAGAAGAATCCACCTTCTCCCAGTCAATAACACTCCTGTGACCGCGGATTATCCCCTGCGACTGCATCTCGGAAATTTCTTTTTCGACATCCTTCTCTGACATATCGCAGATAAGCGCAATATCCTTGACGGACATTCTTGCGTCTTTCTCAAGCAGTTTAAGAATTTTGATGTTCATATTACCCTCCTCAAAATCATACATTTATATATATTACAAAAACTCAAAAAAGTTGACACGGCAGGCACTTTCCCGCATACCGCACGGTGTGCGGCGGGGCACATAATGAAGAGAAGCTGATTTACCGGTACCGAGTTGTTTATCTCTCCCGCGCGCCGTGCGGCGGGACGCCCGATGAACGCTTGCATCTGAAAAAAACGTCCTTACCCCGTGCCGTGCGCCTGTTCTCCGTGGCATATAACCCCCCCTCGGCACCCAAAAGGACACCTTGCAAAAGGCGGCGCAAAAACAAAAAAATCCGTGAGCAATAACCTGCCACGGACGAACAAAATCGTGATACCACCGTTTTTCAGAAAGCAGTCGCCTGCCCTCCCTCAATAAGTTTCAATAAAAACTCCACGCCGTAACGGGCGCAACCGTCAGAATTTAGAGCAAATATGCCTTCTCTCTGAAGCTCGGGGACTGCTTCACACTCTGCCTCTGAGGATTTACACCGACCATCCTCTCTCTCTTAAGCCGACAAAAGCGTTACTCCTTCCCGTCTCTGCCTTTAAATTAATTATAGACCTTATGAGCGGTTTTGTCAAGTATTATTTGAAAAATTAAGCACCGTATTATTTTTTTAAATACAGCGGGTCCCTTTTGAAGACAAAAATCTTAAATGGAACACGGAGTAATAAGCCATGCCGTATTATATTGTTGACAAAACTTTGCGTATATAGTATAATATCTTATAAACATTTAAGCCGCGACAGGCTTAAGCACGCTTATTTTAACACGCCCCCTCATTAATTCTCTTATCGGTTTTCTTTAAAGACTGATATTCGGAATTTTTTAGTTCAACAAAACGAGGCAAATTTATATGATACATATTTTTTTTAATCCCACCGCAGGCACAAAGTCCGCCGAGAGCAAAAAACTCGCCGAGAAGATAGGCGAATTTTTTAAGGGTGAAGAGATTGTCACCGAAAATGTCATTGATATTGAAGACAAGCCCTCGTACCTTTCAAATCTTACAGGCAAAGACAGGCTTATCATTGCGGGCGGCGACGGAACGCTTAACCGCTTTATAAACTCGATAGAGGACAAGGAATATCCCTTTCCGATATACTGTTACAGTGCAGGCACAGGCAATGATTTTATATACGACATAAAAGACGGAAAATATGACGGAGTGGTTGAAATTTCGGAATATATAAAAAATTTGCCGACAATCACCGTTTTGGGCAAAAGCTATAAGTTCATCAACGGTATCGGATACGGCATAGACGGCTTTTGCTGTGAGGAGGGAGACAAATTCCGCCAAAAGCGAGGCAAGGCGCCCAATTACACCGTGATGGCTCTGAAGGGACTTATATATAAATTCCGCCCGACAAACGCAAAGATCACGGTCGACGGAAATGTAAGATACTTCAAAAAGGTGTGGATGGCGCCCACGATGAACGGCAGATACTTCGGCGGCGGAATGATGATAACCCCCACACAGGACAGAAAAAATACGGAGCGTAAGCTCTCGGTTGCGGTAGTGCATGATGCGGGGCGGTTTACACTGCTCTCACTTTTCCGCCATGTTTTCCGCGGAACGCACCTGAAGTTTAGTAAGATATTTGAAATTATCGAGGGCAAGGATATTACAGTCGAGTTTGACCGCCCCACCCCGCTGCAGATTGACGGGGAGACCGTGTCGGGCGTGACGGAATATCAGGTGAAGAGCGCCGCACTGCTCTCAGATCTTATAGCCGAAAAGGATGCAGATCTGCTCTCGGATGTGAAAGAGGAAAAGGAAGCCGCACTGCTCTCGTGATG
>CALWTU010000107.1 GCA_944384515.1 uncultured Clostridia bacterium
ATCCCGTGAGGTCTCACAGGCAGAGAAATCCGTAGTAACAACGAACTGTGAGAATGTCAGCCGCAGTTGACTTGCAACTGCTAGCCATAGTACCAAATGCAAATTTGGGAAGGGCTGAACGGTTCAATATCACATATTGATATATAAAGATGTAAATTTTGCCGAAAAGCGAAAAAATGTAAATAAAAGCATACAAAAATGCATAAAAATCGACTGTTCTGCACTTTTGACGCGCAGATATGCCTTGCGGCGATGTCAATTATTGTCGTTCGTATAATTTCCTTTTCGGCAGACGGGTTTATACTGGCAAAAGTCGCAAAGGGAAGTTTTGTTAAGCGATTTTGTGTCTATTCTGCCGCTTTTCATCTGCGTTGCGGCAGAGGCTATTTGCTTGTCGATTTCCGCTTTTATCTCATCCCACTCCTCAATGTCATATACATGGCTTAGCGAGTTTTTGGTGAGTTCTCCGTCCTTTTTGAAAGTGATGGGCGAGATATCTCTGCTGATGGCGGCAAGGTTGTTTTCATCATTTAAAATAATGCCCTCACGATCGTTGTTGAGCTTGAAAATCTCTTTTATTATCTCCTCTCGGTTTGCCGTATTGAGATTGCGGTCGTTTAAGGCGGGATTTATATATATTGCGCCGGCAGGGATGGCTTTTCCGCCGTCGGTGACGCCCCATTTTTCCCACAGATCACGGTTTTCCTCCTCGCAAAGAGATGTCAGGTAGAGCAGCATTTGCAGGTTCTTGCCTTTTTCGATATCCTTTTTGCTTAACTTCTTTCCTCCCGTTTTGTAGTCTATTATTCTGAGATATACATCATTTCCGCATCTAAATATGTCGACACGGTCAATAATTCCCTTGAGAAAAATGCGTGTTCCGTCCTCGCATTTTACCGAGTGCGCCTTTGCGCCCTCCGCCGTTCCGACAGGGAACTCAAATTCGCAAGGTCTGTATTTTGATCCCTTAAATTCCTCGCACAGACTCTTCAGCATAGGTACCGTGTTGGTAATAATCCTGTTTACAAATGCGTCTATCCTCTTTTTGGATATCGACTCATCACTGAATATTTTGTTTATATACTTGTCTTTTCCGAGTTTTGCGATATTCAGTATATCTTCCTCTGTGACAGTGTCAAAGTCAATACCCGATTTTTTCATGTCTGTGAAGAAATGCTCCATTATCTCATGCACGAGATTTCCTACATTTCTGAGGTCAAACACAGCCTCTCTGTTTTCGTTCAGTCTTAGGTTGTATGTCAGAAAATATCTGAGCGGACAGCTCATGTATGTATCGAGCTTTGATGATGAGAGGGTAATATCCGAGCGGTATATATCCCGTGCGGTATCCTCGGAGAGAGCAAGATCGGTGTTTTTTATATTCTTCTCGCATACGCTGACCTCTCGGTCATAGCCTGAATTTGTGAGTGCGTCCTTTATCTGACGGTACTCATCCGGCCCGGCTTCCCGCAGTGCCTCGATTGCATCTCCCGGCTGATACAGCCTCTCGGTAAGCGGCAGGGAAGAGATGTCCGTGGGCACTACCTTTCCGTTAAAAATCTCGCATATTCTGTCTATAATTTCCGCTTTTTCCGACGGTGAAAAATCGGTCGAGCGCTCCGAATAAGTGAGTGTTACGCCCTCCTCGGCAAGCGAAAAGGCACGGGAGAAAAAGAACAGCTCACGGGCATATTTTATCTCAAGGTCGGGCTTCATGCCGATTCCGTACTCCTCAAGTATAGCCTTGTCCCGCTCGGAAAAATATGAGTTTTCTTTCACGCTCATCGGGAACTCACCTCGGTTTACGCCCATAAGATACACATATTTTTTCTTCGGGAGCCTGGCAATATCAGCCTGCGCAACTATCACCTGATCACGGTAGGTCGGTATTTTGTTTATATTGATCTGAGAGAAGAGAATGTTGAGCTGTGAGACAAAGCCGCCGAGATCTGTTTTACACTCTCCCATAACCGATACCAGCGTGTCAAGGCTTGAGCAAATTATCCCCCAGAGCTGTGAGTCGAATTTTGCGCTCTCGGTCAGAGAAAGAGATACAAGCATGCGGCAACGCTCAAGGAGCATTTTTTCAAGCTCCGCCTGAGAGAGAAACTTTATCAGCGCCGCCGCAAACTCCCTGACCGTCCTGCATTCTGAAAACTCCGACTTCAGTTTTACAAGCGGACCGATTATTTTTTTTCGTGTCTCATTTACCGAGAGAAGTATTTTTTTATCTTCCTCGGAGAGCTTGTCAACAAATCCCCCGGGGTTCATATTCCACGCCACACCGTCATAAAACCGCTCGCCGTTTATATTCCAAACCGAGGTGTAAAGCTGAAATTCGTCACACGCCTCCATACTTATATCCGAAAGTCCGCATTTCATATAAGAAATAACATCCTCACGCCTGAAGTTGTTTTTTACAATCTGAAAGGCGTTGTTAATAAGCTTTACCGCCTCAAAGGAGAACACATCCCGCTTTATAGACAAAAAGGCGTCAATTCCCGTATTATCAAGAGAGGATTTAATAATGTGACTGTATTTTTCGATATCTCGTGTCAGTATGGCAAAGTCACTGTATGACGCACCGAGCATTACACGGCGCTTTATGTCCGAGGCGATAAAATCAGCCTCACGGTATGAGTCCTTTGCCCTGAAAATTCTCACCGCCTCGCCCGGTTCATCTTCGGTGCACGGCAGTGCACCGCTGCTGTGCCAGAGCAGCTTTGCGGCGTTTGTCAGGGTAATATTCTGCCCGTCCGACAGCTCGAATTTGTTATATTTAAATATCTGTGAGCCGCTTTTTTTGCCTATGTTCTCAAGCCGATTTTCGGTCTCGGTGAGTTCTCTGTACTCAAAATAATCCTTTGCATGCCTCGGCATCTCAAGGTGTACCGCCACATCGTATTCTCCTATCAACACATCGAGCAGCCGATACTGCGGCTCTGTGAAGGAGGTATAACCTATAAAATAAAAACTGCTGTCTTTAAAGAAGCCTCTGTTTTCTTTTAGCTTTTCACACAGTGCGTAAAGGTCCTCCGTCATGTCCGAATAATTCTCGCTGAGGATTTTTTTGTAAAGAGCCATTATTTTGGACAGATCGGTGAGTTTGTCCTGCAGTCTTTTGAAGTTTGATACCTTTTCTTTTTCCGCCGCTGCCAGAAGATCCTCGCTTTTTATCGAGAGCCCGCTCATCTCGTGTATTGCCGCAAGGCATCTTTCCACCGTACCCGTGTTGATTTCATCCTTGCCTGTGTAGGTTGAAAGGTACGGACCGAGCTCTGTCAGGGTGCGCCACATGATGAGTGCCTCGACACCCTTTGTGCAGTAGCCCTCGGAGATTCCTCCGAGTACTCTGAATACCGTATTTGCAAGTCTCGGGAAATTTGTAACCTCAAAGCACAGCGGGGCATAAGAGGGAAGTATGTTTGCCATCTCAAGCTCTGTCAGCAGCGTCTGCTGCTCAGGTACAACAAGATATACCCGCTCTTTTTTGTCGACGCGCCTTTTTATATCCTCGATTACCGCTTCCCGTGCAACCGAAGAAAATTCCCCCTCATAAAGACGCAGCATGCTCGTCACCTCCCAAAATATCAGTATTTATTTTGTATCCGAAAGCCCGCTTTGAGAGGATGATTTTCTCTCCGCCCGACTCAAGCTTCTCCCGCAGATAATGTATGTAGACGTTAACTATTCCGGGGTCGGAGTCCCCTTGCCATACATTTGTCAGTATTTCCTCTTTTGAGGCGTACTCACCGCGCTTTTCACACAGCAGTCTTAGCAGCATAAACTCGTGTGTGCTCAAACTTATCTTTTTTCCGTCAAGTACCGCATAACCGTTTTGTATCACAAGTCTTGCCGTGTGACTTTGCCTCTCTTTGATGAGCAGCTTTTCTACCGCATCAAGGGCAAAGGGGATTTTGAGGTCGCAGGGCTCGTGTCTGCTGATGGTTTTTGCTCCGTCTGCCTGAAGTGCAAAGCTGTCCTTGTCGAAAAGCACCAGGTCCTCGGTATAGCTTGCTTTGGGATGAGTGTAGCGATGTGTCTGGTATTTGTCTGAGGCAAGCGTTATTTTCTGTGCCAAAAAGTTGTTTTTTGTGACTATTGCCACTGTTGCTTTTTTTGTGTCTGACATCGTTACCCCCTGTGACTTGTCCGCTTTTTTGCAGAGAATTTTCGGAAAAATCTAATAAATTAGAGCTTTCAAATTTATTATAATCCCAAAATCATTTCATGTCAATAATCTATTCCGATTTATCTCTGTTACAGTGCAAGTTTTGCAATGCGTAGAGCAATTTTTGCAATTTTGTTATTATAAATAATATAGTATAATTGATTTGAAAAATTTATAAACCAAAGGAGTTATCCAAAGTGAACAAGAATATGATGGACGAACTTTACAGTATCGGACTTATTCCGGTAATTAAAATTGAAAATGCCGAGGACGCAGTTCCTCTTGCAAAAGCGCTTATAGACGGCGGACTTCCCGCAGCGGAGATCACATTCAGAACATCTGCCGCAGCAGAGGCTATCAAAAACATAACAGAGGCATATCCCGATATGCTTGTAGGTGCAGGCACCGTGCTCACAACAGAGCAGGTTGACGCAGCTATTGCAGCAGGCTCAAAATTTATCGTATCTCCCGGACTTAACCCCAAGGTTACTGCATATGCGCTCTCAAAGGGCGTTACAATGCTCCCCGGTTGCTCTAACCCCTCTGATATTGAGGCGGCTCTTGAGCTCGGACTTAAGACTGTAAAATTCTTCCCGGCAGAGGCTGCAGGCGGACTTAAAATGCTCAAGGCTATGGCAGCTCCCTACGGACAGCTTACATTTATGCCCACAGGCGGTATCAATGAGGAAAATCTGCTTGACTATCTCAAGTTCAACAAGATAGTTGCCTGCGGCGGCTCGTTTATGGTTAAGGATGAGCTTATCAAGGAGAAGAAGTGGGACGAGATCACTCTTCTTACAAAGAATGCGGTAAAGAAGATGCTCGGACTTGAGTTTGTACATATGGGAATCAATACCGATAACAAGGAAGAGGCAGAGCGCGGCGCAAAACTCTTCGAGATGCTTTTCGGTATGCCGACACGCGAGACATCAAAGTCGATTTTTGCGGGAGAGGCGTTCGAGTTTATGTGCGGCAAGGGCCCCGGCAAATGCGGTCATATTGCTATCAGAACAAACTTTGTAGACCGTGCTATGGCATACTACAAGAGAATGGGCTTTGAGTTTGATATGTCGACACTTCAGTGCGATGCTAAGACAGGCAAGCCTAAGGTTGTATATTTCAAGGATGAGGTATGCGGTTTCGGCATTCACCTTGTTCAGAAATAATTATTATAAAAAGATAAGTTGACGGTTTCAGTGGGGAGTGCGGTATTTCTGCGCACTCTTTTGAGAAACCTTGATTTACGCCGCATTCTGCTTTTTTGATTTTTTAGAAAAAAGAAACAGTGGTGTCAAGCCCATATCCGCTCTAAAAAACTAAATAATGTTGGATTGCGATTTTTTTAAAACCAATATCGCCGACAAATGAAATGATATTTAGAATTTGTTGGCGATTTTTTTGCCCTGACGGCAGAAGATGCGAAACCTTAAGATTTGCACCGAGGATTTCGATGCGAAAAAACACTGAAAAGGGGTAAGCTATGTCAAACAAATTCGGAATGTTTATTCACTGGGGCGTGTATTCGATTGACGCGCGTCACGAGCAGGCACTCGCAAAATACAGTATTCCGTTTGAGGAATACGACAAAATGGCAATGGAGTTTAATCCGACAGAGTATGATCCCGAAGAATGGGTACTTCTTGCCAAAAAGTGCGGTATGAAATACATAACATTCACAGCAAAGCACCATGACGGCTTTTGCATGTGGGACACAAAGACCACCGATTATAACATAATGAATACAAGGTACGCAAAGGATGTTTTGAAAATGCTCTCCGATGCCTGCCACAAGCACGGCATGCTGCTGTCTATCTATTATTCAAACCCCGACTGGCATCACGAAAATGCGTATAATCCGCTCTCCTCGCACCAGTACCGTGCGAGAAATAAGGACGCGGCGGATATGGATAAATACAAGCAGTATATCAAAGCTCAGATAAAAGAGCTTCTCACAAACTACGGCGAGATTTACACACTCTTCTGGGATATTCCTCCGAAGATTTACGACCCGTCGATGAACGAATATGTAAGAGAGCTTATGCCCTCAATACTTATAAACAACAGAGGATTTGACGAGGGTGATTTTTCGACACCGGAGAGGGAGGTCCCGCAGGGAAAAAGATTTGAGAGGATGACCGAGGCATGTCAGTCTCTCGGCGAGCAGAGCTGGGGCTTCAGAGAGGATGAGGATTACTACTCAAAGAGGTATCTTCTCTCCTCGATTGACAAGATAATGGCGATGGGCGGAAGTTATCTTATCAACGGCGGACCTATGCCAAACGGCAAATTCAACAAGGACACGACAGACCGTTTTCTCGCCTTGGGAGATTGGTATCTGCGCATGGGCGGAGTGCTTCTTGATGCAGAAGCGGACGACACGGGGTACACCTTGGCGGGCAAAAACGAATATATCGCCACAAAAAAGAACGGTAAGACATATTTTCATTTCTATAACGGGCTTATCAGCTCCGCCGTTCACTTTTTCGAGTGTGGCGGAAAAATTCCGAAGAGCGCAAGGCTTATGAACAGCGGTGAGCCGCTGCGTCTTTGTTACGACCCGCTCCCCGGACTTTCAAACCCCGACGGCACGGCTAAAGAGGTGGCTTTCTCAATTAAAGATATAGCGGTTGACACCTATTGCGACGAACCTGTCGTAATAGAGGTCGAATGGAAATAAAGGAAAAAACAAAGGGGAGGTAAACCCTTGATATTCGGCAAATACATAAATAAATATTATTTAAAATACTCGCCTATCCTGTTTCTCGGTATTCTCGCGCTGTTGCTTGTAGATTACTTTCAGCTTGAGATTCCGGAGCTTTACAGGATGGTCATCAACGGAGCAAATACGGGCAAGGTAGAGTATGAGGGTGTCATATATGACTTTGATATGGACTTTCTGCTTGAGCGCATATGTATGCCCATTGTTCCGATTATAATTATAATGTTTTTCGGCAGATTTTTCTGGCGTGTATGCTTTTTCGGCGCCGCCATAAAGGTTGCCAAAAAGCTCAGGGGAGAGATGTTCAGCCGCTCAAAACAGCTGAGCGTTCAGTTTTACCATAAAAACAAGGTCGGAAATCTTATGTCTCTGTTTACAAATGACCTTGATACGGTTGAGGAGTGCTTCGGCTCGGGAGTGCTGATGCTCTGTGATGCGCTGTTTTTAGGCACCCTCGCCATTATAAAAATGGCAAACATGGATGGACTTCTTACTGTTTTATCTCTCATTCCGATGGTGTTTTTGTTTATCGTGTCAACCTTGATAGGTAAATATATGATGGACAAATGGACACTGAGGCAGGAGGCGTTTTCCGCCCTGTCGGATTTCTCTCAGGAGAGTTTTTCGGGAATAGCGGTTATCAAAGCGTTTGTTAAAGAGGGACGGGAGCTTCTCGCATTCAAAAAACTCAACCGTGAGAACGAAAAGGCGAATATCGCCTTTACCAAAAGCTCGGTTCTCATGCACATTTTTGTATCCCTCTTTGTCGAGTCGGTAATATGCGTTATACTCGGCTACGGAGGATACCTTGTGTATACCGAAAAATTCAATGCGGGAGAGCTGCTCGAGTTTATCAGCTATTTTTCCACTGTCGTGTGGCCTGTTATGGCTGTCTCCCAGCTTATTGAGATGACCTCGCGCGGCGCCGCTTCCATGAGGCGCATTACGGAGTTCCTCGACGCTGAGATCGATGTCAAAGACAGAGAGGATGTCTCGGATGTCGACTTTATCGGGGGAGAGATAGAATTTCGGCATATGACTTTCAGGTATCCCGGCAGTGACTACGACGCACTGAGCGATGTCAGCTTCACCATAAAGCGCGGCGAAAATGTCGGTATTATAGGAAAGACCGGCTCGGGAAAGACCACAATCGTCGACCTTATTTTAAGAACATATAATGTACCGGACGGCACCCTCTTCATTGACGGGCGGGATGTGAACACCATTCCTATCAAGACTGTCAGAAAATTCTGTGCCTACGTGCCGCAGGATAATTTCCTCTTCAGTGATACCATAGAGCATAATATTTCTTTTGCCTATGACGGTTGCGACCGCATCAAGGTGGAAAATGCCGCAAAGCTCAGCGATGTGCATGAAAATATTTCTGAGTTCAAAGAGGGATACAAGACCGTTCTCGGCGAGAGGGGAGTTACGGTATCAGGCGGACAGAAGCAGAGAATTTCGATTGCAAGAGCGCTGATGAAGGATGCGAGCATTCTGATTCTTGACGACTCGGTGTCCGCGGTAGACACAAAGACGGAGCGTGTCATTATCGGCAACCTTGAAAAGAGCCGAAAGGGCAAGACTACAATTCTGATTGCCCACAGAGTTTCAACGATTGAGAATATGGATAAGATCATCTATGTTGAGGACGGCAGGATCCGTGCCGTCGGAACTCATGACGAACTGCTTCAAGGCTGCGCCGAGTATAGAAATATGGTAAAACTACAAAAACTTAAGGAGGAAGAAGGATGAGAGAATATTTTCCCCTTATACTTGTCGGCGCAATAATCGGCACGCTTACTCTGATATTCTCGCTCGCATTCCTCTTTATTAAAGATAAGAAGACGGAGATGGGCTTTGAGCGGTACATGAAGGACTCGGAGATCTGCCGCCGAATGGGCAAGTATATAAAACCGTTTATTCCGAGCTTTGTGCTTGTGCTTTTCATCATGTTTGTCGCTGTCGGATACGACATCGTCTCGCCGCTTATAATCAAGCGCATTGAGGAGATGATAGAGGGCAAATTTGAGATGAGCAGTCTTTTGATATATGTAGGCGTGTACGC
This sequence comes from uncultured Clostridia bacterium, assembly GCA_944384515.1. Classification (GTDB taxonomy): domain Bacteria; phylum Bacillota; class Clostridia; order Oscillospirales; family CAG-272; genus UBA1740. The sequence continues at coordinate 8,959 of CALWTU010000107.1, forward strand.
GCTTGTGCTGATCATAAGCCTTGTCTGCACGTATTTTCAGGCGATAATTCTTCAGCGCACGGGACAGAAGATGCTCTCAAGCATCAGAGAGGATGTTTTCACGCATATAGAGAGCCTCTCGCACGCACAGCTTAACAGTATTCCGACAGGAAAACTTGTTACCCGTGTCGCAAACGATACAAACGCAATTTCGGTAATGTTCACAAGCGTTATAGTAAACCTTGTAAAGAATGTTTTCATAGTTATCGGCGTGTTTGTCGCCATGCTGCTTCTGAACTACATGCTTGCGCTTATGATACTTTGCTTTGTTCCTTTTATTGTTATTTTGAGTGTTATATTCAGAAAGTTCTCGCGCCGAGCTTACCGCAAGGTCAAGGAGGGCACGACGGATATAAATACTTATCTTTCGGAAAATCTCTCGGGAATGAAGATAACACAGATTTTCAACAGAGAGGAAAAAAAGGAAGAGGAATTTGAGGAGAAGAACAGAAAACTTGAGTGGGCAAAGCATAAACAGATATTTGTATTCGGAGTTTTCCGCCCCTCAATATATATGATTTACATCTGTTCTATCCTGTGTCTTTTATATCTCGGCGGAAAGAGCGTTATTACGGAGAGGGAGATTTTCGGTCAGGTTATAAACGGCGGCGTTATAGTTGCCTTTTATATGTATATTCAGAAATTTTTCAACCCCATTCAGAACCTTGCGGAGCAGTTTAATCAGCTCCAGTCAGCGTTTGCGTCTGCGGAAAAGATATTTACTTTGATGGATATGAAGCCGGATATTGTCGATGCGCCGGACGCAATTGAACTTGAGGATGTGCGCGGCGAGATAGAATTTCGTGATGTTTGGTTTTCGTATATTCCGGACGAGTGGATTTTAAAAGGGGTATCGTTTAAGGTTGAGGCAAAGCAGACGGTTGCATTTGTGGGTTCTACGGGATCAGGCAAAACGACTATCCTCTCGCTCATATGCAGAAATTACGATATACAGAAAGGTCAGATACTTGTCGACGGAATAGATATACGGAAGATAAAAATATCCTCACTGCGCCGTCATTTCGGACAGATGCTACAGGATGTATTCCTTTTTTCGGGAACCATACGCTCAAACATTGTGCTCCGTGACGACAGCATTACCGACGACGAGGTAAACGAGGCGACAAGATATGTAAATGCAAATCATTTCATCGAGCGTCTTGGCAAAGGGCTTGACGAAGAGGTGCGGGAGAGGGGCAACAATTTCTCTCTCGGTCAGCGCCAGCTTCTCTCGTTTGCCCGCACAATAGTGCATAAGCCCGCGGTTATGATACTTGACGAGGCTACTGCCAATATAGATACCGAGACGGAACTCTTGATACAGGATTCGCTTTTGAAGATGATGAATATCGGCACAATGCTGATAGTTGCGCACCGTCTGTCCACAATACAGCATGCGGATAAGATAATAGTGCTCTCACACGGCGAGATAATCGAAGAGGGCAACCATAACGAGCTTCTCCGCAAAAAGGGCAGGTACTACGGACTGTATCGGCTTCAGTTTGAAAAAGAGGCGCTGACAAAAAACATGAATTAATTTTTGTAAAAACACCCCTTGACGGGTAAATAGCTGTAGAATTTTTTTACATAAAATCTTATGAATCTTTATACTACGGAGGTTTTTATGAAAATACCATATAATGTGTTAAGGGACAAGGTTTTTGGCTGTTGGTGGGGTAAAACCGCCGGAGGAACAATAGGCGCCCCGTTTGAGTGTTACAGAGGATGCCTTGAGATCGGATTTTACATGCAGGAGGATCCGAGCGGTGTACCGAATGATGATCTGGACATTCAGCTGATGATTTTGCGCGCCGCGGAGAAGTACGGGAAGTATACAGATAGTCATATACTCGGCGAGTATTGGTTAAATTATGTGTCTACAAGTATGAGCGAATACGGAGCGGGAAAGAATAATCTGCGCAATCAGATTCCCCCTCCCTTATCCGGAAATTTCAACAATCTGAACAAAAACAGTTGCGGAGCCTTTATCCGCAGTGAAATCTGGGCATGCCTGTGTGCGGGTAACCCCGATCTTGCGGTTCGTTATGCTCTCGAGGATGCACAGGTGGACCATTCATGTGAGGGAGTGTACGGCGAGATTTTCTGTGCGGCTGTGCAGTCATATGCATTTGCGGAAAGTGATATTGAAAAGATCTTGGAAAAGGGACTTACTTATATCCCGAGTGAGTGCGGAATAAGCCGAGGCGTCAGGTGCGTAATTGAGTCATACAAGGCAGGCAAAACATGGAAAGAGGCAAGAAAAGCAGTATTGAAAACCGTTCCCGGAAGTTTCGGTAATATTAAGGGATATTATCCGGGGCAGACACCGGAGGATGATATTCCCGCGGCGGAGCACGGTTACGATGCTCCGAGTAATGTGGCAATAGGAGTGCTCGGACTTATCTATGGCGAGGGCGATTTCGGAAAAACTCTCTGCATCTCGGCAGGATGTATGGAGGATGCCGACTGCACGGCGGGATTTGCCGGTGCGACTCTCGGAATAATTAAGGGGTACTCAAATCTCCCCGAGAAGTGGATAAAGCCGCTTGGGGAAAAAATTGTAACATGGTGCCTTAGGATTGATTCGGATCTGCGGCTGCCCAAGACTGTGGGAGAGCTGAGCGAGAGAGTTATCAATCTTATTCCGTCTTTTCTCGGTGCAGATATCGTGAGTTTTTCTGCTGAGGATAAAAACAATTTTGAGATAAGCGTCATAGATCGGTCGCAGTTTTTAAAACAGCATATTTTCAAACAAATAGGAGAGGGCGATTTTTCACAGCTTCTCGCCCGTGTTCCGAACACTGTCAGATACAGCGGTATTCTTTTTGATACATATGTGGAGTATGAAAACGGTGCGGTGATGAATGCCAATTCAAGCAAGAAGATTAAACTTAAGTTTTACAACAACATCTGGGATCAGCAATGGCTCGAAATACAGTGGCACACCGAAGAAGGCGTAACGGTTAACCCCAACCCGTCACTGTGGGTAAATTTGGATCAGAAACACGGTGGAGTCAATGTTGCCCAAACGGAGTTTGAGATAGTTTTGGGCGAGATCAAAAAATCAAAATTAAACCTTTCTCTCGAGATTACCTCAAATGGCAGGTATACCAAAACCTTTATACCGGTAGTTTTGCTGATTAACTGACAGTTTTAAATAAGACGGTTTGTTTTGAACTTTTCATACCTCGAGTGCGTTTTTACATTCTGAAATTGTAGAAATGAATGTATTCATCAAGGAGGAGGCGAGCCTCCTTGGTCGCCGGTGTGTAACGATGAAGCCACTCGGATTTGAGCGTGCTGAAGAAATTTTCAGCACAAGCGTTGTCAAGTGGTGTTCCCGGGCTTGACATTGACGGCGTTATGCGGTAAGATTTTGTTAGCTTAAAAATCCGTCTGAAGTGTATTGAAAGCCTTGGTCACTGTGGAGCTGCAGCTCTGCGGTGACCTCTCCTATTGCAGCCTTAACTGTTTCGTAAACAAGAGTATATTTGTGTGTACTTTCGCAGTTTTGTACCCATTTGCGTTTTCTGCGAGATTTGGAGAGATTTAAATAAAACTAAATTTGCTATTTACAAAAAGGATGTTTTGTGGTAAAATAGTGTGTAGATCGCGTGTATTTCGGAGGCATTGAAGCGAATAGATAAGTTTATTTCCGAATGCGGTCTTGCTACAAGGAAAGAGACGGCACAGCTTGCAAAGCGCGGGCAGATTTCGGTAAACGGCGAGGTCGTAAAGGACAGCTCAAAACATATTGACCCGGAGCATGACAGCGTTACTTTTATGGGTAATGTCATAGAGTACCGCAAATTTACATATGTTATGCTCAATAAACCGAAAGGGTATGTCAGTGCGACGGAGGATAGCAGATTTCCGCCTGTGACGGATCTTTTGCCCAAAGAGCTGCGCAAGATGGAGCTTTTTCCGGTAGGGCGGCTTGACAAGGACACCGAGGGGCTGATGATATTGACCAATGACGGCAAACTTGCCCATGCGCTTCTATCACCGAAAAAGCATGTATCAAAGGTGTATTATTTTGTTGCAAAGCTACCTCTTCCGAAAGAGGCTGTGCGAGCTTTTGAGGAGGGAATTGTGCTGGCCGACGGATATGTGTGCAAGAGTGCAAAGCTTGTGCTTGAGGATACGGGGGACAGAGGATACATTACGCTGACGGAGGGCAAGTACCACCAGATAAAGCGTATGGTAGCTTCTTTTTCAAACAAGGTTGTCGAGCTTTCTCGGGTGGAATTTGCCACAATACCGCTTGACAGGGGGCTTAAACTCGGTGAGTGGAGGTATCTTACCGACAGCGAGATAGCTCTTTTGAAATCCCGCATCGGTTGATTTTCGGATGCGATTTATTCAGTGCACTGATATATAACTCAACACGGGTACAACTTAAGATGTAAATAAATGTATTGGAGATATAGTAAAGATGGATATTTTAAAGACTTTGGCGGATGAGCTCGGTATAAAGGTCGAGCAGGTTGAGAAGACTGTTGAGCTGATTGATGAGGGAAATACCATTCCTTTTATTTCAAGATACCGTAAAGAGGTTACGGGCAGTCTTGACGATACCGTTTTGCGTGAGCTTTATGACAGACTTCAGTATCTGCGCAAGCTTGATGAGCGTAAGGAAGAGATTTCAAATCTTATTGCCGCACAGGACAAGCTGACGCCCGAGATTACCTTTGCGCTTGAGAACGCAAAGACTCTTGTGGAGCTTGAGGATATATACAGACCGTTCAAGCCCAAGAGAACAACCAGGGCATCTGTTGCGAGAGCAAAGGGACTTGAGCCTCTGGCAAACTATATACTTGAGCAAAGAGATAGTTACGACCCTAAGATTGAGGTATATGCCGAGGAGTTTATCTCGGAGGAAGAGGGCAAGGAAGTGCCTGATGTACAGGCGGCACTGCAGGGGGCGTGCGACATTATTGCGGAGGATATCTCGAATAATGCGGAGTTTCGTAAGATGCTGCGTGAGTATACCGTAAATAACGGCTCGCTCACAACCAAGGGCCTTACGGAGGAGAGTACCGTTTATGAAAACTACTATGATTTCAGCGAGCCGATAAAGAAGCTTAAAGGCCATAGAGTGCTTGCCATAAACAGAGGAGAGAAAGAGGATGTAATCAAGGTGAGCGTTTCTCTCCCGGAAGAAGACGGAATTGCACAGCTTGTCAGCAGAGTTATTACAAACAAGGACAGCGATGCAAACTCTTATCTTATGGCGACAATTACCGACGCATATGAGAGGCTGCTCTTCCCGGCCATAGAGCGTGAGGTAAGAACAAGTCTGTTTGACGACGCATGCGAGGGGGCTCTCAAGGTGTTCAGCGAGAACCTGCGCAATCTCTTGCTTGTTTCCCCGATAAAGGGCAAGACCGTGCTCGGATATGACCCCGGATACGGTCACGGATGTAAGCTTGCTGTTGTCGACAAAACAGGTAAGGTGCTTGACACTGCGGTAATATATCCCTTCCGCTCAAAGGACAAGGAAAACGAGGCGGATCTTGAAAAATCAAAGGCAACTATTATAAAGCTTGTAAACAAATACGATGTTGATGTCATAGCTATCGGTAACGGTACGGCGTCTCGCGAGTCTGAGAAACTTGTTGCTCAGAGAGTATTGAAGGACAGTCAGTGCAGGAGCGGGGTGAAGTATACCATTGTCAGCGAGGCTGGAGCGTCTGTTTATTCTGCCTCAAAGTTTGCCGCAGAGGAGTTCCCGGACTTTGATGTAATGCAGAGGAGTGCCGTGTCTATTGCACGCCGCTTGCAGGACCCGCTTGCAGAGCTTGTTAAGATTGAGCCGAAGGCGATAGGCGTCGGACAGTATCAGCACGATATGAAGCAGGCAAGACTCAGCGAGGCGCTGGGCGGAGTTGTAGAGGACTGTGTAAACGGTGTAGGCGTAGATATCAATACAGCTTCATATGCGTTGCTCTCCTATGTTTCGGGCATTAACCTCACTGCCGCAAAGAATATTGTTGCATACAGAGAGAAAAACGGTGAGTTCAAGAACAGACAGCAGATTTTGAAGGTTCCTAAGATAGGTGACAAAGCATTTACTCAGTGCGCCGGATTTTTGCGTATACCCGGTGCTGCAGATGTGTTTGACTCGACAGGCGTGCACCCCGAGTCATACGAGATTGCGGATGCGCTTCTCAAAAAATTCGATTTCACATATGACGATGTCAGAAACAAAAACCTTACACTCTTAAGATTTAAAGCTACCCAGTACGGCATATCAAAGCTCTGTGCTGAATTCGGATGCGGCGAGCCTACGCTTGAGGATATTATCAGCGAGCTTGAAAAGCCGGGCAGAGACATCCGTGAGGACGCACCGGCGCCCGTACTCTCAAGCGATATTCTTGAGATAGAGGACCTCAAGCCCGAGATGCTTCTTAAGGGTACGGTCAGAAATGTTGTTGATTTCGGTTGCTTTGTGGATATCGGCGTTCACCATGACGGACTGCTCCACATTTCAGAGATGTCCGACAGATATATAAAGCATCCCTCTGAGCTTTACTCGGTCGGCGATGTTATCGAGGTAAGAATCAAGGATGTAGATGTTAAAAAGCACCGCATCTCTCTTACGAGAAAAGGTCTGAACTGACAGGGAGAGTTGCGACAGCCGAGCCTTTACCGGCCGGCTCGGAGCTTCACTTCAGGTTTATAAAATGAAAAACGGGATTTTGAACCCTTGTGGTCACAAATCTCGTTTTTGTTTTACTCGAAATTTTGTATATAGTGCTGTATTATGTTAAAATGTATGCAAACGCCGCCCCAACTGCGGGCGGCAATGAGACCGAGGCTGAGATAATGCGGGTAAGAGGAGGAGCGGAGTCTATTATTTCCATGACATATGACGACGGAGATATAACGACAGCACTCTGGCTTAACGAAAAGCTTGAGCAATACATATGTATGTCGATTGACAGCGGGGACGACACTCCGACCGGATAGGGACGAGCCTTTGTGGTTTTTCGGATGGCTTTAAAGACTGTTTAATAATTTTGGGGATGTTTTTCATCCCCTTTTTTGTGTGAGAAGGACTTTTTGCGAGTATATAAGTGTAAACATTTAAAAAACGAAAAAATCTTTCAAAAAGTTAACACAAATTCAAATTTATGTGTTATAATATAAGATGTGGTATTATATGTAACGGAGGAGACAGATGTTTGGTTACGTAAAACCGGTACAAAGCGAACTCCTTGTTAAGGAATATGAGTTCTATCGTGCTACATATTGCGGAATATGTAAAGGGATGAAAAAGCATACGGGAGTTTTATCGAATATAACGCTCAGTTATGACAGTGTGCTCCTGGCGCTTGTAAGAATGCTGTTTGTGGAAGACGGATGTATCAGCGCCAAGATGGACAGATGCATCGCCCACCCGCTGAAGAAGAGATGCATGCTGGTTCAAAATCCTGCGATTGAGTATACCGCCCGCGCCTTTGCGATACTTACCCACTATAAATTGCTTGATGACATAAAGGACGAGGGAGTGGGCAAAAAAATGCTTGTTTTGCCTCTGCGTCCTATTGTGAAGAGTGGGGCAAAGAAGGCAGGTATTTCGGAGCTTGAAGAGGTCATCTCTGACAGACTTAAGAGGATAAATGAGCTTGAGGAGAGGAAAGTTTCGAGTGTGGATGAGCCGGCGGAGCTGTTCGGCGAGCTTCTCGGAGAGGTTTTTGCAAACGGAATTTCGGATAGCGATGCGGTCGTTTTGCGGGAGTTCGGTTTTCATCTCGGAAAATTCATATATGCGGCGGATGCGGCAGAGGATTATGATGAGGACAGGAAGAAGGGCAGATATAATCCGTATCTGTTGCTTTATGACGGCAAACCGCTGACTGAGGAAAATAAAAAATCGATAAAATCCGCTTTGATTTACGAGTGCCGCAGGATGGAGGCGGCTGTGAATCTTATGCCCTTCGGCAACAGATATACTATTGAAAATATTGTAAAGAATATTATATATCTCGGCTTGGTCAAGAGAATTGAATTTCTCGAGCCGAAAGAAATTACTCAAACCGAAAAGGAAGGTACTCAGAATGAGAGATCCGTATTTAGTACTCGGAGTGTCAAAGGACGCAACAGATGACGAGATTAAGAGCGCATACAGAGAGCTTGCGAAAAAATATCATCCTGACAACTACAAGGATGATAACCCACTGAAGGATCTTGCAAGCGAGAAGATGCAGGAGATAAACGCCGCATACGATCAGATTTTAAAGGAGAGAGAGAACGCAAAAAAATACGGTTCTTCTTCGACGGGCTATTCGTATACGGGCTCCTCGACAGGTCCTTATGCAAATATCAGAATTCTTCTTTCAAACCGCAAATTCAAGGACGCGGAGAGGGAACTTTTCAACATACCGACAAGCGACAGAACATCAGAGTGGCATTATCTTATCAGCGTTGTGCTCATGCAAAAGGGCAGGGTTAATGACGCAATGAGAGAGCTTGAGCTTGCATGCACCATGGATCCGTCAAATGTCGAGTACCAGATGGCAAAGCAGGAGTTCAACAAAGCGCAAAGCGGCTACGGCAGCACCTATTACGGCTCTGCCGGAAACGGCAGAGCGGGCAGATCCTCTGCGGATGACGCTTGTAACTGCTGTGCAAATCTTATATGTCTTGACTGCCTTTGCGAGTGCTTCGGCGGAGACCTGATTCCTTGTTTATGATATGAAAGAGACGAAAAAACTTACCCTCAGCGCAATGATTGTTGCGCTGTCTGTTGTGCTGATGGCGCTCGGAGTTTTTATAAATGTATTTGACCTGACGGTATGTGCCGTTGCAAGCTTGCTTATTGCATTTATTTATATAGAGGTAGGCTCTCCGTATACTTTTGCCGTATGGCTTTGCACATCATTATGTATGTTTCTGTTCTTTAACGGAAGTGTCATATGGCTTGAGTATCTGATAGTTTTCGGCATTTACCCCGTTTTGAAAGGGTATATTGAAAAACTTCCGAAATACCTGTGGCTGGTTTTCAAAGTGATATATGCAAATATAGTTATCACGGCAATGTTCTTCCTTATGGAGCTGATTTTCAAGGTTCCTTTGTTTGAGGTAGGAGAGATAGGAGAAAAAATCAATATTTCTCCCGTCATTATAACTGCGCTGTTGTGGTTGTTTCTCAATGTGTGCTTTGTTCTCTATGACATCTTTATTACCGTGCTTGTCAGATTTTATTTTCAAAGGCTCAGACCGAGATTTAAAAATCTGCTCAAGTGAGTCTCCGATAAAAATTCTCAAAGTGCGCCGACAGTTTTTGCAAAGCATTTTATATTTTATGAGTTTTCAGCCGTCAAGCGGGTTTTGTTGATTAAAAATTTATTTTACGGATAGGATTTTATGACAAAGGTTGGATTTATATCTCTCGGATGCTCCAAAAATCTTGTGGACACCGAGGTTATGTTACATAAGCTTCATGAGGGAGGGTATGAAATAACGCCCGACGAGACGGAAGCGGAAATTATTATTATAAATACATGCGGTTTTATCGAGAGCGCAAAGAGTGAGGCTATTGATAATATTCTTGATGCCCAAAAGCTCAAGGAGTACGGCAAACTAAAGCATATTATCGCCACGGGGTGCCTGGTTGAGAGGTACCGCGAGGAGGTTATGAAAGAGATGCCCGAGATAGACGCACTTTTGGGCGTCGGTTCTCTTTGCGACATTGTAGATGCCTGCAATGCGGTAATGAGGGGCGAAAAATACACCTCGTTCAGAGATAAGAACACCTCAAAGCTCGGCGGAGACCGAATTTTGACAACAGAGGACCACACGGCTTATCTGAAAATATCCGAGGGCTGTGACAACAGGTGTACATACTGCGCAATTCCGCTTATCAGGGGTAAACACCGCAGCCGTACTATCGAGGATATTGTAAATGAAGCGAAGGATATGGAGAGACTCGGAGTAAAGGAGCTTAATCTTATCGCCCAGGACACAACACGGTACGGACTTGATATTTACGGGGAATACAGTCTTGCAAGGCTTGTCGATGAGATATGCAAGGAGACGGACATTCCGTGGATAAGACTGCTCTACTGCTACCCCGATAAAATTACGGATGAGCTGATAGCTCAGCTGCGTGACAACAAGAGACTTCTTAAGTATATGGACATACCCGTTCAGCATATTTCGGATAAGGTTCTGAAACGAATGAATCGACACGGGGGAAAGGATCTCATTATAAGCACCATAAAAAAACTGCGCCGTGAGGTGCCTGACATCATCCTCCGCACCACCGCCATGGTGGGCTTCCCGGGCGAGAGCGAGGAGGACTTTGAAGAGCTGTGTCAGTTTGTAAAGGATGTCAAGTTTGACAGATTCGGAGCGTTTACCTATTCTGACGAAGAGGGCACGGAGTCAAGCCTGTTTGAAGATAAGATCGACGAGCAGACAAAAATTGACAGATACGATATTCTTATGCAGACTCAGCTTACCGTTACAGAGGAGATCAACTCTCAGAGAATAGGCAAGGAATACGAGGTTCTCTGCGAGGGATTTGACACGGTAGCGGAGGTCTATTATGGCAGAACATATATGGATGCACCCGATGTTGACGGAAGAATATACTTTACCTCAAAGAAAAAGATACAAAGAGGTGAGTTCGTAACCGTCAAGGTTACAGAGGCGCTTGACTATGACCTTGTAGGAACATGTATAGACTGATGTAAATAATTAATTACATTTTGAAAGGAATATATATGAAATTAAATCTACCAAATACGCTTTCGATAATAAGAGTTCTGCTTGTACCGATATTTGTTATCACTCTTCTTCTGATGCGTAAGATTGAGTATTTCGGATTTATTGTCCCGGCGATAGTGTATATCATAACCGGACTTACGGATATGCTTGACGGAAAGATAGCGAGAAAATATAACCTTGTTACCGATTTCGGAAAGTTTATTGATCCTCTTGCAGATAAATTTATGGTACTCTCTGCTCTTATTTCCATTCTTGCATGGATGTTTTTGCTCGGCAATACAACTCTCGGAATTGTTTTTATTCCCGTTATTCTGATAATACTTTTCAGGGAGCTTGCCGTTACCAGCCTGCGCCTTGTTGTTGCGGGCAAGAGCGGAATTGTGGTTGCCGCATCAATGCTTGGAAAAATCAAGACCGTATCTCAGATGGTCGGAACAGTGATTATCATTATCGAGCCTATGATACCGTTTTTCAGCGAAAACCATATTCTCTCTTATATCAGTATGGCTGTTATGACCTTTACTACCATTTTCTCAGGTATAGATTATTTCAAGGCATATCTTCCGCATATTGATGCAAGTAAATAATATTTACAGTACTCTGATATACCGTAATGTGCATTATCAGAGTATTTTCAGTATGAGTTTGTTTTCATAACAGATTAGTTTTATTTAGAGATTTTAAAATTCAGGAGTTTTTATGCTTAGTGTAAACAATTTGACAAAAAAATACGGCAAAAATCTTGCGTGCGACAATGTAACATTTACTCTTGAGAGCGGCACGGTCACGGTTTTGCTCGGACCTAACGGAGCGGGAAAAAGTACGCTTATTAAATCAATTATCGGATTTTTGCGCTACACGGGTACGGTCTTTGTTGACGGTATTCCTAACAAAACAGTGGAGAGCAAGCGCCTTCTCGGATATATTCCGGAGATACCCTCTCTGTATCCGAACCTCGCTGTCGGCGAGCATATGGAGTTTATCGCAAGAGCGTATAAGCTTCGTGACTATAAAGAGTACAAAAACTTTTTGCTTGATAAGTTTGAGCTTTCCGATAAGGTCAAAAAGTTCGGAGATGAGCTTTCAAAGGGTATGCAGCAAAAACTTAATTTGTGCCTCGGACTTCTTCCGAGACCGAGGGTACTGCTTCTTGACGAGCCGATGATAGGACTTGATCCCAAGGCAATAAAAGAGCTTAAAAGCTATATAGAAGAGCTGCGCGGTATGGGCGTTACTATTTTTGTCAGCACTCATATAATAGACAGTATCGACATGCTCTGGGACAGAGCACTTATAATGAAAAACGGAAAGATCTGCGCCGATGTCACAAGGGGCAGTCTCGAGTCGGATGGCATCAGCCTGGAAGAGCTCTTCTTTAAAATCACCGAAAATAAAACGAACGCCCCCCTATCTTCGGAGGACAGTATATCCTCATACAACTTTGACGGCTCCGCTCAAAACGAGAGTAATTTAAGTATGAAGGGTTCTGATGAGAGCGCTCAGTCAGAGAGTATTTCAAAAGACAGTTATTCATCAGAAGACGGCTCGCAAAACCACGATAAAAAAGTGGAGAATGGCGAGTTGAAAAACAGCGTTGATAAAACGGACGCTTCAGGCAATAACGAGGTGAATAAATGAGGCTGTTTTTATACTACGGATTTTGTTCTGTCAAAAATCAGCTCAGGAAATTATTTAAAACTTGGGTTTTGATATCCTTTTTGTGTTTTTTCTGTTTCAGTTTGCTATTCGGAATTATAAGCGGAGTTTTAGCCGGAGGATCGGATAATCCGCCGGATGACGAGATAACAGAAACTCCCTCGGATGACGATGTGACAGAGAGCCCGTCAGAGGATGGCGGCGGTCTCATTGACAAAGTGCAGAGAGAGGATATTATCAAATATGCGGATGTAGGTGTCAGTGCGCTTGCGCTGGTGATTTTCCTTTACTCTGTATTGGGGGCTGATAAGCAAGGCGCGCAAATTTTTTCGATGGCAGACTGCAATCTTCTCTTCAGCGCGCCGATGAAGCCGCAGAGCGTGTTGCTTTTTAAGCTTATGACAAAGATTTTTCTCTCGGTCGCTTCTGTTTTTTATCTCTTGATACAAATACCCGTGCTTCTTTCAAAGGGAATAAAAATATACGAGATAACCTTGGGATATATTGTAATAATCGCTTTGTTTATTGCGGGAAAACTGCTTAATGTTCTGATCTTTACGCTGACGAATACATATACCCGTTACAAGAAATTTATTCGTCCGACTGCGCTCTCAATACTCGGAGTGATTGTTCTCTCTTTAGGATATTTTTATCTTAAAAGCGATAATCTGCTTTACAGCCTTGAGAGGGTACTCACGCCGAAATGGACGAGATTTATCCCTGTTTTCGGATGGGTAAAGGCGAGTGTGGTGTATCTTGTGGAAGGGAAGATCATTGTTTCCTTAATCTTTCTTTTACTGTTGCTTTTTGCAATGATAATATCATGTGTTTTGATTTGGCGTATAAAGGCTGATTTTTATGAGGATGCGCTCAGCAATTCACAACAGCTTCAGGATGCTCTCGACGCTGCGCAGAACGGCACGATAGCTGTCAGGGAGAAGGCGAGATCCGAGAAAATCCTGCGCAATAAATTTGAGCGCGGCAGCGGAGCTGATGTGTTTTTGTTTAAGTCGCTTTATAACCGCAAGCGTTTTGCAGTTTTAGGTTTGTTTTCAAAGACAAATATCTTTTATATGATCTGCGCTGTTGCGGCAGCGTGTTATGTACGGTTTGTCCTGGATGTAAGAGTATACACGGGTATCGGTATAGCGCTGTGTATCATTGCGTTTCTTCGCTCTCTGGCAAACCCGATAACCGCGGACGTCACAAAGGACTATTTTATAACGATACCCGCCACAGCTCACAGCAAAGTGTTCTGGTCTTTGCTTGCGGGAAGTATCGACTGCGTGCTTGACACATTATTACCCGTGCTTACCGTTGCGCTTATTATAGGCACAAACCCTCTGCCGCTTTTAAGTTTTTGGCTTGTAGCTGTGGGAATTGATTTTTATGCGTCAAACTGCATGATGTTCATAGAGCTATCCCTTCCCGTGTCTTTGTCAAAACAAATAAAGAATACAATACTGATGTTCTTCATTTATTTCGGACTGTCCCCTGTGGCAATAGTTGTTTTACTTGGCTTTAATCTGAATATGATGGTGCTTTTTAATATAATAGCTGCATTCGCAGCAGTCGGTATAGGCGGTATACTGTTTGCGTTCAGCCCGCTTTTCCTTGACAGAGGAAGAAAATGAGCAAAACCATTATAATTAAAACAAAAGTATAAAAACTCATATAAATCAAAAAATGCGCTTTGCAATGAGGCGCAGCACAAAACGGCGAGGCAGAAATGTTTTCTGTCTCGCCGTTAATTCAATTATATTTTTATCAGCCGATGTTTTCAGTGTATATTATATTTGCCGTTGGGTTCGGTGCACAGTCTGTTTGAAATGCGGGAGAAATCTGCATAGAAGCGTGTTTCACAGTTTTATCCGCATAAAAATCATTCAAAAGCGTGGCTCTCAACTTTATGTGAATCATTTGGATTGAACTTGCCCTGTATTGCCATAAGAATTGTGGTTATCTCCTCGGTCAGCTGATCTCTGGGTATCTGCTTTCCGTTTTCGATCCAGTTCAGCATAGCGTGAGTAACAGCGCCCGTGGTCATAGCTGCGATAACCTCTATTGAAGCCATATACTGCTCTCCTTTGTCAACATTCATCTTAAGCTGGTTCAGTATATCTACACGGCTCTGTGTTATAACAATTTCAATGATCTCGAGCTTTGATTTGCTCTCAAGGATCTTCATTATTATGTCTTCCTTTTCGGCAAGATAATTTATAAGTTCCTTGGCGTATAAAATGTTATAGTCAAATGTCCCGAGCGGAGCAGTTTTTTTGATGAATAAATCATCAAATTTTTCTTTCATCCGGGAGAAGTAAAATGCTAAAAAAGACATCTTGTCATTGAAATGTTTATAAAAAGTCGCTCTTGTGACATTAGCATTGTCGCAAATTTCGTTTATCGTGATGCTGTCGAAACTTTTGTTTCTCAGAAGCGAAAAGAATGAATCTATAAGAGCGTTCTTGCTTTTGCTGACCCTTGCGTCTTCTTTAGGTTTCATGTTCCCCCCGTGTAAAGAAAGTGTAATTTTACTAAATTGTAGCAAAAATTAACAATATTGTCAATATACAACAATTACAAAAAAATTCTTAACAATTTATTCATGAATATACATTTAATGTGCAATTGTTATATAATTGATAGACACATTAATCAAACTGTTTAGTTACTTTTGCATTCTTTTCTGCAAAATACAAGTAAATACTTGTTGTTTTTGCAAATTTCGACAAAAAAGTTCGAGTAAAAAGTAACACGGGTATACACTCTCATGAACAATTGTTTTAAGGCACAATAAAAGGCTTGATTGCATAACGGTGCTTAATAATTACAATAATTTAACACGGGGCAGGGGATGAGAAAAATAGCATTGTCAGCCTTCTTTTACCTTAGAAAAAAGCAGAAAAGTTACACGGATAGGGTTATAATATTTCGCTTTGGCAAAAGCGAATTTTTTAGACAAAATAAGCTGTTGGGGCGAGTGCATGAGTATTGACTTATAATGGATAATATGGTAAAATCAAGTATAAAATATGAAAAGAGGACAGGTTATGTTAAGTAAAGACTTGCTTGAGCAGGCCTTGGGGGTGGTGCTGAGCGGAGGCGCAGACTTTGCCGAGGTATACTGCGAGTTGACAAGGAACGGAAATATACAGCTTATTGACGGCAGAATTGACTCTATAGCGGATAACACCGTTTCAGGCGTCGGAATTCGTGCCTTTGTGGGAGTTAATACTGTATACAGCTCTACATCGGATACATCGAGAGAGGGCGTTCTGAGATGCGCAAAGAGAGTAAGGGAAGCTCTCAAGGAAAACAGAGGCGTGCCCCGTGTCGTGTTAAATGAGAGAATATTTCCGAATATTCACCCGGTTAAGATCTGCCCCGATACGGCAGAGATGAAGTATAAGTGCGACCTTGTAAAGGCTGCATGCTCCGCCGCAAAAGGGTATGACAAGCGTATTGTGCAGGTTGTCGGCGGGCTTCTCACGGTTGACCACACGATACAGATTGCAAACTCCGAGGGACTTTTGACCGAGGACAGGCATATCAGAACGAGAATGAATGTTGACGCTACGGCTTTTGACAAGGGTGAGAACCAGTCGGGAGCTTCAAGGCACGGTCGAGGCATGGGACTTGAGCTTTTTGATATTTATAAGCCCGAGGATAACGGCATTGAGGCAGCAAGGCAGGCTATAACAAACCTCAGCGCTACCTATATCAAGGCGGGAGTTATGCCTGTTGCCATCGAGAACGGATTCGGCGGAGTTATATTCCACGAGGCGTGCGGACATTCGCTTGAGGCGACATCGGTCGGTATCGGTATGTCTCAGATGTGCGGAAAACTCGGTCAGAAAATTGCAAATGAAAAGGTTACTGCGATTGACGACGGAACAATTCCCTCAGCATGGGGTTCTGTCAATATCGACGACGAGGGAAATCCTACAAACAAGAATGTTCTTATAGAAAACGGTGTGCTTAAGAGTTACATGATAGACAGGCTCGGCTCAAGAAGAATGGGACTTCCCATGACGGGCAACAGCCGCCGTGAGAATTATACCTTTGAGCCTACATCAAGAATGACAAACACATATATTGCAAACGGCCCCGACAAAAACGAGGATATTATCGCCTCCATTGAGTACGGTCTCTATGCAAAGAGTATGGGCGGCGGTTCAGTAAATCCGCTTACGGGCGAGTTTAATTTTGCGGTAAATGAGGGTTATATTATCAGAAACGGAAAGATTTCAGAACCGGTCAGAGGTGCGTCTCTTATCGGCACAGGCTCCGAGATACTTAAGGATATTGACATGGTCGGCAACAATATGGAGTGTGGCCAGGGTATGTGCGGCAGCTCGTCGGGAAGCGTGCCTACCGATGTCGGTCAGCCGCTTATCCGTGTGTCAAAGATTACAGTGGGAGGCAGATAAATGAATTACGATAGTCTTAAAAAGGTTATAGATGAAACCGCAAGAGAATGCGGAATTTCGGAGTATGAAATATATTATATGTCAGCGTTTGACGCTTCTGTTTCGGCTCTTAAAAAGGAGATAAACGCCTCCTCGGTTGGAGAGAGCGGCGGACTTAGTCTCAGAGTATTAAAGGACGGTAAAATGGGCTATGCCGCAACCGAACTTTTGACTGAGGATGAAATGAAAAGGCTTGTATTCAAGGCAAAGGAAAATGCCGAAAATACCGAAAAACCCGACACGGTCGGCATCTTTAAAGGCAGCAGCGAGTATCCGAGGCATGATTTTAAAGAAAAGGAGCTTTTGTCAAACGAGAAGATGGCAGAGGTTGCACTTGAGCTTCAGAATGCGGCATATGCGGCGGACAGCCGTGTTGCAGACGGAACGCAGAGCAGCGTGTCATCATTCGGATTTGAAGTGAGACTTTCAAATTCATGGGGGCTTGACCTTAAAAATTCCGCAAAGGCGTCGGTAATCGTCACAGAGGTTGCGGTAAGCGACGGAAACGAGTCGAATTCGGCATACTCGGTCGAGGAGTATGACGCAGGAATGGACCTCGGAAAAATAGCTGCCGACACCGCCAAGAAAGCGACTGACAATTTCGGTGCGGGATATGTTGAGAGCGGTAAATACAATGTTGTTATAAGCGGCAAGGAGATGAAATCCATTCTCGCTGTGTTCTCTCCCGTGTTCAACGCTAAATATGCGCTTATGGGCATGTCTCTTCTTAAAGGCAAGGAGGGCGAGATGATTGCCTCGCCTGTGGTTACCGTCAGCGATACCCCGGCAAGAGAAGAAGTTTGCGTAAAATCCTACTTTGACGCCGAGGGAGTCAGCGCAAGGGCTAAAAATGTTATTAAAAACGGAAAACTGATCACCCTTCTTCATAACCGTGAGACGGCAAAGGCATATAACACCGAGACTACAGGAAACGCAAGCAAGAGCAGCTATTCTTCACCTGTTTCGATAAGTCCTTATGCGTTCTGCATTGAGGGCGGAGAGAATACTCTTGAGGACCTTTATAAAATGGCAGGAAGCGGAATATATGTTACATCCGTGAGAGGACTGCATGCGGGTGCCAACCCGATGACGGGCGATTTTTCGATTGAGAGCGGCGGATTTATGATTGAAAACGGAGTTCTCGGAAAACCGGTTAAATCATTTACCATAGCGGGAAACTTCTATGACCTGTTAAAGTCGGTCAAAGCGGTCTCCGATAAGGTGACCTTCGGCGTCAGCGGCGGTGTCAGCTGTTTCGGATCTGCGGATGTGCTCTGCGAGGGTATCAGCGTCGGCGGCAAGTGACGGGCATACGGGTAAAGGCGTAAAACAGCAAAA
Organism: uncultured Clostridia bacterium; assembly: GCA_944384515.1. Taxonomy (GTDB): domain Bacteria; phylum Bacillota; class Clostridia; order Oscillospirales; family CAG-272; genus UBA1740. Next base: position 27,198 of record CALWTU010000107.1, read on the forward strand.
CCGAATTCTGCGGTACGCTTCATTTATGTAAACATTATTAAATTTTTAACAATCTACTTGACTATACCCAAAGTTTGTGGTAGTATATAAAAGGTTAGATATATTAGCAAGTATAATAAAATATATAAATTGATATAAGGAGAAGAACAATGGCAACTTATAACAAAAAGAACATTGAGGATGTAGAAGTCAGCGGCAAAACAGTGCTTGTTCGCTGTGATTTCAATGTTCCCATGAAAGACGGAGTTATTACCTCTGATAAGAGAATTGTGGAGGCACTTCCTACAATCAAGTATCTTATGAACAACGGCGCAAAGGTAATTCTTTGCTCTCATATGGGCAAACCCCACAACATTTTCACAGAGGGATTCGGACTTACAAAGAAGGAGAAAGCTGTTGTAGAGAGCCTTCCCGAGGCAGAGCAGGCGGCTAAAAAAGCAGAGCTTCTTGCAAATGCTGTTAAGGCTGACAAGAAGAAGCTTACACTTAAGCCCGTATGTGACAAGCTCAACGAGCTCCTCGGCGAGAACAAGGTTGTGTTCAGCGAGGATATTATCGGAGAGGACGCAAAGGCGAAGATCGCCGCTCTTAAGCCGGGCGAGGCTGTGCTTCTTGAGAATACAAGATTTGACGCACGCGAGGAGAAGAACGGTGCTGATTTTGCAAAAGAGCTTGCATCCTTTGCAGATCTGTTTGTAAACGACGCATTCGGAGCAGCACACAGAGCTCATGCTTCAACAGCAGGTGTAGCAGATTACATTCCTGCGGTTTGCGGTTACCTTATTGAGAAGGAGATCTCGGTTATGGGTAAAGCGCTTTCCAATCCTGAGCGCCCGTTCGTTGCAATTCTCGGCGGAGCAAAGGTTGCGGACAAACTCAATGTTATCGACAATCTTCTTTCAAAGGTTGATGTTCTTATTATCGGCGGCGGTATGGCATTTACATTTGCTGCCGCTAAGGGATACGGTGTAGGTAAGTCTCTTCTTGACGAGACAAAGATCGACTACTGCCGTGAGATGATGAAGAAGGCAGAGGAGAAGGGCGTTAAGCTTCTTCTTCCGGTTGATACCGCTGTTGCCGATTCTTTCCCGAACCCGATTGATGCACAGATTGATGTTGACTATGTTGACATTGACAAGATTCCCGCTGACAAAGAGGGACTTGATATCGGGCCCAAGTCTGCAAAACTCTTTGCGGATGCGGTTATCTCTGCAAAGACCGTTGTTTGGAACGGACCTATGGGCGTGTTTGAGAACCCCACTCTTGCAAAGGGTACAGTTGCGGTAGCACAGGCTCTTGCAGACAGCTCAGCAATTACAATTGTCGGCGGCGGTGATTCTGCTGCTGCATGCGAGACGCTCGGATTTGCGCCGAAGATCACTCACATCTCCACAGGCGGCGGAGCATCACTTGAGTTCCTTGAGGGCAAGGACCTTCCCGGTGTATCCTGCCTTATGGATAAATAATTAAAAAAGTTATGGCGGCTGTCCTGCAGCCGCCATAAAAAAAGGCAGTGGAAAGTCCGCCGTCGGACGGGATTTCAGACCGTCAGTTTGGTGCTTAACCTGCCGAAAATATAATAAAACAAAGATTTTGTACCTTAAAGGAAGAAAAAATATGAGAAGAACAGTTATTGCCGGAAACTGGAAGATGAATATGACACCTTCACAGACAAAGAAGTTTATAGAAGAACTTATTCCGATGGTAAAGGATGTAAACAAGTGTGACATTGTCCTTTGCGTGCCGTTTGTCGATATAGCGGTTGCGTGCGAGGCTGCAAAGGGAAGCAACATAAAAATAGGTGCGGAGAATGTGCATTTTAAAGAGAGCGGCGCATATACAGGCGAGATAAGCGCGGCTATGCTTAAGGAGATAGGCACGGAATATGTTATTGTGGGACACTCGGAGCGCCGCCAGTATTTTGGCGAGACCGACGAGACCGTAAACCTGCGTACAAAGGCTGCTCTTGCAGCAGGACTTAAGGTTATCCTCTGCCTCGGAGAGGTAAAGGAAGAGAGACTTTCGGGTATCACAAACGAGGTTGTTGCAATGCAGACAAAGCTTGACCTTAAGGATATCAGCGCAGAGGAGCTTAAGAATGTAATTATAGCATACGAACCCGTATGGGCTATAGGTACAGGTCTTACCGCTACTCCCGAGCAGGCGGACGAGACATGCGGCGTCATCCGCAATGTTATATGCGAGCTTTACGGCAAGGATGCGGCAGAGAACATTACAATTCAGTACGGCGGTTCAATGAACGAGAACAACGCAAAAGAATTGCTCGAAAAGGAGAATGTTGACGGCGGACTTATCGGCGGCGCTTCTCTTAAAACAGATAAATTCACGGTTATCGCACAGGCTGCAAACAGATAAGCAGACCGCTATGCGCTATATTTTTCTTGGTGTATACTTCTTCTGAAGTATACTTCTTTTGAAGTATGCTTCTCTTGAAATATATTTTTCATATGGCAGACGGGTGTCGGAGTACACCTCGGACTTGCTTGTTTCGGTGCAGTGTAAATCGCGGCGAGGCAGAGCGGTGAAAGGATTGCTTTTCGGTCGGCAGGCGTCTGAAGATACATTTTTTCTAATAAATTAGAATGTATTTTTGTTATATGGTGAACATGTTGAAAAAGGTCTTTTGCTTTTATGTGTTTTGCACAAAAACATCATTTTAAAATTGTGATGATGACTATTGAGAAAAGACGACAGATGTAGTATAATTAAATAGCAGTTAAATGCGTTTTACTACTCAAAAATAATTTAACAGGAGAAAATAAAATGGCAGGTCTTTCACTCAGACACATTTACAAGAAATATCCGGGCGGCGTTGTAGCCGTATCAGACTTTAACCTTGAGATTAAGGACAAGGAGTTCCTTATTTTCGTCGGACCCTCAGGATGCGGTAAATCCACAACACTTCGTATGATAGCAGGACTTGAGGAGATTACCGAGGGTGAGCTTTACATCGGCGACAGATATGTAAACGATATTGCACCTAAGGACAGAGATATAGCGATGGTGTTCCAGAACTACGCTCTTTATCCTCATATGACAGTATTTGATAACATGGCTTTCGGTCTTAAGCTTCGTAAGGTACCGAAGGAGGAAATAAAGAGACGTGTTGAGGAGGCTGCGAGAATTCTTGATATCAGCCATCTTCTTGAGCGTCGTCCCAAGGCTCTTTCAGGTGGTCAGAAGCAGAGAGTTGCGCTCGGCCGTGCGATCGTTCGTAACCCCAAGGTATTCCTTCTTGACGAGCCGCTTTCAAACCTTGACGCTAAACTCCGTGCGAGCATGAGAACCGAGCTTACAAAACTTCATAAGAAGGTTGAGACAACATTCATCTACGTAACACACGACCAGATAGAGGCTATGACAATGGCGAACCGTATCGTTGTTATGAGAGACGGTCTTATCCAGCAGGTTGACACACCCCAGAACCTTTACGATTCTCCGTGTAACCTTTTCGTTGCCGGCTTTATCGGTACACCTCAGATGAACTTTATTACAGGAAAGCTTGTTAAGCATGACAATGATCTTTACGCTACAATCGGAAAGACAGAGCTTAAGCTTCCTGCAGACAAGTCAAACAATCCCGCACTTAAGGAGTACATAGACCAGGAAGTTATATTCGGTATCCGTCCTGAGGCTATTCATGACGAGCCTATGTATCTTCAGACACTTGCCGACACAACCATGAAGGTTAAGGTTGATGTTACTGAGCTTATGGGTGCCGAGATTTATCTCTATCTTGCATTTGACGGTATGGAGGATGCAACAAACGGCAAGGACATTATTGCAAGAGTATCATCCCGTTCTACCGCAAAAGAGGAAGAGACTATCACTGTTGCCGTTGATACATCCCGTATCCACATCTTTGATAAGAACTCGGAGAAGTGCATCTGCCACTGATATAAATTTGAGGTACTACCCGTGTCGCAAAAACGGCACTTTGTGAAAACATTTGTGTGTGCATTTTAACAAACGGTTTTCTCAAGAGGAGCCGTGCCCGATATACGGTTTACAGATTATTTTGTTCAGAGAAATTACAGAGAATTGAAAAATTAACAAAAACTTACTTTTTCCCTCTTAATTTGTTCTGATACAAGAAATTAAAGAGGAACGAGAGTATCGCTCCTCTTTATTATTTTGGGCGGTGAAGATGCTTCGGCGCTGGGGTTGGGGCTTATGCTATTTAAAGTTAAAATTCAGTTCAGAGAAGTTTGATAGGAAGTTGAATATGAGTAAAAAGGTAAAGAAGGGCAGAAATGCCGAGCTTGAGGAAATTGAGAAAGCCAAAGAAAAAATGTTTAAGGAAAGTCGGGAGACATTCTGGAGCGATTTTAAGAAATTCATTACAAAGGGTAATGTGCTTGATATGGCGGTAGCGGTTGTAGTCGGTACAGCCTTTAACGCTATTGTGACAGGTCTTGTAAAGAATATCATAACTCCTGTTGTTACATATTTTACAAGCGGCGTGTCGATAAATGAGATGAAATATGTGTTAAAAGAGGCGGTATATGACGCGGAGGATAAACTTGTCTCTGCCGAAATAGCGATAAATTACGGACTGTGGATACAGACTGTAATTGACTTTATAATTATAGCTTTAAGCGTGTTTATTTTTGTGAGAACCTTTAATAACCTCAGAAAGACGGTTAATTTTGAGGAAAATTACAGAAAGGCGAAAGAGGAAGAGGCCAAGCGTGCGGAGGAAAAACTCAAAGAGGAACAGCGCCTTGCACAGGAAAAAGAACTCGCCGAGAAAAGAGCTGCGATTGAGGCTGAGTTTTATCAGAATACTGCCGAAAGTGCAAAACTTCTGAGGGAAATAAAAGAACTTCTCTCAAAGACGCACTTAAACTGAAGCATCAGGTAAACTCAGCATAAATCCGTACAAATTACCGCATAAGTTTCTTGATATTTTACCTTATGTCGGCTGCGGTAACGCCGAGGCGTGACTTTGCAGTATGTGTATAAAATACAAAATGTTTTTTTAAATCTGACGGTTTTAAAAAACAAAAACAGAAAATAAATTTCAAATAGCGGGATATACAAATATCTCTGCTCATTTTTGTAATTTTTGCTCTTTGCAAAAAAACCGTAAAAACAAACCCTTTATTTCTAAAATTATTGACAATACATGAATGAAAATTGTATAATTTAAAATGGTAAGAGTTTTGCTTGAAAAACGGTGCAGGCTTTTTTGGTTGCAAGCGGTTGTGCGCTGATTTTTTTCGGTGAAACTCTATACGGATTTAAAACTAATTTCAGAGGGGAAAACAATGAAAAAAGCAAAGAGTTTACTTACAAGTTTATTTTTTGCCGTCACACTGGCGGTTATGCTGTGTGTTTTTTCTTTTGCGGCAGACATTCCGGCGGCGTCAGAGAGCGTGCCTGAGACAGAAGCTGTAGTGCATTATCTTGATTCGGATAACGAGACGGTGCTGTATACCGAGAGTGTGCCTGCGGGTACAACAAAACTTGAGTATGTGCCGGATATTGAAAATGTGCGCCTCGAGGGCAACTCCTGGTACGAGAGCGCATTCAGCATATGGGACTACAACGGAGCCCCTCTTGAGGGCGGCAAGGAGTACTACATCAAGCCGATAATGAAAACCGCCATCGTGGATATTCTCGGCATAAAGATGAACATCTCAACCTACAACAAATTTGTCCGCAATATCTATATTCCGTACGACCTCTCGCTTTTTAACGAATTTGAAATAGACAGGTTTGCGATTACCGATGTAACAGCGGGTAATGTCAGCGTAGACCTTGGTAAGCAGGTTACGATAGGCGGGGTAAAATATATCGTCATCAGTGATACCGTCTCTGTCGGATCGGATGTTGAAAAGACTTATGAAATTTCATTCAGCGTTAACGGTATGCCCGTAAAGGCGAGCTATTCGTTTGACACGGGTGTATATTTCGAACTTGTAATGCAGAGTGACACCGTGTCGCAGACAGGTAAGGAACTCATAATGGACACTGTGAGATTTCTTAACGAAACCGCAAAGAACATCAAAGGCCCGGACGGCGAATATACGGTGCCGGCAGGGCACAGCAGATACAACGAGTTGCTGGCACAGTATCCTGAATTTGTGACGGATACTGCAAGCGCTATTTTCCTTGAGAAGATTATAAGTGACGGCGCAAGGGTAAATACCGATCAGCTGCGTGATTTTATCTCAATGAGCAGCATAAAACTCGACGGCGAGCTTCCGACGTTTGCGTTTAAACTCAAGGACACATCTCTCGGAAGCCTCGGATATTCATACACGGATATATACGGCGAGACGGTAGAGGGCGGATTTGTTAAATCGTCAACATGGGATGTAATCGGCGAGCTTATACCGATGTATGCGCTGACATATGACTTTACCGTCTCTTATACAGACACAGACGGCGCGGCGGTTTGTGGCGTTTATAACCTCGGCGGTTATATAATGAGCCTGAGAGAGGCAGACGCAAGCGGTGCACTTTCGGCAGAGGACGCAAAATGGCTTGAGGCGCTATATGCAATGTACGCCGCCTCGGCAAAATCCAATGAGTATAAGATGGCACAAGAACTCCCCGACGAGGGAACAGAACCTTATAAGATGCCGTCCGTGCTTCTTATCGGACAGTCAAACATGGTTGGCTGCGGCGACCTTGATTATGTAACAAAGATTGACGATGACAGAATACATATGTGGCGTGACGGATGGACAAAGATGGTCGAGCCGATGTTTGACTACACATCAAACGCAGGCGCAGGACTCGGCGCAAGCTTTGCAAAGGGATATGTTGATACATTCAATACAGAGATAGGACTTATTCCTGCGGCGCGCGGCGGAACGAGAGTTTCCGAGTGGCAGAAGGGGCAGATTTATTATGAGGCTGCGCTTGAGATGGCGCTTGAGGCTCAGAAGACCTCCGAGATTGTGGCAATTCTCTGGCACCAGGGAGAGGGAGATACCGCAACACCGGGATATGCAGAGCTTTGCAAGAGTATGTTTGACAGCTTTATTATGGACCTCGGACTTGACAGAGACAAGGTAGTTATTATCACAGGCGAGCTTGGCAGAACAAAGAGATGGGAGTATCACCGCAGTGAGCTTGACAAACTTTTCGGATACTATCCCAACTACTCGATAGCGACAACAGAGGGACTTGTAACTATGCTTCCCGAGGATGTCACTCATTTTGACGGCGCAAGCCAGAGAGTTTTCGGTTACCGCTATTTCAGAGAGTATCTGAAATTGACAACGAGGGAGATATTCGAGTTTGACGAAAATCTTGACAGTTACAGGACGACTCCGGAGGAGACTGACCCTGAGGATCCCGAGGATACGAACAAGTATATTTACAAAGAGGATTTCAACAGCCTTGATTTAGCCAAAAACTACTATGGCGTTGTCGGAAAGCTGAACTTTAAGCCGACAGGCGATCTGGCGTCGATTACCGCTATGGCAAAGGATATTGCGGGACTTGACAGATTTATAAATGTGGCGTTTTGTGAGGGCGGAGTAGGTAATTTCTTTGAAGTGCTTAATGAGATTGAGGCAGGCACAAACTTCACGGTTGAAGCCGATTTTGCGATAAGTGAGGGCAGCTTGCCGACCGGAACTCTCTTTAAATTCATAGACTCCGCAAACACGGTGATAAGTCTGCTCTTTATCGATGTGGACTCAAACGGCAACGTGCTTGTATACAACGCATTTAACAATCAAAAGGCTGACATAGATACCTCCACGCCGGCAATTGAGCCTGTCGCAATACTTCACCGCTACGACTTTAACGAGTGGTCGAATATCAAGGTTGTTTGCAACATGACTGAAAATACAAAGGACATCTATGTTGACGGCAAACTTATGGCAGGCGGTCTAAAGATAGCGGATATTGACACGGCAACATTTGCCACAGTTAAAAACAGAGTGTTCCAGTACTATTCGTCAAGTAAGACAGCAGAGCTTATGATAGACAACTACAAACTTTACTTGACTTCTTCAGACGATGGGGACGGGGACACAAACGAGTATCTTAACAAAGTGGATTTCAACGACCTTGAAGTAGGTAAAAACTACTATGGTATTACCGGAGACATGAACTTTAAACCGACAGGCGACCTGGCGTCGATTACTGCAATGGCAAAGGATCTTGCGGGGCTTGACAGGTTTATAAACATTGCTTTCTGGGAGGGCGGTGTCGGCAACTTCTTTGAGGTGTTAACCAGTATAGAGGCAGGCACAAACTTCACGGTTGAAGCCGATTTTGCGATAAGCGAGGGCAGCTTGCCGACCGGAACTCTCTTTAAATTCATAGACTCCGCAAACACGGTGATAAGTATGCTCTTTATTGATGTTGACTCAAACGGCAATGTGCTTGTATACAACGCATTTAACAATAAAAAGGCTGACATAGATACCTCCACGCCGGCAATTGAGCCTGTCGCAATACTTCACCGCTACGACTTTAACGAGTGGGCGAATATCAAGGTTGTTTGCAACATGACTGAAAATACAAAGGATATTTATGTTGACGGAGAACTTATGGCAAGCGGACTCAAGATAGCGGATGTTGATACTGCGTCATTTGCTCCGATTAAAGACAGAGTGTTCCAGTACAACTCATCAAGCAAGACAGCAGAGCTTATGATAGATAACTACAAGCTCTACCTGACAGCTCAGGATGAATAGTGGGGTATAGCATATGCACTTGTAAATTGTGCTTTAATTTTACAAGAAGAGGAGTGGTGAAAACCGCTCCTCTTAACGATTGACTTTTGCTGAAAATTTTTTAAAATTTCCATCAAAAAGTCACTCCGCCTTGTGACGGGGCTGCTGAAAAATTTATACTAATTTGCGCGCCAAATCTCGGCGGGGCATATGAGAGGATTGTTTTGGTGCGCGCAAGCATGAGTTATTACTTTAACTAATACAGCGGACACAGCATATTATATAAACTTTTAACAGAAAATTTGGTATATATTTTTTGTTTTTTAATAAATAGCCTCAAACCGTTCTATTTGCGGTTGACAATAACGCGTGGAAGTTATATAATCAAAATGGTTGTTTTAGTTTTCCTGTTGGCGCACGACAAAAAATTTGCGGTGCCGATCGGAGACATTTAATGCATTTAACAAAAATTGCTTGAAGAAAAAGGGGGACGTTATGAAAAGGGGAAAAAGTTTACTGACAGGACTTGCTTTTGCCGTTATTTTTGCGGTTATGCTGTGCGCTTGTTCTTTTGCGGCGGACACGGCAGAGGGAGGCACGGAATTGTCCGAAACAGAGGCGGTTGTACATTATCTTGATTCGGATAACGAGACCGTGCTCTATACCGAGAGTGTGCCTGCGGGTACAACAAAACTTGAGTATCAGCCTGAGAACATAACCGATTTTGAGAGCGCCGAGAACAGTTGGTATGTACTCAAATTTTCGGGCTGGGACTATAACGGTGAGCCACTTGCCGGGGGAGAGGAATATTATATCCGTCCTTTGATGCAGACACCCGAAATCAAGACGGTCGGCACCAAGATGAATCTTACGACCTACAACAAATTCGTGCGCAACGTTTATATTCCTTATGACCTTGCGCTGTTCAGCAAGCTTGGAATCGAGGACTTCTCGATAAAAGATACTTCCTTGGGCGAGATAGATCTCAGCAAACAGGACAAGGTTTTAATAGGCGGAAAGAAATATGTTGTTCTCAAGGATCAGTTTGCGGTGAGCAGCAGTATCTCAAAGACATATGAAATAACCTTTACGGTGTCACAAAAAGTTATGAGCGAGAGCGTTTCTTTTGACACGGGAAGGTACTTTGAGCTCGTTATGAGCGGGGAAAATGTCAGCGAGATCGGCAAATCGCTTATTATACATACGGTAAATTTCTCAAACGAGGTAATAAAAAATCTGACGGATGAGAGCGGTGCTTACATATATCCCGACGGATATCCGTCATACAATACATTGCTGTCCGAGTACGGCGACCTTTTGACGGATACCGAGAGCGCGGCATTTAAGGACAGACTTAAAGAGGATGAGTCAAGAATTGATATTTCGGCGCTTTCCGAATATGTGGAAAAGAGCGCTGTAAAGCTTGACGGAGAGGTTCCGACATTTGCTTTCGTTCTGAAAGAGACAGCAGGGGGCGTGCTGAGTTATTCTTATAAAAAAGATTCATCTTCCACAGCTTCCGGAGCAATGCAGCCCTCGGGTACATGGCAGATTATATCCGATCTTATTCCTCTTTACTGTTTGACTGAGGATTTTGTGATTACATATACGGACGGCTCCGTGAGTGAAAGCGGAGTATATAACCTTGGCGGATACATTTCGTATTTGCAGGGAATGAGTGAAAATATGACGGAGGCAGACGCAAGCTGGATAAATGCGCTTTTAGCTATGTACGCAAATTCTTTAAAATCATATGAATATAAAACATCTCAAGGCGGGGGCGAGGATACCGCAGAGCCATATAAAATGCCATCCGTTCTTCTTATAGGTCAGTCCAATATGGCAGGACGCGGAGATCTTTATTATGTAACTAAGATTGACGACGACAGAATATTTATGTGGCGCCCCGAAGGCTGGACCAAGATGGTAGAGCCTATCCACTATGACAAGACTGCCGCAGGCGCAGGTCTCGGTGCAAGCTTTGCAAAGGGATTTGTCGACAGCTTCGACACAGAGGTGGGACTTATACCCGGTGCATACGGAGGAACAAGGGTCTCAGAGTGGCAGAAGGGAGAGACTTATTATAACCGTGCGCTTGAAATGGCGCTTGAGGCTCAGAAAACTTCAGAGATTGTGGCGATTCTCTGGCACCAGGGAGAGGGAGATACCGCAAATCCCGACTACGCAGAGCTTTGCAAGAGCATGTTTGACAGCTTTATTGAGGATCTCGGGCTTGACAGAGACAAGATAGTTATTATCACAGGCGAGCTTGGCAGAACAAAGAAATGGGAGTACCACAGAAGCGAGCTTGACAAACTCGCCGAGCGTTACCCGAATTATGGCATTGCTTCATCCGAGGGACTTGTAACCATGCTCCCCGATGATGTTACCCATTTTGACGGAGCGAGCTACAGAGTGTTCGGATACCGTTATTTTGCGGAGTATTACAGGCTGACAACGGGCGGCGTTTTTGAGTTTGATGAAAATCTTGACAGCTACAGAACAGAGCCCGGTGAGACCGACCCAGGTGACCCAGGCGATACGAATGAGTATATCTATAAAAATGACTTCAACGGACTTGATCTCGGAGTTTACAATAGCGGAACATACGGCAAGCTCAACTTCCGTCCGCTTGATGAGCTTGCGGGCATTTCCGTTGTTGCAAAAGACGCGGGAGCTCTTGACAGATTTATAAAGATGTCGTATACAGAGGGCGGCAAGGGAAATTACATTGATATAAAACATAATATTGATCCGAATACCGACTTTGTGGTAGAGGCGGACTTTGCGATAAACGACGGCGGACTTGCGAGCGGAGACGTTCTCAAGCTTGTTTCTTCGGCAAACACTACAATACCGCTCCTTTGTGCCGGGGCGGATTCAAGCGGCAATGTGGTAATTTACAACGCCCTTAACGGCAAGAAGGTTGACGCAAATCCGAGCACGCCCGAAACTGACGGAATAGCGATTCTGCGCAGATATGATTTTGAGTGGACGAATATTAAGGTAGTTTGCCATATGACGACAAATACAAAGGATATATACATCGACGGACAGCTTGCTGTCAGCGGAGCGACGCTTACAACTGATTCCAAAATTCCGGATATCTCTCAATATGACACAATAAAGACGAGAGTTTTCCAGTATAAGAACAGCGGTAGCGGAGACATAATGATAGACAACTACAAAGTTTATAAGTTTGAAGGTTGATTTTCGTATCGGTTTTTAAATCCGTACCAAAGTCAAAAGAGAGGCAGCCTGTCTTGAAACGGGCTGTCTTTTTTTGAGAGGAGTTTTGAGGCATTTTTTGAAATTTCACTGAATTTTCTCCTCGCTTTTTAAATATTTGCGTGTCTGATCCCGGTTTCTCACGCGGCGTTTAGTAAACAATGCACTAAAGAGACTTGCTCAATTTATAAAAAAAGTAGAAAATGAACTTGCAAGGAGAATTATTATTGACATTTTTATATAAAAGATTTAAAATATAATAAAGGATTAAAGCTTTGAGTATAAACACTTTAAGCAATTTTAACCTTAATTTTTAGCTCGGAAGGAGAAAAAATGAAAAAACATTTGAAAATTGTTTCCTTGCTTTTACTTCTCGCGTTAGCTGTCAGCGTACTTGCTGTAAGCGCTTTTGCACAGAACGGTGAGGTTGAGGCAAAGAGAACAACCAATCTTGTGCCAAACGGCGCAGGAAAAACAAGTGCCGCATACGACGGCTCAGACAAAATCTGGTACTTGACTGCAAGTTCCAGCGATATGGACAATTTGTCAGGACGGAATATTAACGGAATTCAGCTTTTTGAGTTTGGAAATTTCGCGGATGACGGCAAGACTACCTTTGTAAATGTAGACAAGGTAATAGACGCATCCGGCAATGCTTATGCTCAGCACAGACGTCCCGATACATCACCTTGGACAAACTCTATGAGCAGAGCTCCGTATATAGGTTTGTTCCTCGGAGATACAACCAAGGGCTCCAGCTGGAGACACGCTTACAACTATAACTGCGATACCGATGCACTTAAGTACGGCATGTATAACCATGACTTTGTTACAATGGATTTCGATATTTCTTCGGATGCATACCTTACAGAGGACGGTCTTCTTACCGATGAGAATACCGGTAAACTCGCATATGCAGAAGGTATGATGTTCCAGCTTTTTGCAAGAATGGCTACACCGTCATCAGCGTCATCCCAGGTTCAGGACGGATATCAGAGCAAACTTACTGTAACATTTGTTGACGGAGTATGGTACTTAAAGCATGACGCTTCAGGCAAAACATATCCTCTCAGTAATGAGGTCGGTGTATGGAACCACATCACATATGTTATAGCTATAGACAACTCTAAAAACGGTGACGGTACATACAATTTCTCAAACACCAAGATATATATTTATGTTGACGGAAATTATTTTGTAACCTGTGAGGGAGTTATAAAGACCGATGCCGACAATCCCGCAAACTATAAGGACGGAAAGGTTGAATCTCTCGGACTTGACCAGGTGAGAATCAACTTTACAACATCCAACACCGGAAAAGAGTTCAATACACCTACGGCTTTCTCATACGGAGTAGATAACTACTCGATAAACTACTATGCAAAGGACTATGACGGAGAACTTGCAGGTATAGCGGCTGATCCGACAAAGCCTATTTACAGTTACAGCGATGTAGTATTCTCTAAGGACTATATCTATCAGACGCCTAATGTTCCTGTAGCAACCGTTGAGCATACAGACGGAAGCAAACAGTCATTCTTCTTCGTTGACGCAGCTGTAAATGCGCTGACAGAGAACGCGACACTCACGCTTAACCGAAATGTCGAAAATCTTAAACCCACAGTAAATACTTTCCAGATTGATACACAGGAAAACAAGTACACATTCACGCTTTCCGGAGATTCTTTCTACACGGTATCCGAAAATGCGTTGGTTGAAGGTTTGTACTCAGTAAGAAAGCCCGATGCCGGTGAGCTTTGTCAGGTATTATTCTATGACAAGGATGGATCAGAGGTTCTCTTTGAGGGTACATTTGCACTCGGAAACATTCCTGTATACGGCGGTGCTCCAATACCGATGACAGCAGTGCCCGGTTCCGAAACAAGCTATCTTGTTCATGCAGGATGGGTTCTTGAAGACGGTGTAACGCCTATGGGCGCTGTTACACAGGCAGATATTGATAACGGCGGACTTGTTGTATATGCTTCCTTTGAGACACTTGAATTCAAGTATCTTCTCAAGGATATAAACGGTGATCTCATTACTCCTGCGGCAGGATATGAAGTATACCTTGACGAGACAACGTTTGCCGGTACTATGGCAAATGCTCCGAGCGGCTCAACAGTAGTACTCGGAACCAATATTGATATGGGAGATAGTAAGGTATATATTGCGGCAGGCAAGACAATATCTCTTGACCTTAACGGTTACAGACTCACAAAGAGCTGTGTCGGAAGCCAGTGGAGTACATACCATTTTAAACTTGCAAAGGATACTGTATTCAACCTCTACTCTTCAAAAGAGGGCGGTGTGATTTTCAGTTCCGTATTGGATTCAAGCACAATTCAGGGTCCCGGTCTCTTCCAGACTGACAGCGGAACAAACGGACAGAATATTACACTTAATGTAGGCGGTGCCGCTAACAGCGACTACTCAGGCGACAACCTCTCATTCTACGGCGGTATTTTCCTTGAATCGCAGGGTGTTGCGAATAAGTGGGAAGCCGATAAGGGATATACAGTGGCTAAACCTGAGGAATTTAAGGATGTTATTGTTAACATCGACGGCGGTACATTTGTAAGATCTCTTCAGACATCTTACGCTATGTTCGCAGTTCGTACATATGCAACTGTCAACATTAAGAATGCAAATCTGTATTCGCCAAAAAGAGGCATATTCTCAACAGACGCTCGTTACTGGTCGCAGGTTGACTTCATTGTAGAAAATACAAATATAATTGCTCCTAACGAATGCGCTATTTCAGAGCTTTATGAGGGTTCAACAGCTACATTCACAGGCTGTACAATTGTCTCGGATATGGGCATCAGCGTCGGTAACTATACGGATAATAGGACACCTGATCCCAAATCAAATCTCGGTGTTGTAACCTTCGGCCTCGGCACAAAGATTATGGAAGGCAGTGCAATGCCTATAAATTACAAAGTGGCAGACGGAGCAAGCCTTATATCTCTTGCTGAGCAGATTACTCCTAACTGGACATACAACGTATTCAAGTATGCAGATCAGGTGATAGATCCTTCATCTTTCGATATTTTGGTTGATAACAGCACATATGTTATAGCAACACAGGTAGTTGACGATACATCCGGACTTGCTACAATCGAGTATCTTGATTCTGACGGTGTAACCGTTATTCACACGGGCAAGGTTGTTGCGGGAACAACGGAGCTTGATTATGTTCCGAGCAATATTACTCCTATAGCAATAGAGGGTAACCCCTATATCGGTCTCGGCTTTACAAAGTGGGATCTTACCGGTATCACTATTGAGGCAGGCGGAACATATCAGGTTAAACCCGTAATGGAGAGCCCGGCCGTAAATGTAACAGGCTTTAAGATGAATGTCGGTACATATAATAAATTTGTCCGCCAGGTATATATTCCGTATGACGAGGCAAAGCTTGCCGAGCTCGGTATTACAGATTTCACAATCTCTGAAAACGGCAACGCAATAGATGCTGACAAATACATCAGTGATGTAACTATAGACGGAAAAGCATATAAGCGCGTAATTGATTATCCTACAGCAGACCGTACAAGTGCAAGAGTTCTCACAATTTCATTTACATATGAAGGCAAAAAGATTTCCGCGAACTATGAGTTCTCACTTCCCGAGTACTTCACTCTTGTTCTTGAGGATGAAACTCAGAGCGATGTGGCAAAGAGCCTTATTATCGAGGCAGTAAGATACTGCAATGAGGTAATTTCCGCAACGACGAACAAGACATATGCTGAATATGACGCTCTTATCGCCGCATACGGAAGCTATCTTTCCGACATGTATTCTGAAGATATGAATGCGATGATTGATGCAGATGCAGCGAGAATGGACATCACGGCACTTTCGGCATACATAGAGAGCTGTCAGGTGAAGCTTGACGGAGCGGTTCCCGTATTTGCATTTAAAGTTGCTGATGCAGCGGCAAGCGGTGCAGAGGTTTCATATTCATATAAGAATTTGTTTACCGGAGAAGACTTTAACAGTAAACTCAACGCGTACGAAGGAAATATGTATTATAACTCATATAATTCTGTTCTGATCTATTTCTTCAGAAATGACTTTACCGTTAAATATACAAACGGTGATACCGTTGTTACCGGTGTATATAACCTCGGCTCTTATATTTCTGCAATGGAGGCTCTCGAGGGCTTGAGCGCAGAACAAGAGCAGCTTGTAAAGGTTGCGAGAGCGGCTTACGCATACTCAGTTGCGGCATACAACTATAAGACAACTGCAGACTGAGGCAAAAAACAAATTTAAATCTTAATTAAACAAAAAATAAAGTATAACTTGATTGCAACATAGGTCAAGCCGAGTGCTGAACGCATTTCGGCTTGACTTTTTTGTTAAAATAAATTTTCGAGCATAGATATAAAAAAATAATAAAGTGCCAAAAATACGGCTTGTCGTCATTTTTAAATGTTACAAATTCATAAAATTTCCATTAATTTTTGTGCAATAAGCAGAAAAAATATTGTAAATTATAAAAAGTATTGACACAATGCATAAAAAACGCTAAAATAGAATAAAGTTTTATACTTCATAAATAAAAAACCGAAAGGAGAAAAGCATGAAAAAGCATTCAAAAATTATTGCCTTGCTTGTGATTTTGGCGTTGGCAGTCAGCTTAATTGTTGTCAGCGTTTATGCAGAGGCAGGCAATACAGAGGAAAGAAGAACAACTAACCTTGTGCCAAACGGCGCAGGAATAACAAGCGGTTCATATGACGGATCAGATCCTATTTGGCACTCAGCCGCAAGCTCCACAAATATGGATAACTTGGAAGGACAAAAATCAGCGGATATAATTTGTTCGAGAACGGTAACTGGCCCGCATCAGGTGGCGGTACATTTATTGCTATGGGCAAGGCGACTGACGCCGCAGGCAACGCATACGCACAGATGCGCCGTGCAGGTGCCGACGACATATGGAATCAGGCAGTGAATCCATACTCGGCAATCTTTCTCGGCGATGGAACGAAGCGTACAAGCCCCAGAGTTGCGTACAACTACGGTTCGGATACTGTTGCACTTAAGTATGGTATGTACAACCATGACTTTGTAACTCTCGATTTTGATTTTTCATCCGATGCATACTTATCTTCTGACGGTAAGACTATAACGGATGAAAACACAGGCAAGCTTGCGTATGCTGAAGGTATGGCATTCACACTTTTTGCAAGAATGTCAAAAGCTGACGGAAGCCTTCTGCAGGTTCAGGACGCCTACAAGTCGCAGTTAACGGTAAATTATATTGACGGTCAGTGGGTACTTAAGCACAATTCCACAAACAAAACCTATCCTCTCAGCCCGGAGGTTGGAGTGTGGAACCATATAACTTATGTCATTGCAATAGACAATTCTCAGAATGAGGACGGAACATATAATTTCTCAAACACCAAGATATATATTTATGTTGACGGAAATTATTTTGTAACCTGTGAGGGAGTTATAAAGACCGATACCGACAATCCCGCAAACTATAAGGACGGAAAGATTGAATCTCTCGGACTTGACCAGATCAGAACAAACTATATAGTATCAAAGAATGGTAGCAATTACACTACACCCACCGCATTTTCATATTGCTTTGACAACATTTCGATAAACTACTATGCAAAGGACTATGACGGAGAACTTGCAGGTATAAAAGCTGATCCGACAAAGCCTATCAACAGTTACAGCGATGTAGTATTCTCTAAGGACTATATCTATCAGACACCTAATGCTCCTGTAGCAACCGTTGAGCATACAGACGGAAGCACACAGTCCTTCTTCTTCGTTGACGCTGCTGTAAATGCGCTGACAGAGAATGCAACTCTTAAGCTCAATCAGAACGTTGAGAATATCAGACCTACTGTAGAAGCATTCCAGATTGATACACAGGAGAACAAGTATACATTCACCATTGCGTCGGATGTTACTTATACCGTATCGGAAGATATGCTTTCGCCCGGACTTTATTCGGTACAGAAACCTTTGGCTTCTGAGCTTTGCCAGGTAATTTTCTATGATAAGGACGGAACAGAGGTTCTATTTGAGGGCACATTTGCACTTGGAAATGTTCCGGTATACGGCGGTGAGACAATTCCAATAACAGCTGTTCCCGGTTCCGAAACAAGCTATCTTGTGCATACAGGATGGGTTCGTGAGGACGGATCGCCTGTAGGTGCGGTTACAGAGGATGATATTGCAAACGGCGGACTTTTTGTATATGCTTCCTTTGAGGCAGTTGAGTTCAAGTATATAATTAAGGATGCTGCAGGGGATATCATTATACCCGGCGGCGGATATGAGGTATATCTTGATGCTGCGACATTTGCGGTTTCTATGGCAAATGCTCCGAGCGGTGCAACAGTAATTCTCGGCTCTGATATTGAGATGGGCGACAAGAATGTGAATATAGTTGCCGACAAGACAATTTCACTTGACCTTAACGGATACAGATTTTCAAAGACTTGTACAGGAAGCCAGTGGGACCTTCAGTCAAGCGCGTTTGTGCTTAACAAAAATACTGTATTTAACCTCTACTCTTCAAGAGAGGGCGGAACAATCTTTTCTTCTATGTGGGATAAGGGCGGCTCTGTACAGGGTGCGGCAATATTCCAGACAGTTTCAGGCATTAACGGACAGAACATTACTCTTAATGTAGGTAAAGCCGCTAACAGCGACTATTCAGGCGACAACCTCTCATTCTACGGCGGTATTTTCCTTGAAGCAAGCGGTGTTTCAAACAACTGGAAACCAGATCAGGGTTATACAACTCCCAAACCTGAGGGATTTGAGGATGTTGTTCTCAATATTGACGGCGGTACATTTGTAAGATCTCTTCAGACATCTTACGCTATGTTCGCAATGCGTACATATGCTATCGTTAATATAAAGAATGCAAATCTCTGTTCACCCAAGAGTGGAATCTTCTCAACAGACGCACGCCGTTGGTCACAGGTTGATTTTATTGTTGAAAACACAAATATAATTGCTCCCACCGGACGCGTTATTGCAGAACTCTATGAAGGTTCAACGGCTACATTCACAGGCTGTACAATTGTCTCGGATATGGGCATCACCGGCGGTAAATATTCCGACAACAAAACTCATGATCCCAAATCAGACAAAGGTGTTGTAACCTTCGGACTCGGCACAAAGATTATGGAAGGCAGTGAAATGCCTATAAATTACAAAGTGGCAGACGGAGCAAGCCTTATATCTCTTGCTGAAGAGATTACTCCTAACTGGACATACAACAAGTTTGTGTATGTTGAGCAGAAGTTTGATCCTTCATCTTTCGATATTTTGGTTGATAACAGCACATATACTATCGGCACACAGGTTATTGACGAGACAGCGGGACTTGCTACAATCGAGTATCTTGATTCTGACGGTGTAAAAATTATCCACACGGGCAAGGTTGTTGCCGGATCAACAGAGCTTACTTATGTTCCGGATAACATCACACCCATAGCAATAGAGGGCAATCCCTATATCGGTCTCGGCTTTACAAAGTGGGATCTTACCGGTATCACTATCGAGGCAGGCGGAACATATAAGGTTAAACCCGTAATGGAAACACCGACCGTAAATGTAACAGGCTTTAAGATGAATGTCGGCACATATAATAAATTTGTCCGTCAGGTATATATTCCGTATGACGAGGCCAAGCTTGCCGAGCTGGGTATTACTGATTTCACAATCTCTGAAAACGGCAACGCAATAGCCGACAGATACATCAGTGATGTAACTATAGACGGCAAAGCATATAAACGCGTAATTGATTATCCTAACCCTGACCATGTAAATGATAGGGTGCTCAGAATATCTTTTACATATGAAGGTAAAGAAATATTCTCAAACTACAGATTCTCACTTCCCGAGTACTTCACTCTTGTTCTTGAGGATGAAACTCAGAGCGATATAGCGAAGAAGCTTATTATAGAAGCTGTAAGATACTGCAACGAGGTTATTAAAGCTCTGAATAGGACTTATGAGCCTTATGATGTTCTGCTCAGCACATACGAAGAATATCTGTCGGATATGTATTCTGAGGAGCTGGACGCCATGATAGCAGCGGATGCGGCAAGAATGGATCTTGAGGCTCTCAAGGGATATGTTAAGAGCTCAAGTTTGAAACTTGACGGTTCTTTGCCGGTATTTGTATTTGAACTTGAGGAGAGTGCTGTCAGCGACGCAACACTTAGTTATTCATACTACAATTCCTTCAGCGGAAAAGATGAATATATTACGCTTGAACCGGATTCGAACAATCTTTACTATAACTCATCCAGGTCAATATACATGTACTTCTTCAGAAATGATTTCACCGTAAAATATACAAACGGTGATACCGTTGTTACCGGTGTATATAACCTCGGCTCATATATTTCTGCCTTGGAGGCAAACAGTGAGTCTCTTACAGAAGAAGAGCAGAAGTTCTTGAGTGTTGCGAGAGCGGCTTATGCTTACTCAGTTGCGGCATACAACTATAAGACAACTGCCGACTGAGATAATCGGACAAATAAATAATAAACATCCAAAGAAAATATAACTTGATTGCAAACATAAAGGGCCGTCTGAAAAGGCGGTCCTTTTTCATATATCCGATAAACATTTCCCCCGGCTTATATTAATACAAAATAAAATTATTATAGATATGTATAGTATAATAGTATATAAATGTAAACTTATATATACATAATCGTATATATACATGAATACAAAATAAGTTAAAGAATGTAAGAAAATATATAAAAGCATCATTCCGTTATGGCTTTTGCGCACTTTTTATCGCTTTTCGGAGCAAAAAGTGCATTTTTTTGTTTTTTGCATACTTTTTTGCGTTTTTTTGAGTGAAAATAAATCATCTTTATTCCAAAAAATGAAGAATAA
>CALWTU010000108.1 GCA_944384515.1 uncultured Clostridia bacterium
AATACGACGAATACAGAAATCCTTCCCGCGTGGCAAACAACAAGGGCGAGCTGACAGATTAGTTTATTTAAATCAATTATAATAACAAGTTAAATCTTCACATTTTCAAGTGGGGGGGCTGTCCCGACAAGACAGCCCCTTTTTTTTCGGTTTTTAGTGTAAAACTACTCTGTGATATTTGTCAAAATAATTCTTTTTACCGAAAATGCGATTTTCGGAACAATCAAGAGCATTGCAATAATAAACAAATAAGTAAACATGATGTACAGTATCTCCCCAAACTTGAATGTGCCGGCAAAATTTATGAGAAAGCGTACTGTATTTATAAGTTCTGAAATCACATTGTAGATAAATCCCGGCACCGTAGCGACAAAAATGCCGAGGGCAAGCGGCTCGGAAAAATCAAATGCCTCTCTCTCTCCTAAACTTTTTATAAGGCTTTTTCCGTACATACCCTTTGTTTTTTTATTGTAAATACCGATTATAATAAATGTGAGTACCACGTAAACAAAGTAGAAGAGCAGAGCAATAAGCAGGGAAATGAGGAGTGCCAGTGTGATTGCCGCAGGGGTGCTCAGTCCGCCCAAAAACATATCGAGATAGTAGTATGGCAGGTAGTAAAATAAGGTTGTCAGCGCATAGAAAGCCGCGTCTCGGAAAACTCTGCCTTTTGATTTTTTCAGATAGGAAAACAGCAGATTAACGCTTATTAATACAGGCATTACAGTGCTGAAAAAGAGGTTTAAATACTGAGAAATGTAGAATAAAGCAATATTTGAAAACAAATAGTTTGAAATATAGTATATCAAAAAGACAAGTATTTGAGCAACCGAAAGAATCAGAATACTGCTCAGGAGTACCTTGGAGTAATTTTTCATAAAATCTCCTTTTTGTGTGATATCTTATGTATTTTAGCACAAATTAAGTTTATTTGCAAGTAAAAAGCAGATATGTTTTTTTGTGGAAAATAAATTTGTGTTCTTTTCACAAAAAGATGGGCGGCACAGTGTGGATTAGGGAGAAATGTGTGAATATTTTGTAAATTTTAAAAAAATCTGTGAATATATGTTGATACTGAATATGAGTTGTGATATAATTATGTGGCTGTGCAAAAACACAGTAAATATTATATCTCACATAGCGAGTAGGAGTGCTGCCGGTGCTTTATAAGTCGCAGTATTATGTCGCTATGGCGGAAAAACCATAAGGAGGAACATTTTATGTTCGATATTTCTATCAAGCAGTTGCTTGAGGCAGGTGTTCACTTCGGACACCCCACAAAAAAGTGGAACCCTAAGATGAGCGAGTACATCTTCACAAAGAGAAACGATATTCACATCGTTGACCTTCAGAAGACTCTCAAGAAGTTCGAGGAGGCTTATAACTTTATAAGCGAGGTTGCACAGGAGAACGGAACAGTTCTTTTCGTAGGAACAAAGAAGCAGGCTGCTGATTCTATCAAGGAAGAGGCAGAGAGATGCGGAATGTACTACGTTAACGTTCGTTGGCCGGGCGGAATGCTTACAAACTTCAACACAATCCGTAAGTCCATAAAGAGACTTAAGGATCTTGAGAAGATGCAGGCAGACGGCACATTCGATCTTCTTCCCAAGAAAGAGGTTGCAAAGCTTCTTAAGGAGATGAACGACCTTAACAGATCTTACGGCGGTATCAAGGAGATGACAACTCTTCCTTCCGCAATATTCGTTGTTGATACACGCAAGGAGAGAATTGCAATTCTCGAGGCTAAGAAGCTTGGTATTCCTGTTGTTGCTATCGTTGATACAAACTGCGATCCTGACGATGCTGATTACATCATCCCCGGTAACGATGACGCTATCAGAGCTGTTAAACTCATTGCAGGCGCATTGGCTGATGCGGTAATTGCTGCACACGGCGGTGTTGATGAGGTTGTTGAGTCAAACGGCGATGAGGCTGAAGAGGCAGTAGAAGAAGTAGAAGAAGTAGAAGAAGTTAACGAAGAAACTGTTTCAGAGTAATTTAAAAGGAGATTTTCAATATGGCATTTACAGCTAAAGATGTAGCCGAGCTTAGAAAGCAGACAGGCTGCGGTATGATGGACTGCAAGAACGCACTTAAGGATGCTGACGGCGATTTTGAGGCTGCGGTTAAGATTCTTCGTGAGAAGGGAATGGCTGCAACAGCAAAGAAGGCGAGCAGAATTGCCGCTGAGGGACTTGTTGATGTTATGACAATCGACAATGTTACCGCAATTGTTGAGGTTAACTCCGAGACAGACTTTGTTGCTAAGAACTCTACTTTCCAGGAGTTCGTAAAGGATATACTTAAGACAATAATTGCAAATAAACCCGCTGATGTTGACGCACTTCTTCAGTCTGAGTTTGTTGGCGGCGGCAAGGTTGCCGATGCTCTCGCTGAGAAGATCTATACTATCGGTGAGAAGCTTTCAATCCGTCGTTTTGCGATTGTTGAGGGCGTAGTTTCCACATATATTCACGGTCTTGGCGCAACAGGTGTTGTTGTATCTTTCGAGACAAACGTTGCTGACAAGCCTGAGTTTGTTGAGTGCTCAAAGAACGTAGCGCTTCAGACAGCGGCAATGCCCGTTCAGTATCTTGATGCGGCTTCTGTTCCCGCAGAGGTGCTTGAAGAGGAGAAGAGAATTCTCACAGCACAGATGCAGCAGGATCCCAAGATGGCTAACAAGCCCGCCAATGTTCTTGAGAAGATAGTAGAGGGCAGACTTTCTAAGTTCTATGAGAACAACTGCTTGCTTCGCCAGCTCTATGTTAAAGACGATTCTATGACTGTTGCTGAATATGTTGAGAGCGTTGCTAAGGCTCTCGGCGGCTCTATCAAGGTTACAGGCTATGTTCGTTACGACAAGGGCGAGGGTCTTGAGAAGAGAGAAGAGGATTTCGCAGCTGAGATCCAGAAGATGGTTAAAGGCTGATTTCTGTTTTAAAAATTGTTGCGCATTGCTTCAATTCAGATAAAGAATTTACCAAATAAAAAAGTTGAGCGCACTGTACTTTGTATGCAGAGCAGTGCGCTCATTACAGTAATTTTTTAAATTGTTTTCAGTTTTAAAACGGCATATTGCAGTGATTTATTATGAAAAAAATTATAATTATCGGTTGTCCCGGTAGCGGAAAAAGCACATTTGCACGAAAGTTATCAGCTAAAACAAATATTCCGCTTTATTATTTGGATATGATTTGGCATAAACCGGATAAAACTACGGTTACGGAAAAAGAATTTGATGAAAAGCTTAAAAATCTGATGCAAAAAGATGAATGGATAATAGACGGAAATTATAAGAGAACACTTGAAATGCGTTTGAAAGAATGTGATACAGTGTTTCTTTTGGACATTCCGATTCAGATTTGCCTGGAAAGTGCAGAGTCGCGTATAGGTAAAAAGCGTCAAGATTTGCCATGGATAGAAACATCATTTGAACAGGATTTTAAGCAGTGGATATGTGACTATCCATATAAATCACTTCCTGAAATTCTGAAATTGTTGGAAAAGTATAAAGCCAATAAACAAATTATAATTTTTAAATCAAGGGAGCAGTCAGATAAATATTTGTTAAAAAACTTTTCCTTGAATTAATGTTTGTCAGTTTTATTTTGTTTGTTTTTTCAAAAAGGCGGTCATTAACAGTACTGTACCGCTGCTAAGTTTTTTATTTTGCTTATTATGAGAATTTCCCGGTTTCGCGGGGATTTTTTTCTCGTTATTTTTTTTGTTGTTTTTGTTTTCGGCTGGAGGGTACGCTTGTTCGGTTCGAATATATTTTATGAAAGTTATTCTCTCGGCGCTTTTTCTTATTTTGAACTCAAAGCGAAAAGAGTGAACTGAGAAATAAATCAAATATTATATATTTATTGCCTTGCTGTTTGTTTTATACTTGGATTTTG
>CALWTU010000109.1 GCA_944384515.1 uncultured Clostridia bacterium
TAATCAACTCAATCACAATAGACGGTGTGACGCACGAGGTTTACAGACTCCACCATGTGGTTGACTCAATGCTCGACGCAAGAGTCGGCAGCAGCGTTGTGATGAACATCACAAGAAACGGCACCGCTATGGATGTAACTGTTGAAATAACAGACAAGATGCTGACCGCATATTGATAAATAAATATTCAAGAAAAACTGCTTTTTAAGCTATACCCGTGCAGGATTATCCGAGGTTATGCCGAAAAAAGCAGTTTTTCTTTTCTGCGGCGGTTATTATTGACTTTTACTCTTATGGGTGTTATAATTTAAAAAAGATGTCTCAAAAGGGGTTTACTAAAATGACAAATTTTACTCTCGGTATTCAGTCGGCTTATATATATGTGACTGTTGCTGTTTTGGCGGCAGTTTCGGCGCTGCTGTTTTTCACATCACTTATCACGTATTTTATAGTGTTTTACTCAAACCCCAATAAGGAAAAGGACATATACAGGCTTCTTGACGGCTCGACGGAAAACAGGAAAAAATGCAGGGCACTTATCGACAATCTTGTAAAAGTGCCGTATGAGGATGTATATATCACCTCTTTTGACGGCCTCAGGCTGCACGGCTCGTATTACCATGTAAAGGACGGCGCGCCGGTCGAGATAATGGTACACGGGTACCGGGGCACGGGGGTGCGTGACTTTGCAGGGGGCGCCGCCGAGGCAATGATGCTCTCGCACAATGTACTGCTTGTCGACAGCCGTGCAAACGGGGGGAGTGAGGGGCGCACGATAACCTTCGGAGTGAAAGAAAGATACGATGTTCTCTCATTTGCAAATTACTGCGTCATGCGGTTCGGCGAGGATGTGAAAATACTTCTCAAGGGCATTTCAATGGGCGGCGCAACAGTACTCTGCGCATCCGAGCTTGACCTGCCGAGGCAGGTTGTCGGAATATGCGCCGACTGTCCGTTCAGCTCTCCGAAAGAAATAATCTGCAAGATGATAAAGGAAAAGGGGCTACCCGTGTGGTATTTTTACCCGCTCATAAGGTTCGGTGCAAGGCTCTTTGGCAGATTTGACATCGAGGGGGCGAGCGCCGCTGCGGCTGTAAAACACAGCAAAGTGCCGATACTCATAATACACGGCAAGGCGGATACCTTCGTCCCGCCCGAGATGAGCGAGAAAATAGCACGGGCGACCGACAAGGCAACGCTTATACTTGTAGACAACGCAACGCACGGTCTATCCTATATCTACGACCGCGAGGGATATATGAGCGGGGTGCTTGAGTTTACCGAAAAGACTCTCGGATTTAAAGAGGAGCTGAAGGTAAACGAAATTCTTCAAAACATCACCTGACAAAATGCAAACAACAGTTTACAAAAATATAATTTCGAACCTGCTTATAAAACAACTTTGATAACAATACAATAATACTATACCGGATTGATGAAAGGACGGCTTTTATGAAAGAAAAAGACACCCTTTACGGTTTTACCGTAAAAAACATCATTGAGGCTGAGGACATCTCTGCAACAATATACGAAATGGAGCATAACATGTGCGGTGCAAAGCTTGTGTATCTTGATAGAGAGGACGAGAACAAGACATTTGCCATAGGCTTCAAGACCATACCCGAGGACAGCACGGGAGTATTCCATATACTTGAGCACTCGGTACTCTGCGGCTCAAAAAAATACCCCGTCAAAGAGCCGTTTGTAGAGCTGCTCAAAAGTTCCCTGCAGACATTCCTCAACGCAATGACATATCCCGACAAGACAATTTACCCCGTCTCCACAAGAAACGATAAGGATTTTCTCAATCTTGCGGATGTATATCTTGATGCGGTGCTCAACCCCGCCATTATTTCATGCGAGAACATCTTCCGCCAGGAGGGATGGCATTATGAGCTCACAGATGATGGAGAGCTGTTGACAAAGGGCGTTGTGCTCAACGAGATGAGAGGAGCATACTCCTCACCCGACGAGCTGATGGGCGAAAAACTCAAGAGCATGCTCTTCCCCGACACGACCTACACCCATGACTCAGGCGGAAATCCCGAGCATATCACCGACCTGACATACGAGGAGTTTCTCAGTGCGCACAAGAGATATTATCACCCCTCAAACTCGGTTGTTTTCATTGACGGCTCGGTAAAGATTGATGAGATCTTGAAGCTCATAAACTCATATTTTGAAAAATACACGAGGGCAGAGGTTGACGCCCCCATATCGGATCAGAAGCCTATTTCCTCATCCAAGGCGCAGATGTTCTACGAGCTTGCTCCGAGCGAGGACAAAAAGGACAAAATCCGCGCGGGTCTTGCCTTCCCCTCAAACTCCTTTGATATGCGTGAGGAGTCAGTTGCACTCTCACTTATATTCGATGTTATAGCGTCGGCAAGCGACTCAAGGCTCAAAAAGGCGATACTTGACAGCGGTCTTTGCGAGGACTTTAACATTTACAACAACGAGTCGATGAAAAGATCGTTTATCGGAGCGGACTTCAGAAATGTAAAGGACGGGCGCTGGGATGAGCTGCGCTCACTCTTTGAGAAAACCTTAAAGGAGATTGCAAAAGAAGGAATCGACCGCCAGATGCTGACAGCGTCATTAAACTTCAGCGAATTCAGGTTCAGGGAGGGCGACTACGGCAGACTGCCCAAGGGAATTCTCTACGCTATGTCATTTTTCGACTATGCGATGTACGGCGCGCCGAGCATCACTGCGTTTGAGATAAACAAGCTCTTCGGCTCTCTCACCGAAAAACTGAGCACCGACTACTATGAAAAGCTTCTTGAAAAGTACCTCATAAACTTTGAGTACAGCGCAGAGCTTATAATGTATCCGAGCACAACTCTCGGAGAAGAGAGAGTAAAAGCGGAAAAGGAAAAGCTCCGTCTTATCAAGGAGAAGATGACCGACAAAGAGCTTCTTGAGATAAAAAAGATGAACGAGGATATAGACAGATGGCAAAAGACGCCCGACACAAAAGAGGCACTTGCCACAATCCCCACTCTCAGGAAAGAGGATATACCAAACAGCGCCCCGAAAATCCCCTGCGAGATAAAGGAGCTTTGCGCTGTCAAGGTGCTGAGCCACCCAATTCCGACGGAGGGTATAAAGTATATTGACATGTACTTTGACGCCGCCGACCTTGATGAGAGCGAGCTGTTCAACTTAAAGTTGCTTCTGACATACCTCGGCAGTCTCGGAACCGAGAAATACACATCTCTTGAGCTCAAAAACAAGATAAAGAGCTCTCTCGGTGCATTCTACGCCTCCGCAAAAACATTGCGCACGGAAAGCGGGGAGACGAAATTCAATGTTTCGGTGTCGGTGAGCGTGCTTGAGAGCAAGACCGATGTTATCTACGACATAATTTCCGAGGTGCTCTACAAGACATCATTTGATGACGCCGCCCTCATGCAGAATATTTTAAAACAGATAAAATTCAGCTTTGAGGACTCAGCCGTAAACACAGGAAACTTGTTTGCAATAAGAAGAGCAAACGCATATATCACAACGGCGGGAGCGATAAATGAGTATTACTCGGGATACGAGTTCTATAAGCGCTTAAAGGAGTTTGACGAAAACTTTGCGGCAAAGCTTGAGCAGTTCAAAAAGTGCGCCCGCGCGCTGATAAACAAACTCTTTACAAGAGAAAGACTTACTCTCTCTGTTGTCGGAAGCTTTGACACGGTTATGTGCGAAAAGCTCATAAATCTTATAAGCTGTGGCAAAAAGGTTGCCCCCGTGTCAAAAATCAAGCCTATCGGAATGAAGAACGAGGGATTTATAATCCCGGCTCAGGTGGGCTTTGCAGGCGCATGTTCAACTCTTGATTTTATCGGCGAAAAATTCGACGGCTCATACCTTGTGCTCAAGACGATACTCTCATACGAATACCTCTGGAACAAAATCCGAGTACAGGGCGGCGCGTACGGAGCAGGATTTTTGGCGACGGAGGCGGGCGGACTCGGCTACTACTCATTCCGTGACCCAACCCCGGCAAAATCGACCAAGACATATTTCGGCTCGGGCGAATTCATAAGAGAATTTCTCAGCAGAAACAGTGATGCAACCGACGCCG
This sequence comes from uncultured Clostridia bacterium, assembly GCA_944384515.1. Lineage (GTDB taxonomy): Bacteria > Bacillota > Clostridia > Oscillospirales > CAG-272 > UBA1740. The sequence goes on from CALWTU010000109.1 coordinate 4,079, forward strand.
ACATAAACAAGTATATTATAGGTGCTGTCGGAGACGCAATTCCGCTGCTCACCCCGAGACTCAAAGGTCTCAAATCCGCAGATGCGTACTTCTCGGGCAGGAGCGAAAACCGTGACAGCGAAATTCTCACCGAGATACTGAATACCGACAAATCTGCTCTTCTCCGCCTTGCAGAGGAGCTTGACTCGCTCAAGGATAAATTTGCTCTCTGCGTTGTCGGAGGCAAGGACAAACTTGAAAATTGCGACTTTGTCAGTGAAATAATCGAGCTTAAATAAAAATCAAATTTAAAAACAGCAAAAAAGCGCCCCTTTTCAGTCTGACCGAAAAGGGGCGTGCGGTTTTTTATTAAGTTTTATGAAGGCGGAATTTAAGTTTTCCCGTGAAGGCGGATTTTTCCGAACTCCCGTAAAACTTTACACGCCTGTGCACTTTTTTGAAAAATGCCGAAGTACGAGCTTTGCCGAAATGGCAAATATCATATTTCACTGCTGTTTTCTCTCTCCTGCTGTTCCTTTTTCTGCCTCTCGTGCTCTCGGTTCGCAACAATCCGCTTTTCAATAAATTTCTCAATTTTACCTCTCAGCATTTGCATGACTATCGCAAAGAGCATACTCGCCGCCAGCATGAGTATGAACAGCTCTATATTCTGTCCTATAGGACGGAACTCAAGCATATCGTTTAAGAAAAATATCGAGACAGGGATAATTACGCCGATGAGCGCCGCAATTATCAGGCACACCGTGCCGCGCCATTTGTTGATAGGCGAGCAGAGTGCAACAAGGTTTATATATCCGACAAGGGTTACAAGCGCCATGGCAATAGAGTTTCTCGCATCTATGGTTATATAGGTGGATGTAACCTTCTCTATTATCGTGAGAAGCAGTATCGGCAACAAGAGCGCCATAGCGTTCGGAAAGCTGCGCACGATAACCGTGTCAAGATAACTGCCCTCTATACGCTTGTTGTTCGGCTCAATCGCCAAAAGCAGCGAGGCGAGACCGATTATAAACATCTCAAGTATCAAAAACTGCTTTGGGTCGAACGGGTATCCCGACAGGGTGAGCACAGAAATAATAGACAGGGATATTGTAAATATTGTCTTCATAAGGAAGAGTACCGACGAATTTCTGACGTTGTTAATGCAGCGCCTGCCCTCCCTTACAACATCCGGCAGAGTTGAGAAATCCGAGTCCATAAGGACAATCTGCGACACCTTTCTCGCCATCTCGCTTCCGTCTGCCATCGCTATTGCGCAGTTTGACTCCTTGAGTGCGAGTGTATCGTTTACGCCGTCGCCGGTCATTGCAACCGTGTGGCCGTTAACCTTAAGAGCTTTTACAAGAAGTATTTTCTGCTCCGGCGTCACTCTGCCGAAAACCGTGTATTTCTCGGCGGCAGAGATAAGCTCCTCATCCGTCAGATTCTCGCAGGAAATATATCTGTCCGCATTGCTGATACCCACCTTCTCTGCTATGGTGGAGACCGTCTTTGCGTGGTCGCCGGATATAACCTTTATCGTAACTCCCTGGCTCTGGAAGTTGTCAATTGTCTCTTTTGCGCCGGGGCGTATCCTGTCCGCTATTGCGAGAAGCGCAATCGGCACTCCGGGAGTATCAAGATCCGTGTGGCTCACCAGGAGCAATACACGCTGACCGTCCTCGGCATACTGATTTATCTGTCCGTCAAGCTCCTCGGATACGGGACATGGCACAAAGTGCGGCGCTCCGATAGAGAACGCACCCAGCCCCTCAATAGACACCGCAGAATATTTTCTCGTCGAAGAAAACGGAATTTTCTTTATAATCTTTACCGAAACATCCTTGCCGAACCTGTCGACGAGCGCTTTAGATGTGTTGTTTACGCTGTCCTCGGTGCCCTCGATATGTGACATTATCCTCTCTATCTCGCAAAGCTCATATCCGCCCAGCGGAATTACCGCATTGACCGTCATGGTTCCGTCGGTGATAGTTCCCGTCTTGTCAAGACAGAGCACATCCGCTGAGGCGAGCATCTCTATAGAGTACATATCCTGCACCAGCGTGCGCTTTTTGCTGAGCTTGATAACCGAAAGAGTCAGCGTCAGGGTTACAAGCAGGTATATTCCCGCAGGAATCATACCGATAACCGAACCGCAGGTTTTAACTATCGCCGTGGGAATATCCTTATATGAAAACCAGTTTGAAAATAAAAGAATCAGCGACATAGGCACAAGGAACATGCCTATAACCTTAATAAGCTTATTAAGGTCGTGGAAAAGGTTTGAGGATGGAGCGGTAAAGCTTTTAGCCGCCTTTTCAATCTTGTGAATGTAGTTGTCACGGCCGACGTTGATGACTTTGGCATACACCTTTCCGCCGACAATGAAACTTCCTGCCAAAAGTTTGTCTCCGACCTGCTTTTTTATTGCGTCCGACTCTCCGGTAAGCAAGCTCTCGTTAGCCTCCGCAAAACCTGACACAACGACCGCATCCGCCAGAATCTGACGCCCTGTCTCAAGCAGCATAACATCTCCGAGCACAATTTCCTCGCCTCGGATATCCTCAAGTATCCCGTCACGGATAACCGTGGCTTTCGGCTCGGTGGTGAGCGAGAGCTTCTCAACAGTGCGCTTAGCCTTGATCTCCTGAATTATCGAGATCAGAAGATTCGGGATTATTACAAGCAAAAATGTAAGGTTGGAGTAACTGTTGCATAAAAGAAGCAGAGTCGTTACAATCGCCCAGACAAGGTTAAAGTATGTGAAAAGATTCTCACCTATAATCCCGAGATAACTCTTGCCTACTCTCTCTGTGCTGACATTGATCTTGCCCTCAGCCGTGAGCATTTTTACTTCACTTTCCGAAAGTCCCGACGGAACTCCCTCCGTCAGCCGAATATTGTCGTCTGCCAAAGACGGATTTGTTATCTCAGATGACACGGAATTTTCCACCCGGATATTCTCTTGTTCATCGAGTTTTGAAATATTAATGTTAACTTCCTTTTCCAGAGTGTCCATTCCTTGCCTTTCCAAATACTCAAAAAAGTACTTAATTTATTGAAAATGCGCCGTCACGCATCAATTTGTCAGGTGACAAAAAGCATAAAAACGCATAAATATTCTACACATTATTATATAGCAAAATGACTGATAAGTCAATTGATTTTAAGGTTTTATAACATAAAATTTATACTTTGTTTAAAAGTAAAATTTGTATATATTACCAAACGCAAAACTCACGCAAAGCGCATTTTGAACGAAGAATATTAATTTATCAAAACAAATCATTTGACTTTTTCAAAAAAAAATAGTATAATGTACCGAGGTATATAAATACGGCAAACCGCTTGCGGGAAAGCGGAGAGGAGGCGGTAAAAATGCAGATAATCAAATACACGGCACAGGCGAAAAAAAAGCTCTGCGGCGGTAAAAAGAGAGTAATGGCGCTCGGCTTTTTTGACGGAGTGCACGCCGCCCACAGGAAGCTTCTCGCTGCGGCAAAAGAGATAAGCCTTGCGGAAAAAATGACCTTTTCCGTCTTCACCTTCTCATCCGAGAATATGCCGAAAAAGCAAAGCGGAATACTCTACTCTACATCCGACAAGCTCTTTTTGCTTGAAAAATTCGGAGTGGAGGAGGTTATAATCTGCGACTTTTCAGAGATACAGTCTGTGCTTTCGGAGGATTTTGTAAACAATACTTTACTTTGCGACTTAAACTGCGGCTATGCGGTAGTCGGCTATGACTTCACATACGGCAGGGGCGCTGAGGGAAATGCGCAAAGCTTAAGCCAGGCTTTAAGTTTACACGGGGTGCCGTGTCACATAGTTGAAGAGCAGATGCTCGGTGGAGAAAAGATTTCCTCCTCCCGCATTAAAGCCGCACTCGGTGCGGGGGACGTCGAGGTGGCAAACCGACTGCTTGAATATCCGTATTTCACACGGGCAAAAATCGTACACGGGTACGGGCTTGGCGCAAAGCTCGGCATACCGACAATAAATTTTGATCTGCATTCAACGCCGCTCAAAACGGGGGTTTACCGCACGCTGTGCCTTATCGGCGAAAAGTATTACGACAGCATTACCAACATCGGCCGCTGTCCGACCGTCGGTGTGCGCCGGCTGCATGGCGAAACTCACATCATCGGCTTCTCGGAGGATATATATGACTCAGAGGTCATAATTCATTATCTCGGATATATCAGAGAGGAGAAGAAATTCGCCTCTGTCACCGAACTTACCGAAAGAATCAAGCTTGACAAAAATATTGCTATCGAGGAGAACAGGAAAACAAAATGGCAGGAAATTGGATTAAACTTACAGTAAAGGGAAAAAACAGCGAGCTTGAAGATATTTCATCAATCATGAGCATGCTCGACAACGGGCTGATGATTGAGGATTACAGCGATTTTTCTTTGTCGGGAATGTACGGCGAGCTTGTAGACGAGCAGATACTGACTGCGGATAGATCCGCTGTCAAGGTGTCGATATTCCTCTCCCCCGACAGGAGCCTCGCTGAGTACCGCTCCTTTTTAAACGAGAGGTTTGGCGCAATCGGCATTTCTCCCGAAATTTCGGTTGAGGGAATAAACGAGGAGGACTGGGCGGAGTCCTGGAAAAAATACTATAAGCCCGTGCCGCTCGGCAAAATCACAATTGTTCCGAGGTGGGAAAGCTACACGGCAAAGGAGGGAGAAATAATTGTAAAAATGGACCCCGGCATGGCATTCGGAACAGGAACGCACGAGACGACAAGACTTGTTATCCGCCAGCTGCAAAAATATATTCACGGCGGAGAAAAGCTCCTTGATGTCGGCACGGGATCCGGCATACTCTCAATCTGCGCGTCAAAGCTCGGTGCCGCTCTCTCAAATGCATATGACATCGACCCGATGGCTGTTGAGGTCGCACGCAAGAATATTGCGGACGAGGGGATTGAGAATATAAAGGTCGGAATTTCGGATCTACTCCGGGATGTAGACCGCACAGTCGGAAAATACGATATCTGCGTTGCCAATATCGTTGCGGACATTATTGTCAGGATGCTGCCCGACCTTGGGGAGCTCATCACCGACACCGCCCCCGTCATCCTCTCCGGAATAATTGCGCCGAGCAAGGACAAGGTAATCGAGTGCGCCACCGAATGCGGATATAAAGTGATAGACAGCGACACCGAGAACGACTGGGTTGCGCTTGTGATAAAGAAAGACAGCTCCAAAAAATAATTAACACTGCCAAGACAGGAAAGGGAGAAAAATGCCGAGGTTTTTTCTTGAAAACGAAAATATAACTGACGGACAAATTTGTATAACCGCCGATGACGCATACCATATTGCAAGGTCGCTGAGAATGGCGGTCGGGGACAGAATATATGTATGCGACAGCACAGGCACGGAGTATCTTTGCGAGCTTGAAAAAATCAGGGACGATGAGTGCGTATGTAAGATAATATCCCGCTCTGTCGGAAAGAGCGAGTCTCCCGTCGAGATCACTCTGTTTATGGCTTATCCGAAAGCGGACAAGCTTGAGACGGTAACGCAGAAGGCGGTTGAACTCGGAGCGAGTGAGATAGTGCCGTTTGAGTCCTCACGGTGTATAAAGAGACCGAAGGCGGAAAAGGCGGACAAAAACCTCATGCGGCTTAACAGAATCGCAAGAGAGGCGGCGATGCAGTCCGGTCGGTGCAAAATCGCGAAAGTTATGCCGCCCTGCACTTTCAAAGAGGCGCTCTCTTCAGTGAAAAATTTTGACTGTGCCCTGTTTTGTTACGAGGGGGACGGAACCGTCTCGCTCAAAGACCACCTTGAGGCGCTGAAGGAAAAAATGTCCGAATGCGAGAGCATGAGGCAATCTGACACAAAAACTCCAAAAACACATGAAAATATCGGCTCCGAAAGCAACACGGTATTACCCAAAACCGAGACGACAGAAGCGGAGAGTTTGACCAAGGAGCCGTCACAGGCGGCGGACACCCTCTCTGAAACAACTCCGGGAGGCTTGGGCACAAAGAGAATAAAGCTCGCAGTTTTTGTGGGCTCGGAGGGCGGATTCAGCGCCGAGGAGGCACAGGCGGCACTGGATGCCGGGTGCAAAATGACAAACCTCGGTCCGAGAATTTTAAGGTGCGAGACCGCACCCGACTATGTGCTCAGCGCCATTTCATATGCCTTTGAGCTGTGATTTTCAGGCAAAAAAGCAGTTTCGGAAAAGATGACGGCTTGCGGTAAAAACGCATTAACTCCAAAAAGTAACGGTCGCAGCTTAAAACGCACAAGCTCGGAAAAAGAGGGCTTGCGGTTGAGAAAAAGGCATACGCTTCAAAAAGAAAAAGTGACTGCCGCTGTTTAAAGAAAAAATCGCACATATAAAAGGACGGCGCCGGATGCTATCTTGAAGCAAACGGCTCCGCCCTTTTCTGTTATAAAGAACCTATGAAAATCGATAAGCGCTGTAAAAATTAAAGTCTCTTAGGCTTTGCCTTAAAGAACAGCGACATCAGAAATCCCATCAGCAGTGCCGCAGTACAGCCCGCCGCCGAGGCGACAAATGCGCCTTTGATAATTCCGAGAGCGCCGAACTCCGAGACCGCCTCACGCACTCCGACGGCAACCGCACCGCCGAATCCGCAAAGAGGAAGCGTAATACCGCAGCCGAAATTATCTAAAAGCCACTCGTATACATTAAGTGCTCCGAGCAGGACGCCGAACACAACAAAACCCACCAGAATTTTTGCACTTGAAAGATTTGTTTTATCTATTAAAATCTGAGTTATAACGCACAGCCCTCCGCCTAAAAGAAAAGCAAAAAGGGAGCGCAAAAATACTTCACCCATCTCACCTGTAAACATATGAGCCTCCGATTTTTATAAAAAGTCTCGTCACGGTCAAAACCGTACCGCTTCAGTTGCCACCGCCCGAAATCCGCAAAAGAGACACGAACTGACCGCCGAAACTAAGCTGCAAGAGAGCACCTGAGAGGCGGCGGCAGTAAAAGCGGCATAAAGAAAAAATTTAAAAATAACATGCCGGCGCTCAAAAAGAAAAGAATCAAAAGCACAAAGACGAACCAAAACGGTCGATCAAGCAACATTTTTGCAAAATGCAAACAATAATTTACATCACGGCTATTCACTGCTCAGCCGCACAAGCGGAGTTATACCCAAAATATTATTTTTTTGCAACACGCCTGTGGGGTTCATGAGGGCGCCGGTCGACATAAACAGGATGTTTTTCAGCTCGCCGCGCTCAAGCTGCGGAATAAATTTAAGAGAAAGAACGGATGCGGAACAGCCGCAGCCTGACGCACCTGCGTGCACATCCTTTTTACTGCGGTCATAAAGCAGAGTTCCGCAGTCAATATGCCGCCCTACGAGGGCGGGAAACTGCTCGCCGAGCATATCACGCAGCATTTCCGAGCCGACATAGCCGAGGTCTCCCGTTACAATAAGGTCTACCTGTGTTGGCGAAATATCCGAGAGCGAAAAATAGGTATAGATCGTATCCATTGCGGAGCGTGCCATCGCCGCACCCATATTGGCGGCGTCTGTGGTAAGTCCGTCAACGATTTTGCCTATCATACCATCTTTTATTCTGACACGCCCCTGCCCTTCGCCGTCCAATATAAAGGCACCTGCGGCAGTTGCCGTCCACTGTGCGTACGGCTGGCGCTGACCGCCGTATTCAAGCGGGGTGCGGAACTGCCTCTCGGCGGCACTGTTATGGGATGTGGACAAGGCGCAGGCGCATTTTATATGTCCGCCGTCTATAAGAGATGCGCCGAGCAAGAGCGCCTCGGTCATTGTCGAGCATGCGGAGTAAAGACCGATATACGGGATGCCGAAGCTGTACAGTCCGCTTGATGAGGCGAAACACTGGTTTTGCAGATCCCCCGCAAAAATACAGTCGATGTCGGTGGGCTTAAAGCCTGCCTTCGTCATCGCAATATTAACGCAGAGCCTGCCCATCTCACCCTCTGCCATCTCATAGCTCTTCATGCCGAAAAGGTCGGTTTTATCGACAAGGTCAAAGTTTTCGCCAAGGGGGCCTGCGGCTTCTTCAAAGCCGCCTACCGCCCCGTGTGAAACAAACGATATATTTTTATTCTGAAATTTTATAAGTTTTCGCATTTAATATATATACTCTCTTTTTACTTGTAATTAATACGCCGAGAAAAATCAACTCCCCGCTCTATCGTGTTACAAAATAATATATCACGCCGTAAATCGTGCCGAACAGAGTGGAATACAGTATTACGGGTCCGGCAAGAGAGAAAATTTTTGTACCCACGCCCGACACATAACCCTCAAACCTGCCGTCAAGCGCAGATGAGGTCACCGAGTTTGAAAAACCGCACACGGGCAGAAGAGTACCTGCACCGCAGTATCTGGCAATCTTGTCGTAAACACCGAATGCCGTAAGCAGTGACGCCACAACGATAAAAGTCAGTGTGACATACAGATAACTGTCCTTGACCTCGGCACCGAGCCTTGTATACAAGTATGCGAGCCACTCTCCCATAAAACACAGTGCACCGCCTGACAAAAAAGCAAAAATGGAATTTTTTATTGTAGTTGAGCGCGGAAGATGTTTTTTAATAAGTTTACGGTAATCTTCGTTTTTCTCTATCATACAGTCCTCGTTTTGTAAATAATTTCTTACATCTGTGATGCCCGAAAAGTTAAAAATTATGCATTCTTTTCCGAATATTTAAAAAACAGAATGCCGTTTTTAAAAAAAGCGAAAGTGTGACATGATACAGGGTACCGTGTCACCTTTTCGCCGAAAAATATATTTGCCGAGTATATTCATAAGTCAACTCTATCAAAGTATTTTACCGAAATGCGATACGCAAGTGAAAGAAATGTCAAATAGCAGATAATTCCCACAAAGAAAACAGGCAACTGCATCATCAAATCTTTCGGTTTACAGCTATCCAACCAAGCGAACCCGGGTATTTGAGCCACCGATTCCAGCCCAACCATTAATACGGCCATTGGTATTGATGCTGATATAAAAGCTTTTCCGGCTTTGTAACCATTCTTATAAAACGACGGAAAGAATACCAAATCAAACACGGAATATACGATTAGACCAAAACCGTACCAAGCAAGTGTTGCATCCAGTCCTACGGGGTTGTTCTCAATGTTAAAAGCATTGCGAAGCAAAGCAAATGGAACAGAAAATAATAACTGAAATATCTGAACGGAAACAATTAGCAGGCATTTGGCCAAAACACTTTCCCTCTTTGTCACCGGAAGAATCGCCGTGTACCAAGCGTCATTTGTCTCACGGGCATTCAAAAATGTGATATAAGGTGCCAAGCAACCAAACATAAAGATTACGCTGTAGGGATAAGCCGGCACAAGAACAAGACAGCCCAAAAAGGCAAATACAATCGAGGTTGGATGGATAGCAAGTCTGATTTCCTTATACAACAGCGTCATCATACCACTCTCTCCTTTCCGTCCTCAGCATTATTTCTTCCAGAGTGAGCGCCCCTGTATCCTCAGGCGTTTTTAAATATTCAAAAGATAGTAGAAATGTCTCTTTGTCAGCACTTTTCAGCACACGCCCGTTATGAATATATGTGATTGTATCTGCACACTTATCCAAGTCGGAAGTGATATGTGTAGAAAACAAAATAGAGCAATTCTCGTTTTTCACGATCTGTCGAAAAATATGCAACAGTTCCTCACGAGATACAGGATCAAGTCCTGAAGTCGGCTCATCTAAAATCAGCAGACCGGCATGATGTGACAGTGCCAGAGCAAGTTGATATTTTACCTTCATGCCGTTTGAAAGCTCTTTGAATTTCTTTCCTTCATCTAAATTAAAATACTTGATATACTTCCTGTACTGCTCCTGATCCCAGTCTGTATAAAACTTTCGGGTCACCGCTGTAATGGCTGAAAGCTTCTTCAGCGGGTAAAAATCAATCCCTCCAAATACAACTCCAATGTGCTGTTTACACTCCTTTTCATACCGGCAAAAATCCTTTTGAAAAATCTTTACGCTCCCGCTATCTATAGACACCATGTTGAGAATAGATTTTAAAGTCGTGCTCTTTCCTGCCCCATTTTTGCCAATCAATCCCATAATGCGCTTGGGAGCAAGAACAAAACTCACGTTCTCCAACGAAAAACCGCGATAACGTTTGCAAAGGCTCTGCACACACAGTGTGTTTTCCATTATTTTTCCTCCTTGTCATTAGAAACATCCGGCATATCCAAGGCGGTTTTGAATAACTTTGCTACGCCTAAAAAATATTCTTCTTTCATTATAGCGATACCCGGATGCTCTAACGATTCATCACCCAAAACAACCAATAAATCTCCGGACTTAATATTAAATATATTTCTGGCCTGCTTTGGCAGTACGATTTGACCGCGTTCGCCTACACGGACTGTACCAAATATGTGTTTGCCCTTTGGAGGAACATTTAACCCGGTTTGTTCACTGTCGTAATAAACAAGGTCACTGAGCTCTACATTATATAACTGTGCCAGCGCACTACAGTTTAGGATGTCGGGAACAGACTCACCGGATTCCCATTTTGCCACTGCCTGACGTGAGACACCGACATGCTCTGCTACATCTTCCTGCGAGTATTTATTCAGATGGCGCAACGCGGTTAAATTGCGAGCGATATTACTTTTCTTTAGTTTCATCTTTTTCATACCTCCTGAAATCATTATATCATTGAAAATCCGAAAATTCAATCAACCGACGATAACATATTATGTTATGTTTGGTTGCGTAAATATGTATTGTTTACTTGATTATACATAGCTTATAATACATGAACATTAAACAGCAGGCTCCGTTCTCAAAAACGCGCCACCGTACTTTCGGCAAGCTGCAAAAAGCACCGAGACGCTCGGTGCTTTTTTATTTTGAGAGTAATGTGAAAAGATTTGCAGGAAAAACGCAAACATGGACACAGACACAGCCACCGAGCTCTGCAGATACCGCAAAACTCATAAAATATCGCCGAGCCTGTCTATACCGAAAAAGAGCAATGCATTATTTAACAAAAAATTCAGTATAACCGCAATGGGAATCAAGATGAAAATATAATATCTGTAATTTTCAAGATATGAGATGTTTTTTGTCAAAAGCGCTCGCATCACACGCGCGTCATAGCACAGCACGGCAAAAATTGCGGCAAAAAGCGGCGGATACATCCAAAACGCCTCGGCAATTTTAAACTGCACAAGCGCATACACCGCCCTCGTGCCGCCGCAACTGGGACAGTAAATACCGAGCGTTTTTTGAATATAGCATGGCTTACTCAGAATGTCTATCGCCCCTGAGGACGCAAGGTGAAAAACAAGCGCATAAACAAGAGCTGACAGTATCAGCCCGCAATTTACAAATATAAAAATATTTCTTGCTCTCTTGATTTTCCCCGCTCTACCGTCCATTTCAGCATCTCCTTTTTTTAATGATATCACAGAAAAATTTAAATTTCAATAACACCTTGAAAAATCTTTTATATTGTGATAGAATAAATTTGATGAATTTTAATGAGGAGGCAAATATGGCAGACTATTGGAACGATAACGATAACAAGAACAACAACTCGTCATACAACAGATACGGCGGTACGCAAAATAATCAAAACGGCACCAATGAAAACAACGGCTTTGACAACGGCGAAAATAACGAAAACAACGACTATGCCTTCTCGGTTCTCAACAAAAACGGCCGTCCGAAAACACTCGGCTGGTCTGTTGCGTCAATGACTGTGGGAATTTTGAGCGTAATATGCTGTTGTGTATTTCCGTGGGCGGGATGCGTGTTTGCGGTTGCGGCAATTGCGCTGTCGATTGTAAGCCGAACGACGCTCGGTTACTTTGACGGAATGGCGATAGCCGGACTTATACTCGGAATTTTCGGCCTCATTTTCGGCATTGCCTCAATACTTATGATAATGCTGGTTGATGAAGAATTTTTCAAACAGTTTTACGAAGAGTTTCAGAAGAATATGAACCAAAACGGTGTGGAATTTTAATTCCGCACCGCTTTTCTGTATGACGGGCATATCAATGCTCTGTGGTGAAAGTCCGCTGGGAGGTAGTTACCGACCAACCCAAAAGCGACTCCCAAGGTTTACACCGTGAGGTGTAGGCGAGAAGAAGGGATAGCGAA
>CALWTU010000110.1 GCA_944384515.1 uncultured Clostridia bacterium
TAAGATGAACTCTCCCGCTGTTGACCTCTATGAGTCAAAAGGAGTTGATATAAGAAAAGAGTACCTTGAGGTTGCTCTCTGTGCTCAGCACAACAACGGCGGTATAGCGGTGGATCTTTGGTGGCAGACATCCCTGCCGGGACTATTTGCCGCAGGCGAGTGCGCAGGCACTCACGGAGTGACACGTCCCGGGGGTTCGGCGCTTAACGCCGGTCAGGTAGGCTCTTTGCGCGCCGCCATGTATATCGGCGCATGCGAGAGGGAGTATGCGGGGGACGGGGCATACCGTGCCGCACTTTCAGAGGCTGTCGCAAGACATACTGCGGATATAGAAAACGCACTTAAGAATAAAGACAACATTGTCCCGCTTATTTGTGAGGCTCAGCAGAGGATGAGCGAGTGCGCCTCTGCAATACGCAACGCGGCGACAATGGAGAGCATGTATAAAGAGACGGCTGAACTTTATAAAACTCTCTCGGAGAATGCGGGAGTCGCATCAAAAGAGGATGTATTTCTCTACTACAAATACAAAGATATTCTCATCACCCAGCTTGCGGTGTTATGTGCAATGATCGACTATTCGAAGGTTGCGGCGGACACGAGGGGATCATCTCTCTATTACGACAAAAACGGAGATTTGCGCGCGGGACTTGAGGAAATCTTCAGATTTTCTTCCGAGAATACGGATAACAGGAAGAGAGTGCAGGAGGTTATGCTTTCAGGCGGTGAGTTTTGTGCCTCGTGGCGTGATGTGAGACAGCTTCCCTTAGATGATGACTTTTTTGAAAATGTGTGGAGAGGATACAGAGAAAACAAAAATATTTATTGATTTCTGAATCGGCAAGAAAAATCAAGATATTATTTTGCGAGGTGAAATATATGAAAAACTACAAGTACGGATTATGCTCTGTTTCGTTCAGAAAAAATACGCCTGAAGAAATTGTAGCGGCAATGGTTGACGCAGGGCTTGAGTATATTGAGTGGGGCAGCGACGTTCATGCGCCGAAGGATGACATTGAAAATTTAAAGTATCTTGTGAAGCTCACAGAGCAAAAGGGTATAAAAATTTCATCCTACGGCACTTATTTCAGGATAGGAACAACTCCGACAGAGGAGCTTTATGAGTATATTAAAGCCGCACGGGTGCTCGGTACGGATATTTTGCGTGTGTGGTGCGGAGACAAGAACTTTGAGGAGTATACAGACGCGCAAAAAGAGGAGTTTTACTCACTCTGCCGTGAGTGTGCGGAAATTGCAGAGCGTGAGGGTGTGACTCTTTGCATGGAATGCCATAACAACACACTGACAAACGATGTCAGCGGTTCACTTGAACTTATGCAAAAAATAAATTCAAAAAACTTTTTGATGTACTGGCAGCCTAACCAGAAGAGGGACCTTGAATATAATGTCAGCTGTGCCGAAAAGCTTTGCGAGTATGTCGTGAACGTGCATACAATGCACTACAACGAGGATGTAAAGCAGGTTTCGCTTGAGGAGGGAATCGGCGCATGGCGCAAATATCTTGAAAAACTCGGAGAGGGAAAACTTCTGCTGCTCGAATTTATGCCCGACGGCAGAATAGAATCGCTTAAAGGTCAGGCGGCGGCGCTGAAGAGTATTTAAGGAGTACAGTATGGAGAGTATAATACTGTGTGAGAGTCAGAAATTTTTTGATTTTGTATTTGAGAGATTTCTGCGTGAGAACAGCTTTTGTGACAAAAACAGATACACAAAAGAGGATTTGATAAGCAGTCCCGAAAAATTTTCGGATGTCAGATTTGTTTTTTCGACATGGAGTATGCCGAAACTTACGGAAGATGAGATAAAAAAATATCTTCCGAAGCTCGAGTGCGTTTTTTACGCCGCAGGAAGCGTAAAATATTTTGCCGAGCCGTTTTTGAAGCTCGGTATCAGAGTTTTCTCTTCATGGGAGGCAAACGGAATACCTGTTGCGGAGTACTCCGCGGCACAGATTATACTTGCGGCAAAGGGATTTTTCAAGCTTCAGAATGTAAAATCCCCCGAGCAGTACCGCTCATCAAAGAAGTATTTCAGAAATTACAGAGGAACATATTTTACCTCCGTGGGACTTCTCGGAGCGGGAATGATAGGCAAGCATGTTATACGCATACTCAAAAATTACGATGTCAATATTCTTGTTTTTGACCCGTTTATGTCAGAGGAGAAGGCGGAGGAGCTCGGAGTCCGAAAGGTTGAGCTCCCGGAGCTTTTCAGAAGGTCGAATGTCGTTTCAAACCACCTTGCGGACAACGAGCATACCAAGGGCATTATAAACTATGAACTTCTTAAAACAATGCCTCCGTTTTCAAGTATAATCAACACGGGTAGGGGTGCGCAGATAGTGACTGATGATCTGATACGCCATCTTAAGGAGAGGGATGATGTGTTTGCCCTGCTTGATGTTACCGATCCCGAACCGCTGAATATCGAGAGTGAGCTTTACAAGCTTGATAACTGTACCATAACATCCCATATTGCAGGATCAAGCGGAAGCGAGTTTCACCGATTGGCGCAGTTCCAGCTTGAGGAGTACCACAGATACATCCACGGCAAGGCGCAGAAATACGAGATAACGCTCGATATGCTCCCAAGACTTGCATAATGGGCAAGAGGCAAAACGCTGAATCAAACTTAACAATTTAATATAAATTTTGAGTTCCGTCTGTAAAATGTTCAGATCGGACGGCAAAACAAAATCCCCTTACCGAAAGCTTGCAGTAATGCATACGGTAAGGGGTTTTATATTTTTGCAATAATGGTATTGTCATAAAAGAATAATCGTATTGTCATAAAAGAATAATCGTATTGTCATAAAACAACTTTTAAGTTCCAAAGCCCGTATTTTCGTCACGGGTGTGGGGTATAATTGTTTTAAAGCCATATTTTCGTCACGGGTGCGGGGTATAATTGTTTTAAAGCCGTGTTTTAGTCATAGGACGGCAAAATACTGCCCGAAAATGCGTCTTTGAAACGCATCCGCCTCAGGCAGTATGCATTTTATGTTTTCTGACACGGGGCGGTTCGGCATTATCATTATACTTTATACTTTCCCTCGGAATTTTGCTTTAATGCCGAAAAACTACCGTTGTATTTTTAGCTACAGGGGTAAGTGCACCTCTTATTTTACACGGATAAGTTTACACGGGGATGCGGTTAAACGAACATCGCTTTAAGCAAAAATACGGTTAAATGCAGATTGCATTTTTCGGTGCGGTAAACCCAGATCGCCTTTAGATGAATACGCCTGATGCGCCTATTGTATATTATACGGTGTACTCAAGTTACAAAACTTCGATTCCGAAAAGCTTTATAAGCTCTGTCATATCTTCTTTTATATCACCGAACGAGAATACCTGATGACAGCCCAGAAGTGTTGAAATATATTTTCCGTAATCGTCAAAGCAAACCCTCAGCTGTGTGCGGCAGCTCGGCTCGCCTAAACCGCTCTTTGCAACTCCTCTTTGTACCGTTGCCTTGGTGAGACTGTCTGAAATTCTGATTGCCGTTACAGAATACTCGGTTGGCAGTGTTACCTCCGTGCTAACTCCCACGCCGCTCTCGTGGTGGCTGCGCAATATAAGCGGCAGTTCCTTGCCGTTAACTTTGACGGGGGCGGAGCAGTGCACGAAATTAACGCTCTCGTCGCTTTGCAGATTGGGGTTTGCCATCCACACGGTCTCGTTTGTCAGCGCCTTGGTCAGGAGCATTGTAACGGCGGAGTCAACATCTCCTTCGCACGCAACAACATATTTTGTATATGTATTTATGTAGCTTGCCGCAAGGCATGCCGTTGTGCCTATCTCACCGATAAGTTTAAAGCAGGCTATTGCGCAGCCCAGAGCATTGTGCTTTTCTATAAGTCTGAGAAGCGCGGCATTGAATTTTGATGCGCATAAGAGATCTTTTTCATTCGGCTCAACGGTTTTTTTTGCCTTTTCTTTCCACATTTTGCAGAATTCGTTTACTTCGCCCTCGCCGATACCGTTGTATTCGTCTATAATTTCACTAAGCGGAATTTTTTCAAAACTGATACCCATCTTAGTGTAAAAATCCTCAAGATTTCTGTCCGCACTGATAACCCACGGCTCAACCTCTCCGATAAGCAAGAGCTTTGCGCCCTTAAGAGCGAAATATGCGCTCAGCACCTTCACTTTTCTTCTCAGCTCGGATAAGCTCTTTATAAGGTATATCGGTTTGTCCTCTCTTTTCAGCACGCTGTAAACATCGGCGCAGGAGGGTGCGGCGTTGTTAATCAGCAGTGTCCGTGTCACATCCCCGTCAAAGTTTCCGCTCACATATCCCGCATAAACTATGGCAGAGGAATATTTTTTGCATGCTGCGATAATGTTAGGCTGTACAGAACCGCTGACAGGCAGGCAGACAAGCACGTCACCGCCCTCAAGCCTTTCAGCCTCACCTGCTTCGGTAATCAGTTCGATATCGGCAAAATCCGCCGACAGGGCGGCGCGTATCTTTTCGTAAATATCCATGAGATTTTTCTCATCCGCATAGTATCTTCTTGCGGCGAAAACAACTGCTTTAACTGACATATTTCCTGCTCCTTTAAATTGTTTAACGATTATGTTTACGCTTATATAACGATTATAGCACAATACAACCGAAATCGCAATGAAATATTTTATATATTTTAAATATTTACGGGTAATTTTTTTCCGTTTTACAAAACTATTGATTTTTAAAAAAATATATGCTATACTGTAGTGGAAATAAAATTTTTACCAAAGGAAGTAATATAAAGATTATGAAAATAACAAAAGATTCTATTATAGGCGATGTGCTTGATTATGATGTTGAAACGGCACAGTTCTTCTTTGAAATAGGAATGCACTGTCTCGGATGCCCTCATTCAAGAGGCGAGTCGATCGAGGACGCGTGCATTGTGCACGGCACTGATGTTAACGAGCTTGTGGACAAGCTCAACAAGTTTATCGAGAGCCGTGAGAAATAAATCAATAGGCAACAGGCTTTTGTCGGTGGCTGGTATGATAAGGCAGGGGGCGTATCTTTGCGATATAGGCACAGACCACGCTTACCTGCCGTTGTATCTTCTTGAAGGCGGAGTGATAACAAGAGCCGTGTGTTCGGATATAAATGAAAGACCCCTTTCCTCTGCAAGGCGTAATGCCGCGGAGCGGAATATGGAGTCGAAAATTGATTTTGTGCTTACCGACGGAGCAGAGGGACTCTCTTCCTTCGGGGCGAACGATTATAGTATTTGCGGCATGGGCGGCGAGCTGATAATCGATATAATCGAGAGGGCAGAGCACCTGAAAAAAGAGGGCATACACCTCATTTTACAGCCTATGACAAAGTGCGCCCTGCTTCGCAGGTATCTTTACGAAAATGGCTTTAAAATACTCAAAGAGGATTATTCTTTTGACACGGGTAAGTACTATTTGACTGTTTTGGCGGAACATG
>CALWTU010000111.1 GCA_944384515.1 uncultured Clostridia bacterium
GGTGTAGTATGTCATATGGATGGGCATGGATAGCAATTCTGGTTATTGCTATCATAGTAGAAGTATTGACAGATCAACTTATATCAATATGGTTTGTGCCTGGGGCAATTGTCGCAACCATTCTTGATTATCTTGAAGTCAGATTATTATGGCAGGTGCTTGTTTTTTTAATTATTTCATTTATAGGAATAATTGTAGGAAAGACCTATTTATCAAAAAAAATGAAGCCCGCTCAAAGCACTAAAACAAATATTGACGCAATTATCGGCGAGAGATGTGTTGTTACAGAAAAAATTGACAATTATGCCGGATGCGGTCAAGTTAAAATAAACGGACAAATATGGTCCGCGAGAGGCGTTGATGAGAATTCCGTTTTTGAAATAGGGGAAGTTCTTAACATTGTCGCAATAGAAGGTGTTAAAGTCATTTGTAAAAAAGCAAATTAAAATAAAAAACAAAAGGAGAAATGTATGTTTACTACATTATTAGCAGGCAGTGTAGCACCGCTCATTATTGTGCTTGTATTGCTGGTGATTATTATCGCAATATTAATTTCCTGTATCAGGATTGTTCCGCAAGCTACAGCACAGGTTATTGAAAGGCTCGGAAGTTACAAGACTACCTGGACAACGGGTATGCATTTTAAACTGCCTTTTATTGAATCTGTTTCAAAGAAAATTTCTCTTATGGAGCAGGTTGCAGATTTTCCGCCTCAGCCGGTTATAACAAGAGATAATGTTACAATGCAGATTGATACTGTTGTGTTCTTCCAGATAACAGACTGCAAACTTTATACATACGGTGTGGCAAATCCTATTCTTGCAATAGAGAGTCTTACATCTACAACTCTCAGAAACATTATAGGTGAGCTTGATTTGGATCAGACACTTACCTCAAGAGATATAATCAACACAAAAATGCGCACGATTCTTGATGAAGCTACCGATGCTTGGGGAATTAAAGTTACCCGTATCGAACTTAAGAATATTATTCCTCCGAAAGAGATTCAGGATGCGATGGAGAAGCAGATGAAGGCAGAGCGTGAGCGCCGCGAACAGGTACTTAAGGCAGAGGGAGAGAAAAATTCTACTATCCTTGTAGCTGAAGGTCAGAAGCAGCAGGCTATTCTCGCAGCTGAAGCTGAAAAGGAAGCGGCAATTTTGCGTGCTGAGGCTTTGAAGGAGTCAAAAATCAAAGAGGCTGAAGGTGATGCGGAAGCTATAAGAAAAATTCAGATGGCTAAAGCCGAAGGTATTAAAATGCTTAATGAGGCGAATCCCACAAAGCAGGTTATTTCTCTGAGAAGCCTTGAGACATTTGAAAAAGTTGCAGACGGAAAGGCGACAAAAATTATTGTTCCTTCGGACATTCAGAATATGGCAGGACTTGCAACAAGTTTTGCTGAAACAATAAAGGATAACACAAACGCTTAACCTAAACATTTAGAATGCAAATCATTTGATAAAATAGTATAAATCACAAAAAGACTGGGATAAATTTTATCTCAGTCTTTTTGTCTGAACTTATAAAAGTTTCAGAAATATAAATTATATGAAATTTATGAAATTTATTTTTTATTATTGAATAAAAAATGAAAAAAAGTATTGACAAACAATAAAAGTTCTGCTATAATAAATTGTGTTGTCAGTAAGTGCCTTTAGCTCAGCTGGATAGAGCAACTGCCTTCTAAGCAGTAGGTCGGGGGTTCGAGTCCCTCAAGGCACGCCATATACGGTGGAATTAGCTCAGTTGGTAGTAGCGCCAGGTTGTGGCCCTGGAGGTCGTGGGTTCGAGCCCCATATTTCACCCCATAGCACTGTTAATTCAGTGCTTTTTCTTTTTCCGATAAAAGTTCTTCATTAAATATTATATCTATTTTTTCCATAGCTGTTTGTAATTTAAAATCTTTTATCTGCGGATGAGTGTATACCTGCATAGACAGGGGGATTTCTATTTCGTTGAGAATAATCCTGTTTATTGCTCTTGCACCCATCTTTTCTGTATATGCTTTCTTTGCAATATACTCACTTACTTCAAAATCATACTTTACAGCTACATCAAGAGTCTGCATCTTTTTTACAAAAGCGTCGAGTTTCTGTTTGGCTATAAGTTCAAGGTCAGCAATTGTAAGATCGTTAAATAAAACAGTCGTATCTATTCGGTTTAAAAATTCTGCAGAGAAATATTCCAACAATTTTTCATTTTTAAGTTCATTCTCGCTCAAAAATCCCAAATTTCTGCTTGTATTTCTGTTTGTCATGGCATTTGATGTCATAATTATATAACAGTTTTTAAAACTTGTTTGTCTTCCGTATGAATCTTTTATAACGCCCTCGTCCATAATCTGCAAAAGCAGATTTAAAACATCTTTGCTCGCCTTTTCCACCTCGTCAAACAATACTACCGAGTAGGGTTGGTTTTTTACAGCTTCGGTGAGAAATCCTCCTTCTTCAAAACCTACATATCCCGGAGGGGAACCTATCAGTTTAGTTACCGAATTCGGCTCCGAGTACTCCGACATATCTAACTTTATCAGCGATTTATCATTTCTGAAGAATTCTTTTGAAAGCAATTTGGCAAGTTCTGTTTTTCCGACTCCTGTCGAACCGACAAAGAGAAATACAGCCTTAGGTCTGTTTTTGTTTGTAAGCCCCACCTCGCTTCTTATCAGAGAATTAATGAGTGAGTCAATTGCGCTGCTTTGTCCAATGACGGTTTCCTTTAAAACTGCTCTTATACTGTTAAGGTCGGTATATGTTTTCAAGCCCGATACGGGAATCCCCGTCGCCTCATTCAAGACGGAATACACGGTATTAATATTCAAAATATTTCTTTTTTGCTTCGGCTGAGCGCACTCACTTCCTGTATCGAAAGAATACATACTCTCATACTCGGCTTCATCATAATAAAATTCGTTATTTTTGATTTTTTTATCAAGAATTTTATCATTTTCCATATCAAATAAAAATTTTTCTTTTGAACATGCCTCGTCAAGTATATCTATTGCCTTATCCGGTAAGTTGCGATTTGTTATATATCTGTCCGAAAGTTCCACGATTTTTTCAAGAATATTATCAGGTATATCAAGATTGTGGTGCTTCTCGTATACCTTTTTTATGCCGTGTAAAATTTCATAAGTTTGTTCTTTTGATGGCTCATTGATTATCAGCTTTTGAAATCTTCTTTCAAGCGCATCATCTTTTTCTATATACTTATGAAATTCTTTATATGTTGTAGCGCCGATAATTTGTATTTCAGAGCGTGAAAGCTTTGGCTTTAAAATATTTGCCGCATCTATTGCACCTTCTGCGGCTCCGGCTCCGACTATTGTGTGTATTTCATCAATAAACAGTATTACGGAAGGGTTGTCAGATGCTTCTCCAATCAGCTTCTTTATTCTTTCTTCAAAGTCACCTCGGTATTTTGCTCCTGCAATCATCGAGGTCAGGTCAACAGAGATTATTTTTTTATCAAGAAGAGAATAAGGTACATCTTTATTCGCAATTTTCAGCGCCAAGCCTTCTACAATAGCCGTTTTACCGACTCCTGCCTCCCCCACAAGGCAGGGGTTGTTTTTTGTCTTACGGCTCAAAATTCTCACGAGGCGCTCTATCTCAGCCTCTCTTCCTATAAACGGATCAATCTTGTTTTTCTTTGCAAGTTCCGTCAGGTTTTTGCCGTATTTTGAAAGAGCGCTATCGTGTGTATCTTTTTTGAGAACATTGTCAAAATGCTTTTGTGATGTTCTCATTACAGTAATTACTTCGTCGCCCAAAGCAAGCATGTCAACGCCCATATACATTAATATTTTTGATGCGACACTCTCTTTTTCTTCCAAAATAGCCGCCAAAATATGTTCTGTACCTATTTTCAGCGCACCGTATTTTACCGAGACTCTGTATGAGTTTTCAAGAATATTTCTCGCTCTCGGTGTCATATCTTTTGGTGTTAAGCTGCTTTTGGTGCCGGCGCCCGAATACTCTGTAATACAGTATTTCAGTCTTTGCTCTTTAACTCCATGCTTTGTGAGAATATTTGAGGCAACAGAATCCGCCTCTGACGCCAAGCAAAACAATATATGCTCGCTTCCAACATAAGTGTGACCGAATGACTCTGCCGCCTCAACGGTTCTGTTTAATGCTTTTTCTGCTTTTTCAGTAAATCTATTGCTCATAATTTGCTCGTTCCTTGTTTTATTTATCAAATTATTCCCAATATCAAATGTTCTAAGCAGTTTATTATCTCAAATTTATAAGGTTATCTCTGTTAAGCGAGGATATTTCATCAAGAATTCTCTCGTAAAGTTTTCTTTCTACAATTCCGTTTACTTTATGACCGAAAATTTTCTGTATCTCTTTTATAGCAGACTCTGTCTGTCTTGAATAAAAGCTTGTATTTTCAATTCTCGGAATTTCAATATAATATCCTCTCAGCATATTGATAAGAGTATTTAAATTTACGACGTCACTGTTGATATCATTTAACTTCATAGGAAGACTGCCTGAATTTACAATATATTTTTGACGGTTTTGATTAATTCTGTAATCATTGGATAACTCGAACAAAGATTTAAAAGTCTCAAAATTAACAATACCGCTCTCAACAAGACCGTATAATCTTTGATATGTCTTCACGGCTTTTTCTGTTTCGTCACCGTAAATGCCGTCAATTGATATTGTAGGAATTCTGTCATCTATCTTATCTGAAATATATCTTAAATAACTTTGAATCTCTCGTATAGCAGAGATTTTATCAATTAATTCGTACACATTGCCTCCTTATGATATTTCATATCCCGGATATTGACCGCTGAACGCTCTTGCACCGTTAAATAAATCGTCGTACACATCGGTTATTCTTTTCCAAGTCTCAGGTGAAACTCTTTCCGGATTTCCGGGAACATTGAATAATCTCTTGAATTCTCTTACAGCGTTTGCCGTTTTTTGACCGTAAGAACCGTCAACAATGAGTGTTCCGATAGACGGATATGACCTCGATATAAAATTAAGATACTCCTGAAGCACACGCACATCGTCTCCTTCAATTCCAATCCTCAGAACTCTGCCGGGGAAAGGAATTGTAAGTCCGTCTTTGTATTTTATATCAACCGATGCTATGAGGCTGTAATAGATATTCTCGATGCTGTTCCATACCTCTCTGTCGACAATTCCGTCAGGTTCGAGTCCGTATGTTTTCTGAAAGGAAATAACAGCGTTTTTGGTTTCCGGACCGAATATTCCGTCTACATTCGGACCCGTTACCGTCTGTACAAACAAAGATATATAAGACAGATAATACTGAAGGGCGATTACACCTGAGGAGGCAGCTCCTTCACTGAGTTCATCGGGATACTGTGTAGAAATTTCATCAAGCTTAATTCCTTCCGATTCAAGGCTGTGAAGCTTTTTAACTCCGTTATAAACAAGCTGAATTCTGTACCATGTGCTTCTTCCGACTATTCCGTCAACAGTCAGGTCAAACACCTCCTGAAACTTCTTTACAGCGTCGGTTGTGGATTTATCAAAGAATCCGTCGGTCGGAAATATTTTCGGAATTCCAGGGAAATTTCCGGAAATTCTGTTTAATTTAATCTGTAAAAGTTCTACATCTTTTCCTGTATCGCCTTCTTTCAGCGGAACCTTCGGCGCACTTTCTTCAATGTTTTCTACAGGCACATCGGTGATAAGTTCAATGTCGTTTCCGTAATATTTTTTCAGTATTTCTACATGATTCAGTCCGTCTTCGGCAAGAGTGAGGCTGCCCCATTGACTGAGTCCGTCACAATTTACTTCAAGTCCGTCGCAAAATCCGGCAAATAAGGGTTCAAGAAAACCCTCCCTCTTTATATAACCGTCAAATATTTCGTCCACAATATCCGAAATACTTTTGAATATGTTTCTCTGATAAATATAGGTTTGATCATATGCCGGCGATGATGTAATATCAAAATTCTTACCCATGCTTCTGTAAAACTCGGTATATATGCGGTTTAGCGCAACGGAGATCTGCGCATAAACATTTGCTTTTATTGCTTCCTTCGGCCATGTAGGATATATTTCGCTTGAAGCTACGTTTTTTATGTAATCCGGAAAACTTTCAACAACATTTTGTGTGTTTGCATCAGGTGCCCCAAGGTGCACTGTAATATTTTCTGGTATCTTCGGAAAAAGTAACATTTAACCCTCCAAAAATGGATTTTCTTCAACTGTTGCGGATAGATTGTTTCTCGGGAAATCAGCAACCGCACCGTTATCAGGCAGCGGTATCATGTCAACTGTCTGTATTGTCTCCTGATTTGCAAATACCGCAACATTAAATATTCTTTTGGTATAGTATCCGTCCTTTGAGAATTCAAGGTTGTATACCGAATACGGCAGTTCTTTTGCAAACGGCGCCATCGAATATTTTTCATTTGGTGCCGGCAGGACAAGCGCCTTTGTTATACCGTCAATGTCGGTAAGAATAGAATAATTCACAAACCTGTTTTCTTCAAACCCGCCGTATATTCTCACCACAACATCCGAAAGCGGAATTGCTCCTCCGGCAAGTAAAGTTTTTGCAACTAATGTTCCTGTACTATCGTATATCATTGTATCTCCTTTCAAATAATATTTTAAAATATTTTGTCGATAATATTTTAAAATATTTTGTCGATATTTATTGACAAATACAGCTGTTATAGTATATAATAAAGTGTATTAACAAAAGTGTTCGAAAAAGAATACATAACAAAATTTAATATTTTTTCGGAGTGTAATTGATGAAGGAATTGTTTGGCGTATTAAGTGTAATAGGTATGCGCGGATGTGAAGATTTTGCAAAGCAGGTCGATTCATATCTCAAAGAATGGAGACAGCATGACAGTGAAGGCACATACCTTGTGGAAGCTAATTGCCCCAGATTCGGAAGCGGTGAAGCTAAAGGTACATTGCACGAATCTTTAAGAGGTCATGATGTTTATATTATATGCGATATGTTTAATCATGGTGTCACATATAATATGTACGGAATGACTGTACCCATGAGCCCTGATGACCATTTTCAGGATTTAAAGCGTATTATCGGCGCAATCGGAGGAAAAGCCCGCAGAATCAGTGTTATAATGCCTATGCTTTATGAAGGCAGACAGCATAAGCGCTCCGGCAGAGAGTCTCTTGACTGTGCACAGGCCCTGCAAGAGCTTGACAGGATGGGAATAACCAATCTTATTACTTTTGATGCTCATGACCCGAGAGTTCAGAACGCTATTCCGCTGAGCGGTTTTGAAAATGTAAGAACTACATATCAGATGATCAAAGCTCTTTTAAGAACTTATCCTGACATTGAGATTGATCCTGACAGCACCATGATTATTTCTCCGGACGAAGGCGGAATGGCTAAATGTATGTACTATTCCTCTGTTATGGGAATTGACCTTGGAATGTTTTATAAGCGCCGTGATTACTCAAAGATTGTAAATGGTAAAAACCCCATTGTAGCACATGAATATTTGGGAAGAGAAGTTAACGGCAAAGATGTTATTATTGTTGACGATATGATTTCGTCAGGAGATTCCGTCATTGATGTTGCAATGCAGCTTAAAGAAAAAGGTGCGAGACGAATTTTTATATTTGCTACGTTCGGACTGTTCTGCAACGGTCTTGAGAGCATGGACAAGGCTTACGCCGACGGAGTGTTTACAAAAATCTTTACAACCAATTTGATTTACAGAACTCCCGAACTCTTAAAAAGAGAGTGGTTCCGTGAGGTTAATATGTGCAAGTATGTTGCTTATATTATAGATACATTGAACCACGACCGTACAATCAGCACACTCCTTGATCAGTCTAAGAAAATTCATAACCTCCTCGATAACTTTAAAAACAAATAACGATTTATGGGGGTGTCACATATACTGTGGCACCCATTATAATTTTGGAGAAATTTATGAGAATCACACTTGAATCGGAGTACGCTCTGAGAATTGTTACGGCGCTTGCGCAGCGTACGGAAATAGTTGATGCGAAAACTTTGTCTGATGATACTTGTGTTACATTGCGTTTTACTCTTAAAATTTTGCATAAACTTGTTTTGTCCGGTATTGTAAAATCATATAAAGGCGTCAAGGGTGGATATAAACTTGTAAAGGCACCTGAAAATATTACATTTAAAAATATAATTGAACTTATAGACGGACCTATTGTGATATCGAGATGTCTTGAGTCGGGCGAGAGCTGTGCACTGAATATAGACAAGGCGTCTTGCATATATCATCATATTTTCGATAAAATAAGTTTAGATGTTGCAAGACAGCTTTCGGATATTACAATCAAAGATATAATTGACAAAAAATGCAGTAGATAATTTTAAAGAGGTGATTTGATTGCTGAGAATTTCTGAAATATCCTTTCCCGGTTTCGGAATTGATTTTTTCAAAGTCGACAGTGTTGCTTTTTCTATCGGTAGTATAGATATTGCCTGGTACGCAATTATCATTACATTCGGCATGGTACTCGCTGTCTTATACACGATTTACAGGGCAAAACCGTATAATATTACAACCGATGATATAATAGATTTTGCGCTCTTTACAATTCCGATAGGTGTTATCGGCGCCAGACTCTATTATGTTTTGAGCAAACTTGAAAATTTTCATTCGATAAAAGATGTTTTTAATATAAGAGGCGGCGGACTTGCAATTTACGGCGGAATTATAGCCGGAGGAATAACGGTCATTGTCGTTGCGCTCAAGAAAAAAATACCTCCGCTTGCTTTAGGAGATTACTGTACACCCGGTGTAATACTTGCTCAGGCTGTAGGAAGATGGGGCAACTTTGCAAACGGAGAGGCATTTGGATATGAGACGGATATCTTTTGCAGGATGGGGCTTAAAAACTCACTGACAAATTATGAGATCATGTATGTACATCCTACATTTTTGTATGAGTCGCTTTGGAACATAGCAGGATTTATTATTGCGAATCTGATGTTCAAACACAGAAAGTATGACGGTGAGATATTCCTGTTTGTTTTTGCGTGGTACGGCCTTGGCAGATTTTTTGTTGAGGGCATGAGGACAGACAGTCTTTATATGAATATTTTCGGTCTTGAGCTGAGAACATCGCAGGTACTCGCAGCGATACTGTTTATTGTTTGCACGAGTGTTTTGATTTACCTGAGAGTAAAGAAATTTGAAAAACCGCTTTTTGTGGCAGCAAAGAAAAATGACAAATAGGAGATATAAAACATGGCAGAAATTATTGATGGAAAATTAGTTTCAGCAGAGGTGCGCAAAAGCATTCTTAGTTCCGTGACGGAATTTAAAGAAGAAAACGGATTTGTTCCGGGACTTGCCGTTATTTTAGTCGGTGACAATCCCGCATCGGCGGTTTATGTCAGAAACAAGCACAAAGCATGCCTTGAAGTCGGAATGAACTCTTATGAGATTACTTTTGATAAGAATGTCAGTGAGGATGTTCTTTTGGCAAAGATTGATGAGCTGAATCAGGATGAGAAAGTAAACGGAATTTTAGTACAGCTTCCGCTTCCTGAGCATATCAGCGAAGAAAAAGTTATAAACAGAATTTCTCCTGACAAGGATGTAGATGCTTTTCATCCTGTAAATGTAGGTAAAATATTAATCGGAAATTATGATTTTCTCCCGTGTACTCCTGCGGGCATTATGGAACTTCTGAAGTTTTATAATGTCGATATTAAGGGCAAAGAATGCGTTGTTATCGGCAGAAGCAATATTGTAGGTAAACCCATGGCATTGCTTTTGCTCGGCGAGAACGGCACTGTTACAGTATGCCACTCAAAAACCAAAGACCTCAAAGAAGTTACAAAAAGAGCCGATATACTTGTTGTTGCAATCGGAAGAGCTAATTTTGTTACTAAGGATATGGTTAAAGAAGGATGCGTTGTC
Source organism: uncultured Clostridia bacterium (assembly GCA_944384515.1). Taxonomy (GTDB): domain Bacteria; phylum Bacillota; class Clostridia; order Oscillospirales; family CAG-272; genus UBA1740. Next base: position 9,905 of record CALWTU010000111.1, read on the forward strand.
ATTGATGTCGGAATAAACAGACTTGAAAACGGAAAACTCTGTGGAGATGTTGCGTTTGATGAGGTATCTTCCGTAGCTGACAAGATAACTCCCGTTCCGGGCGGTGTCGGACCAATGACAATCACTATGCTCCTTAAGAATACTCTCACCGCTGCCAAAAAACAGATCAAAAAATAAATTTGTAAGTTGCCAAAGTAAATTCCCCTTTCAGCGAGGCAAGGGAGAA
>CALWTU010000112.1 GCA_944384515.1 uncultured Clostridia bacterium
AGCTTCTTTTCTTACTTTTTGAGTTCTTTTCTTTCAAAGTGTTATTAACGAGATCTCTGCACTTTTCAGTGCTCGAAATTTCATGTTGTTCAATTTTCAATGATCAATCCGCCCTTCAGTTCGTTCGCCTCACCGTTGAGCGCTTGTCTATTATACATTATTTCCTCTCGTTTGTCAATACTTTTTTTGAAAAATTTTTATTTTTATTTATCTTTTTTGAAATAATACTGTAAAGGAGAATTAATTATGATAGGAATATTAATAAGAACATTACTGATTTATCTCTTACTGTCCATATCTTTTAAAATTATGGGAAAGCGACAGCTTGGCGAACTCGAAATCAGCGAGCTTGTCTCTACTCTGCTTTTATCCGAAGTTGCCTCTCTGCCCATTGCTGACCCGGACATACCGCTTTCAAACGCAATTATACCTTTATTTTTTATACTGTCGCTTGAGATAATAATTTCATTCTTTAAAAACAAATCTGAAAAACTCAAAAAGGCTGTTGAGGGAAAACCCATATTTCTTGTTTTCAAGGGAAAGCTGCTTCAGAAAAATCTCAAGGAAAACAGAATTTCGGTTAACGAATTATTATCAGAGATGCGAGTTCAGGGCGCATTTTCACTTGAAGATGTCGAATATGTAATGCTTGAGCAAAGCGGAAGCCTTTCTGTATGCAAAAAGAATTCCCAGGATTCCTTCTCTCATCCCCTAATTATTGACGGAATAATAAACAGCGAGATGCTTGATATGCTCAATTACGGAAAAGAGAGACTTACTCAAGCGCTGAAAGAACAGAACACAAAGCTTGAAGATGTGTTTTTAGCTACAGTCAATGACGAAAAGACATTAAAAATCATAAGAAAGGAGCGCTGAATAAATGAAAAGTGTTATAGCCGCGTTTATAATCTTTTTTATTTTGACGGCAGGGGTTGCAATAAACACCTTTTCAATCAACAAAATTATTACCGATACTATCGACTCGGTTTCGGAATTAGACGATGAGAAAATTCCGAATTACGAACACATCTGTTCCCTGTATGAAAAATTTCAAAAGAGTGAGAATTTTATCAATATCACAGTAAACCATGAGGATCTGAGAGATATAAATCAGTATTTTCTCGATCTGAAAGAATATACAAAGCTTGAGGATCCTGACAACTTCAAAATAACCAAAAGCCGTCTGATTCATTCTCTCGAACATCTCAGGCGGCTATCTGCTATAAATTTTGACAGTATTTTCTGATTTATTTAAACTCCGTCATATCCGCTTTATATGCGATAATTCTGCTAATGCTGTAATACTCACGCAACAGGTCACCGCAGGAGAGAATTCCGTGCTCTCTTTTGAGAACTTTTATCAGATACTCCGGGTTAAGAAATGACGAGGATTCCGCCGATAACACACAGCGGAGCAATATATTCTCTCCGTCAAAGCTTCCCTCTATGCTCTTGATTTGCTCTCTGATATTGACGGTTACCGTTTCCTTGTTTTTATTTGTCTTTTCAACCAACACTTTATCGCTCATCAGAGTTTTGACGCATTTGGCGGCAAGCTCGGCATCTGCGCTGTCTGTTTTAATCAGAATGTCGTAGGAGAGCCACTTCATATCGGTAAGTTTGGTTTCCGGATAATAGGCTTCGATAACCTCAAGCTCTTTTGTGGTATTATTGTTTATCGCCTCTTTTACAAATTCCTCTGAAACTCTCTCATTAAGTCTTATGTCGCAAAACTCAGTTAAGCTCTCGGTTCCGATAGACAAAGGAGCGGCAAAAACCATTTTCGGCTTGGGGTTAAATCCCTCGGTATACCACAGCGGAAGTTTGGAACGAACTATGATTTTAGACATGGTACGCACAAGATCAAGGTGAGAAATATACTGAAGTGAACCCACTTTTTTAAACTTAATTCTGATATTAAGCGGTGTGTTTGAATCTACTTGCACCATCTGTTCTTACCTCCGAGTTTGTTTGCGCCGCATCCGTTACACTGCTCCATACATGACGGCGTTGTCTTTTCCGCATACGCTCTGTCACGCTCACGGCGCAAATATTCCTTGGTAACTCCGCAATCTATGATATCCCACGGAAGCACTTCATCAAGTCCGAATCCCCTGACGGTATAAAAATCAGGATCTACACCTGTACGCGAAAAAGCATCTATCCACTTGCCGTAATCAAAATACTCCTCCCATGCGTCAAGCATTGCACCTTCCTCTACAAGAAGCGCTATCGCTTTTGCAAGGCGCCTGTCTCCTCTGGCGAGCACCGCCTCAATTCTTGATACCTCGGCGTCATGGTAATTGTATTTTATTCTCTTATCGGTGATACATTCTTTAAGATACTGCTGTTTTCTCTTAAGTTCTTCCATACTGTCCTGCTTTTCCCACTGGAAAGGCGTAAAAGGTTTCGGGACAAAGCATGCCACGCTGACCGTAACGCCGATACCTCTGGGGCGCTCCTGCTTCGGAAGTGCAAAATACGCCTCGATAACATTCTTTGCAAGGTCGGAAATACCCTTGATATCCTCATTTGTCTCTGTGGGAAGTCCGTTCATAAAGTAGAGTTTAACATTGCTTTTTCCGCCTCTGAAAGCAATATTCACCGCCCTCATGAGATCCTCTTCGGTCACATTTTTATTTATTACATCACGCAGTCTCTGTGTTCCTGCCTCCGGTGCAAAGGTCAAGCCTCCTGTTCTGACGGAACTTACCTTTTTCATAAGCTCCTCTGAAAAACTGTCAATTCTCAAAGACGGTAGCGAAAGGCTGACTTTAGCCTCGTCTGTCCACGAAAGAAGCTTATCGGTAAGCTCCGGCAGACGGGAGTAATCGCTGATAGAGAGTGATATCAAAGAAATTTCGTCGTATCCCGTATTTTCGTAGAGACATTTGGCAAGTTTATTAAGCGTTTCGGGAGACTTTTCCCTGATAGGTCTGTATATCATTCCCGCCTGGCAGAAACGGCATCCTCTTATACAGCCGCGGTATGTCTCAAGAACAATTCTGTCATGCACGGTTTCAATATATGGCATTACAAATTTTTCAGGATACGGAGCCGTGTCCATATCTTCAACTATTCTTTTTGTTATCCTTGTAGGTATATCGCTGTACTTAGGCTTATACTCTTTGATTGTTCCGTCCGGATTATACGACACATCATAGAGCGAGGGAACATAAACACCATTGATTTTCGCAACCTCGTGAAGAAAACTTTCCCTGCTGTATTTTTCTTCTTCCTTCATTTTAATATAGAGATTGCTGATATCAAGGAGCATCTGCTCTCCCTCTCCGACATTGACGACATCAAAGAAATCCGCAACAGGCTCAACATTGAATACGCATGGACCGCCTGCAAGTATTATCGGGCAGTCCTCTCCCCTATCCTTCGACCATACGGGGATGTTGGCAAGCTTCAACATGGCAAGTACCGTTGTATAGCACAGCTCATAATGAAGGGAAAAACCGACAATATCAAAACTCTTTAACGGATCACCGCTCTCAATCGCGCACAGAGGAATGGAATACTCCTGCATTTTTTCCTTCATATCCGTCCACGGGGCATATACTCTCTCGCACCATATATCTTCGCTTTTATTAAGGCAGTCATACAGAATGCGGACTCCGAGATTTGACATACCTATCTCATATGTATCCGGAAAACAAAATGCAAACCTGCATTTAATGTTTTCTTTATTTTTAATAATCTGATTGAATTCTCCACCTATGTATCTGCCGGGTTTTGCGACAGATTTTAAAATGGATGAAATATTTTTTTCTGACATAAAACTATCCTTTATCCGCATTTTGTGTAATCAGAGTTCTTCTGCTCAAAAACCAAACAACTCCGCACCATGCACCCTGCCACAATGCAAGAATCACCGACGGCACAATATTGACTCCCCCGAGAGAACAAAGAACAGCAAGCGCCGCGCCGACAATCATCGCTATAAGCTCTGTTGTTGTTATTCTGTCCATCAAGCGCACATATCTCTTTGTCAGCAACAGAGTGCCGATTGCACCCGTTTTATCTCCTGTTGTAACAATTCCGGCACTGACTTTACGGTAGACGGTATTATCTTCGGAGTTATTGTTCTTTTTCTTCAAAACTCTGATTTTATCCGCTCCGCCCGTCAGAATTTTAAGAAGTTCATTATTTACATTCGGGTCTCTTGTATATACAAGCGGTTTGATTCCCTCCTCTTCAAACGACGGAATCAGCATGGAAAACTCCTCGGAAAAAGAATACCTGATAAAGAATTTGGCATAAACCACTCCGTTCTCAGCCGCATACATAATTCTGGTTGAGTTTGAGATGGTATTATCAACTTTTGTCGCATCCGCAGGAATGCGCACACCCTGATCTATCATATATTTGAGTGTACCGGCGTGAATTCGCTTGCCTTCAACATCTCCCGAGAGTCCTTCAAAATCTATCTCTACATTTTCCGCAGGTGCGCATTTTCTGTCAAGAGAATCCGAGAAGAGCAAATCCAAGGGTCCGCCCACATTCATAAACAGGCTCGACATTTGTCGGAGCGCTTTTGAAATCTCGTCACTGCTGTTATAGAGCATGATTCTCTGCAAATTAACATCTTCTCTGCCGAAAACCTCGGTGTCCTTAAATGTAACTACATCAACACCCGCATAATCACCGATTGCAGCCTCGCCGAAAATTGCGGAGGACTGATTTTCTGCCTCTTTCTGCGAATAGAAGTATGCTATTTTGTGCGTGAGAACAATCACCGTAGGCGTTGCCATCATAAACACGAAAGTCATGGTGGATGCGGCACTTATCCAGCCGTCAAACACAAAAAACGCTACCGCTCCCGCCACAAAAGATACTCCGAAGGCAGAACCTATCACAATCAGATTGTGAATTGAGTTTTCTGAAAAAGTCAAACACTTTTTAAAGAAATCGGTTACAAAAATAGTCTTGAACATTCTGCATATTTTAGACTTATGCTCTTCAACCAATCCGTCAAGAGCGGCATTTTCACGCTCCAACGTTCTGGTCAGTTTTATATCCAAAATCTCTTTTTCTCCGTTTACGGACATAACTTTAAAGCCTGTGAAGTCAGAAGTTTTTCTGAAATATGTGCCTGCAATGGCGGAGAGCGCCGCCAAACCGTAGAGAAGTCCGAAAAGTTGATATTTCTCAGGGGATCTGAGGCACACGACAAGTGTATAAATCAGATAAACCACAAGTGAAACGGTAAGATACAGTTCGGCAGATACCTTGCCCTTGGCAAGTGATTTGAAAGAGGAAACGACCTCATTGATTGAGAGCAGAAACAGACACAAAACAAGCTGTGCGTCAATAAGCGCCATTGCGCCCGGAATTGAAGCAAGGCTTAAAATCTGTGGGATATTTACTCCGAAAGCATACATACTCTCGCTCACAAGCAAAAGCACAACAAATGCCAGCGCCGCAAAAAATCTAACCTTGATACTCATGATCGTATCAAGAAATTTATCCTTGAAATAGTCACGCTCTGCATAAGAAATGTACTCTGCATGCTTCTTCTTTTTACTCGTTGATATAGGATCACCTATGCCTTCCGGAGCGTCGGAGAGAGTTGTACTCTTCATCAATGCTCCCGTCGAGACATATGATACGATACCGACCGACTCTGTTACAGGGTCGGGCACCGTGTACTCTTTTTTCTCTTTGGTTGCTGCCTCTGCATTTTGCCCGTCAGTTTCTTCTGCATCGGAATTCTGCTCTGCATCTTCTTCTGAAGTGTTTTTTATGTCTGCCGGCTCTTCTTGATTATTTTCGGGCGCGCTCTTTTCCGAAAATACTTCTTCAGCCGTTTTCGACTTCTCTTCACTCTCGCTCTGCTGCTCGCCGCCGTTAAATTTGAAAACCTTCGTTGCACTTTCAAGTTCATCGGGTTTTACATTTCCGGTTGTCACATTTACAGCGTCCGAAAGCTGAAGTTCAAGATCTATCTCCGCTGTAGGATCGAGCGTGCTGTCATCTTTGGTCACCTCAACCTTAACTCTGTCCTTCTTAAGCTTCTTCGCCGCAGCGGCCATATGAAATTTTTCACTTGCCTCGGTAAAATGAGGAACATATGTTCTTATAAGCCGCACTCCGGAATTATCATGACTGCTCTCCTCGTACTTCTTGTCAACCGTAAATTTTTCGGGAACAGTAATATTTTCCGGCTCATGCGCTTCTTCCTCAACAAACTCAAGACCGCTCTTTTTATCACTCTTTTTATCGCTTTTATTATTCTTTTGAGAATTTTCATATGTATGCCTTGATTCTTCGCTTCCGAAAACAAGTTCTATACCGTCTTCTTCCTTATTCTGATACATAATATACTCCTTAGGAATGTTTTTGTTTTGCTATCTCCGACATTATCACCGCGCCCGCGCATGAAACATTCATAGAACTTATCTGC
>CALWTU010000113.1 GCA_944384515.1 uncultured Clostridia bacterium
GTCAAGGATCATCTGGTCACCTGTGTAAGCATGAACTGTTGTCATGATACCGGAAAGGATAGGTGCGTAATCGTTAAGAGCCTTTGCCATAGGAGCAAGGCAGTTTGTTGTACATGAAGCAGCGGAAATGATCTTGTCATCTGCGCAAAGTGTCTCGTTGTTAACGCCGTAAACGATTGTCTTAAGGTCCTTGCCTGCGGGAGCGGAAATAACAACCTTCTTAGCACCTGCATTGATGTGAGCCATAGACTTCTCTGTTGAAGTATAGAAACCTGTGCACTCAAGAACTACGTCAACATCAAGAGCAGCCCAAGGGCAGTTTGCAGCATCCTTCTCAGCGTAAATCTTGATTGTCTTGCCGTCAACTGTGATGCTGTCATCTGTAGCACTTACAGTATCAGCGAGAGCATATTTGCCCTGTGCTGTATCATACTTAAGAAGATGAGCGAGCATCTTGGGGCTTGTAAGATCGTTGATAGCTACAATCTCATAACCCTCAGCACCGAACATCTGTCTGAACGCAAGGCGTCCGATACGGCCAAAGCCGTTAATAGCAACTTTAACTGACATGTTAAAATCCTCCATAAAATTAATTATTTTTATTTAAATTTTAAATAAGTATTCAGGTTACCCTTAATTCCCAACATTGATTATACCACATACTTATCTAATATACAATATGTTTGTGTAAATTTTATCAAATTTGTTATTAATTTTTAATAATGGATAAAAATGATAAATAAAATTATGCAATTATACCCTATCAAACATTTGATTTCGGGATATGAATAGAGTTATGTGAAAACATGATTTGAATTTTTTCACCAAACCTAAGTATTGACAAAAAAACATTTTTTTAGTATAATAACTTAGACTGAACCGAGCAATCGCGCAATATGTTGCCGAAAGGTATTATTGTGAGGAAAGTCCGGGCTTCACAGGGCAGGATAACGGATAACGTCCGCCGAGGGTGACCTCCGGGAAAGTGCAACAGAAATAAACCGCCGTTTTACGGTAAGGATGGAAAGGCGAGGTAAGAGCTCACCCGAACTTATGGTAACATAGGTTCGCTGTAAACCCTATCCGAAGCAACACCTTGAAAACTGAGTTTTCAGCCGATTGCCCGTCGGATTTTTTCATGGTGGCAGAACCATACGGTTTGAACTGCATGGTAACATGCAGTGAAGATAGATGATTGCTGTACACAGAACCCGGCTTATAGGTTCAGTCATTTATATGAATATTCTCATATTAACTCTTTAAGCCTCATAAACTGAAGTATATGGGGCTTTTTATTTGTAAATTTTCATATTTATATTGAAAAAACAAAATATTTTTATTATAATAATTATATGCCCCTGTTTTGGAGGGGTTATGGATAAATTATCTGAGTTCCTTATGCCGGGGAGAAATATAAACGCCGATCATCCCATAAAAGTAGGTTTGTTCGGACAAGGAAAATCAAACAGTGCCGTCATGCGCTACATTAAAAAATATTATGCAAACGCAAAGTTTATTTTGCACTCAAAAGCAATTCCGAAAACTGACCTTGACGGTATTGACAGGATATATTTTGACACAGACGAGTTTACTTATGCGGGTGAGGATGTTATATTTCTCTCCCCTTCTGTCAAATTTACAGAGAAGAGATTCAGTGAGTACCTCAAAAGAAATATTAAGATAACCTCCGACTGCGATATGTTTTTTTTTTTTTTTTTCGGAGACTTCTATCTTATAACAGGCTCTGAGGGAAAAAGCACAACGGCAACGCTCTCAAACTTGATAATGTCCCATGCGCACAGCGACTGTAAACTTATCGGAAATATCGGAGAGGCTCTCAGCGGGTACATAGACGACGCTTGCGAAAAATTTATCATTGAAATGTCAAGTTTTCAGCTCTCCGGCATAAAACCGCCTTCCGTGCGCGCGATGATAACGAATATCTCGGAAAACCATCTTGATTTTCATGAAAACATGAATGAGTATATAAATGCAAAACTTAATATTTTTCCAAACTGCAAAGAAAAAATTATTTGTTTTGATGACAAAACTCTGACAGAGAGATTAACAAACGAGCAATTCTATGCCTCATACTCAATGCACCACACACAGGACGAAGTCAGAAAAAACCTATGTGTCGAAATATGCACAACAATTGAGGACGGATATATAAAGATAAACAAAGAAAAGATAATAAAGGTAAAAGACATAAAAAATCAAAATCCGTATCATATACAAAACTTTATGGCGGCAATGACTCTGTGCTGGGGAAACTATGACAAAAAAGCGATATACGATATTGCCTCGTCCTTTTACGGACTCAGCCACAGGTGCGAAACAGTGGGAACTTACAATGGCGTAAAATTCATAGATTCGACAATTGATACCACGCCGACAAGAACGCTGACAACACTCTCTTCCATGAAAGAGCCGGTGATCCTGCTGCTTGGCGGCAAGTCAAAAAATCTTAACTATGATATTCTTTGGAGCACGGTTAAAGAGAAGGCAAAAAGCGTGGTAATATACGGTGAAAACCGCAATCAGTTGTATGCGTCTTTTAAGAGATGCGTTGACTCACAGTTGGATGTAAAGATATTTAATAATTTGTACTCTGCTGTAAAACACGCAAAATCCATTGCAAAGAGCACAGACACTGTGCTGCTCTCCCCCGCCTCGTCAAGTTATGATGAGTTTGATAATTACGAACAAAAAGCGGCAGCTTACAAAAAATATATAAAACACTGAAACAACCTTTTTAAAAGCAAAATAACGGAGATAAAAAATGAAGAAGTTTATAACGGCTATACTTATTGTTTTGACAATGCTTTTGACGGTGTCATGTTCTGACAGCGATGTACCCGAAGGAATGCAGCTTGTAGACGGCTCTGATGAGCAGGGATACTACTTTTACGCACCTGAAGAATGGGTAATTTCAAACCTTGACGATGTAAAGAGTGCTTATGCCTCCCGCGTAAATGTTACCTCTGTGAGTTTTGCAAAGGTTGACCCGAATGTCGGCAACACCGAAAATCTTCCGACAGAGGAATACTTCTTTACAAAGTACTTTGAAAATTCTCTTTCTGAATTTACAATTGAGCCGACAGTTACCGTCATGAATGAAGAATGTCTTTTCGGAAAAGAAGGCGAAGAAGCTGACAGAGCCGTAAAATATGTATATAACTTCTCGTACTCCGAACCGGCGCATAAATTCGGTTTTATGCAGATACTCTTAAAGAAGAATAACGATTACTATATTTTCACATATTCTTCCCTTCTTGAAGAAAAATCAGAGGGCACAACATATTACGATTTTTATCTTGAAAAAACCGAACAGGTAATGACAAATTTCAGATTTGTCGATAAAACCGGGCAAAGCGGCGGAACAACGGATACACAGGACGGCTTTGTTTTGATAAGCGACAAGAAAATCGCCGGATTTGAACTGTATGTTCCCGGTACATTTAAACCTGATTACAGCAGTGCCATAGTCAGTGCGACGCACGCCGACGGCTCAAATATAAATATGTCTGAGGCAACCGGTACAGGAGCGAGTGTAAGCGACTATTATAACAACAGAAAAAACGAGCTCTCTGAAATTGTAGGCGAAATAACCGAAATTGAAGTTGAAAAAAGAATTGAACTGCCTGATACCGACTACGCATTTTCGTTTGAGTATAAATTCAGTTACAATCAGAAGGTTTTCCATGTATACCAAGTCGTGATAAGACACGGTTTCAGCGGATATGTATTCACCTACACGGCAACGGAGGACAACTATAATCTTCATATAAATGAAGTCAAGGAAGTGCTTAATAAAATAGTTTACTGAATTATATAATGGACTTTTTAAAAGGCAATTTGTTAAATATGCAGAAAAGAGAAATTTATCTTGATAACAGCGCAACAACAAAAATTTCAGATGCCGCGCTGCAAAAATATATAGATGTGTCAAAGAACATATACGGTAACCCTTCCTCCCTGCACTTAATGGGTTATGAGGCGGAAAAAGAACTGAAAAATGCTCGCTCGGTTATTCTCGACTCTCTCGGAGCCAAGGATGACACGCTCGTATTTACATCCTGCGGCAGCGAGTCAAACAACCTTGCCATAATAGGCAGGGCGCTGTCAAAAGAAAGATACAGGAAAAACGGAAAAATCATAACGACACTCGGCGAACACGCCTCGGTCTACTCCCCTATCTTTAAACTTCGGGAAATGGGTTTTAATATTGCACAGATACCGACCAAAGGCGGACAGATAGATTTTGACGCACTCTCAAAAGAGTTAAATGAAGATGTTATTCTTGTCAGTATGATGATGGTTAATAACGAAACCGGGGCACTGTATGATTTAAAAGCAGTAAAAGAGCTGATGACTAAAAAGACAAAGGACGCAGTCCTTCACGCCGACGCAACGCAAAGTTATATGAAGGTTAAGTTTACTAAAGCATCACTCGGCGCCGATATGATAACTGTTTCATCTCATAAAATCGAGGGTCCGAAAGGTGTCGGAGCATTGATTATAGACAAGAATATAATAAAGCAAAAAGGCATATCTGCTCTTATTTTAGGAGGAGGACAAGAGGGCGGCTTGCGTTCCGGAACAGAAAATGTGCCCGGTATTGCGGCATTCGGCATAGCTGTAAGAGAGCGTATTTCCACTCTCGACCGGGACATAGCGCATATGGAGAGTCTCAGATCATATCTCATAGAAAAACTTAACACGCCCCCCGTCCTTTCCGAAATTTCCGTAACAAATCCACAGATGCACGCACCGCATATTTTAAACATTACATTACCGGGCATAAAAAGCGAGACTATGCTGCACCATCTGTCTTCACTTGGCATATATGTATCAAGCGGTTCTGCCTGTTCCTCAAACAGTCACTCCCATATGTCAGACGCACTTGTGGCTTACGGCAGGAGTGCATCCGAACAGGATTCGTCCATAAGAGTAAGTTTTTCTCCCCAAAATACAAAAGAAGATGTCGATATGCTCACTAAGGGTCTTATAAGCGGTCTGACCCGTCTTAAGAGGAAGCGCTGATATGGTACAGATCACATTAATAACCTTAGGCACGCTTAAAGACAAGTTTCTCAGCGAGGCTGTCTCGGAGTACAAAAAGAAACTCTCTCCCTACGCAAAAACAGATGAAATAAACATCAAAGAATATGAGATAAAGGACGAGGACGACAGCTCTCTTATAAGACATGCCCTTGATATTGAGGCTGATAAGATAATATCTCAAATTCCGAAAAACTCGCATGTATTTGCTCTTTGCATCGAGGGCAAGCAGTATGATTCTATTGAACTTGCCGATGAAATAAATAAAGCCTCGGGCGTCAGCGGAAAACTGTGCTTTATTATAGGCTCCTCTCACGGTTTGTCAGATAAGGTTAAATCAATATGTAATACAAAACTCTCTTTTTCAAAACTAACCTTCCCCCATCAGTTGATGAGAGTTATTCTGCTTGAGGCAATATACCGTTCTTTTACTATAATTGCAGGAAAAAAATATCACAAATAATTTTTTTCAGTTAAAAACGAGATTTAAGCTTTTTATAAATAATTTATATTATAACTTATAATTTTTCGCTTCAGACAGTTTTTACTACCTATACAATAAAATTATGCGGCAGTTTACATAGTGTGGTAAACTGCCGCTCATTTTATATTATATTTGAATGTTAAATTTTTTTAATTTTTCTTTTTTTGAATATGAACTGTCTGAAGAGTATTAAGTTCATTACAGCAAAAAATGCAATAAGAATAATCAGTGTAAGTTCAGGTTTAACAGGCGCAATTGTAGCAAGGAACATCATAGGCAAACCGAATACCATTGCAGGAAAATTCTGATATACTATATTGTCTGCGGCGGGTGTTTTGAAATCACCGTCTATTTCTCTCAAAAGAATTATTCCGGTACTTGCCGTTCCTGTAAGCATTCCGTACATTACAAGGAACTGCTCCTGACGGTACTCTTTAAACAGAGTATCTGCAATAAACTTATTATAGAAATATGTACTGAACGCTCCAACAATTCCGAGGATAGCCATTACTGTCCAATATTTTTCCAAAGTATCAAGGCGTATAGCCGCAACACCTGCAACAACCATCACATCAAAGAAAAAGTTGCTTATTCTTGTAAGAAGAAAGTTATTTGTATACTCTTTCTTCATCACCCCGGCTTTTCTGAGCTTCTTAAGTATAAACTTTATAAGTGTTGCCATCAGAACTCCGATAAGGAAGTTAAATCCGTATATTACCGCCTTTAATCCCGGGAGGAGTTCACCGATAAAATACATAATGAAAAACGAACATAAATATGCGACAACTGCTATTGCCATCTGAATTGTAATTTTATCTACGCTCTCCTGCATCGGAATTTCATTTTCGGTCTGGATATCATCCGAATGTATAGTTTCATCCTGAGGCTTATTTAATGAAAGCTTTCCGAGTTTTTTCATAATATTCAGATGAATTACGCCGCCGATACTTGCACTGAGAAATCCTAAAGCCGCTATAGTCAAACCAAAGCTTCTGCCGCCTACAAATCCGTACTCTGATTCGTATATTCCTCCGTAGTTCAAAGCCTGACCTGTTCCCTGCCCGTATCCGAACGGCAACAATATGCCTGCCGCCTTGAAAAAGTCCGTCATGAAAAATGCGGCAACAATAGTAATTATCAATCCGAGTATACCTTGCAGAAGATATGTTGAAACAGTGGTAATACCAGTATTGAAAATTTCAACAGTTCTCTTTTTTGTCAATTTTGAAGATGAAGATTTAAGTGCAGAAGCAATAAAGCCGAGCGCAAGTGTGTGATAAGTTATTATTTCAAGTTTGTCAGTTCCGGTGCCGCCAAAAAGCGCTGTATCAAACATACTGTTGCCGGTTACAGCCGTATAGCACCATTTAAAAACAAGTATTATGATTCCTCCGATAACGGATGTGGGAATAAGCGACGCCTGCAAAAATGCTACATTCTTTTTCAGAATATTTCCGGCAAGCAAACTGCCGAGCAGCAGAGCAATTAAAATCATATCGCCCCAAACATTAAAGTCCCAAAAATTTGACATCATTTTCGCCTTTCTTTAAATTAGTATAATGATAATAAAAATTAATGTATTTGATAGCGTTAAACCTTTTATCAGATTTAATTTGATATAATTTTTTATCAAAATAGAAATTTAACTTATTTTTTCCGAGAACAGTCATTGCAGTTATATCATCAAAAGACAAAACATGCAAATCTTCTCCGACAGTGAATGTTATTCGGTCTCCGTAAAGCTTGATGTTCGAGGTCTTCTCAATAAGTTTTTTGTTTTTGTATACAATAACTTCTGACAGTCGCCCCGTGTCCTCATATGCCGGTTTGTTTTTATATAAGCTTAAATCGAGAGAATTTATGTAATCTTCCTGATACTGATACCAATCCGCAACAAATCTGAAAGGAAATTCAAAATTTACCCCTTGAAGTTCTTTGGTAGGAAGGTACCGTATCTCTCTCCCACAGTCTTTGCACTTAATTATATCATTGTGACTCTCAAGATGAGCTAATCCGCAATAGGGGCAAACATATATTGCTCTCTCAAGATATTCCGCAAGCTTTTTATGATAGTACTTTGAATCGGCATTTACCTCATCAACATTTATTTCCTCTTTTATCAGCTCATACACCTCATGTGAGCTCATATTTTCGTATTCTTCCGGCTCTATAACAGAGTGAACATATGCACGCATCTTGCCCCGTCTTACAACATCGCTCCAACGAGGCTGAACTCCGTAACCGCCCTCAATCCTGAAGACTGCAATCGGGAGTTTGAGTTTTTTTGCCAGAGCGCCTATTGCGGGGTTGATATGCACAAGTCTTCCGCTATATGTACGGTTACCTTCAGGAGCCAAGGCGATCGTTCCGCCCTCCTTGGCAACTCTCATGCAATTTATAACCGCTTTAACATCCGTTGTCTGTTTTTTTATCGGTATTGGCGCAACAAGGTATCTGATAAGTGATGATATCCATCCCTTAGAAAACAAATCTTCGCTTGCCACATAATAAACAGCGCCTTTAAATACCATTCCTATAAAAAACTGGTCAAAGGCAGTCTGATGATTGGTAACTATAAGATATTGCCTGCCTTTTTGTTCCTTGAATTTTTCAATCTTTACACCATATTTTATTCTTGCGTAAGGACTTAAAACCGCATTTGCAATTGCACGGACAATTCCATGCCTTCTCTTTACCCATGTTTTATTTTTCATTTACATTTTCCTACTAAATGTATATTATATATTATTTTATATAAATTTCACAGCATATTATAACATATTATTCAAAGAAAGTCAATAATTTATCATAACAACAACTTTGTATATATATTTGAAATATAATATCCCATTAAAA
This sequence comes from uncultured Clostridia bacterium, assembly GCA_944384515.1. Lineage (GTDB taxonomy): Bacteria > Bacillota > Clostridia > Oscillospirales > CAG-272 > UBA1740. The sequence continues at coordinate 8,405 of CALWTU010000113.1, forward strand.
TAGGCTTGCTTTTCCGTTTTGGGAAAAACAAGCCTATTTACTATACAGTTTAAAATAATGTAATCTAACTACGGCACCGGCACATAAGAACAAACACGATTATATGAAGTATTTATTTTTTAGGTCTGCTTTTCCGCACTCTCCAAAAAGCTCTTCAGCACAGGATAAAATTTATTTGCCCAAGCAAGACACCCTTCTGCATTAGGGTGAGGTCCGAATGCGGCTTTGTGGGCAGCCTCAGAGCTTAAACTCAAGACCTGCGCATTATCAAAAAGCATATCACACTCTTTTGACAGTTCGTCTTTTATGTAGCGGTTTATTCTCTCCCATTTTTCGATTTTTTCACCTTCGTAATTAAAGGGAGGCACTGTCTGCAAGACGACCTTTACTCCTGATGCTTTAAGTTTCAACACAATCTCCCCAAGATCCTTTTTAATTTGCTCCTCGGGCATATTCTGCATTATATCGTTAACGCCGTAGCAAACCACCGCAACATCGTTTTGCTTTGCTTTAAAAAGCCACGCGCCGTCTGAGGCGGCATCGTTTGCCCTTCCGTAACCTAACCCCAAATTCCAATAAGCATAGCCGTTTCCAAGCATCTGTGCAAGCTTTGCGTTCCAATGAGTATAAGAATTAATCTCTGTTCCGCAGCCTTGAGTAATTGAGTCGCCTAAAAATCCTACTCTGATTTTTACATTTCGTTCGCAACCTATCATACCGGGAAACGGAGTAAGCTTTGACGGTTTCCATTCATCACCGTCAAAAACAAATGTCGGTATCAAGCTTTCTTCATGATACGGTATCATACTGCCCTTAAACTCTATTTGTATGCAAATATACTCATTCTCCGACGGACTCAACTCAATCGGGTCTGTCGCGAAAAATTCGCCCGGCATAACCTCTTTGCACTGCTCGCCTTTAAAGGTAAGGGGAATAAATTCCTCCTCTGCAAGGCTCTCTTCACTGCACTCACTGAATATACGGACACCCATGCCGAGTATATCCCAAGAGTCAACTATAAGATTTTTGTGGGAGAATTTACCGTCTGAATAAGTGCTGTCTATAATATTTGAAAAGAGAAAAGAATAATTGTATTTTCCTCCCTTGTTTATTCTGTAAAACAGCCTTGATTTTTGAACTTTATTTGCGTCATCTGCTATAAAAAACAACTGATTTCCGCTTCCGGCGGTTGTATTTGAAACATATTTTTTAAAATAATCCACTTATTTTTCTCCGTTTTGTCATTCTTTAAAAGCCGATGAAAAATTCATCGGCTTTTGCGTCATTTGACGGTAAGAGTATATTTCTTGCTCTTTACCGGCTCCTTTGAAGTAAGGGTTACACGGTAAAGATGCTCGACATTCCAATTACGAGGAAGTGCCTCTGTCTCGGGCCATGTGTTGTCAAGCGGCTCAACATTGTATTTAAGTGATTTATCGAAGGTCACCGTTCTGCCGAAAATCTCAAATGTCGTATCTGTAACATTTTCGGGCTCTTTAATCAGTATGTAGCTGAACATAACCTTGCCGCTCTCCTTGAGCTTTACATCATCTTCAATGGTGATAACCGAGTTCTCAAGTACAGCACTTCTGTGATAACTCTCAATACCTGCCTCTTTGGGATAAGCATCCTTGAGGTTCAGAGAAAGCTTTCCGCTCTTTTCATCATACACGCTGTCCTTTGAGCAGTACTCTTTTCCTGCAAACTGAGGCATATCGTTAAAGGTTGCGCAATTGTGGTAATCCGAACTCATCGCCCAGATTGTATATCTTTGCGGACTGAATGTGCGCCTTGTATATTTTCCGGATCCTGCATCAATGAAAATGGGATTTCCGTCAGCAAATACTATAACAGTACCCATATCGTTGTGGTTATGGCTCTCCGCATTATGTCCGCCCTTAAACGCAAGGTAAAGTCCTTTATCTGTCGAGTCACTTTCCCTTGTTGCGGCAATAACTATTCCGTCAAGGAAAAATTTCTTTGGAGCTTTGAATTCTGCCGTCTCATGTCTTCCCTCAACCAGGAATTTATAAGAGCGGTAACACATTGATGTATCAACGGAAGAATCAGGTAAATTTCCGTTAAGTCTGCTCAGAGCATATGACCTCATCATTTCAGAATCCGAAGCAACTCCCCACTCATAAATGAGAATGGCATTCGGATTAAGTCTTGCGGGTGAATCGGCAAAATTCAGTACTCTGTTATTTGTAACAACAGCCTTTACCTCATATTCACCCATATTTTTAAAGAGCGGATCTTTGTAGATATCAATATATCCGTTTGTCATATCGTACAGCACACAGCATGCGTTGAAAAGCGCTCCGCCTGCGGCGTTCCAGTATCCCGGTCCCTCGTCACATCCTCCGTCATCAAAGTATACGGATGTAAATGAGTCGAGCATGGGAAGAGATTTTTTAACGATTACAGTTCTTGTCGATGTGTCTTTGACGGTCAATGCAGCCACTGTGAGAACATTTGAGATTATCCACGGGCACCAGTTGTTTACGGTGTTTCCCCTGACTCCGGACCACCTGCATTTATCCCACATATACACATCATTAAGATAGGGCTTTATAATTCTTCTGTCAAGCTCATAAAGAATTCTCTCATTAATAAGCGGTGTAACAGAGTCAAAAATATCCTTACACAGATGATATGTAAACGCAAGAGAGGCTGCCGTTGTCGCAGAAAACAGGTCGATAAAATCAACATCACCTTTAAATGCATACGGCAGACAGGTATTTACTCCCTCCTTGCTCGGATTGTGTGCCGGAACTACCCAAGTCGTCTCCTCGAGTATGAGCCAAAGCACATCAATAAGCTTATCGGTAAATCTTCCCTTTCTCTCAATATACTCCGCTGTCGCAAGAGCAAGCAGCGCGGCTCTTCTCGGAAAGAATTTGCCTTCATATATGGAACGGTTACCGTCTCTTTTAAACATCATATACTCGCTTGCATAGCATATCGGTATATCTTTTGTGAGCCATGCCTCGGCATTTGCTATAAGTTTGGGATAATGCTCCTCATTGATTTTAAATCCCTGGGGTTTGTCGATAAACAATTTAAACTCATCATAAGACAAAACTTTTCCTTTGAGTTCGAAATTCTTTTCTGCGAAAATCTTTCTTCCCATAATCGGCACCTCGTGCATTTATATTTCTTTTTTATTATACATTTACATATATATTTATTCAAGATGTATTTTGAACAATTAAAAGACAGATTTTATGTTAATCTTTAACAACGAGATCATTTTAAGTAAAAGCATAAAAATTAAATTCTGTTCCGAAAAACAAAAAAGCCTAAACAAAATTGTTTAAGCTTTTTTATATTACTTTTCTATACCGTACTCCCAGTCGTTAATACCGCCGAACTCCATAACATTTTTGTATCCGAGGTCGGCAAGTGTCTGTGCGGCAATCTTGCTCCGCCTGCCGCTGCGGCAGTATACAAGTATTACGCTTTCCTTGTCGGGCAGCTCTGTCGCTGCTCTGTTCTCAATCTCGGTATAAGGAATAAGAACTGCGCCTTTTATGTGCCCCTCTTCGTATTCATAAAGCTCACGCACATCAAGTATAATAACATTCTCATCGCTGTCCATTATCTCTTTAGCTTCGCTTTGTGATATTTGTTTATAAGCGGTATCATCACTACATGATGTTACAAGCATCAAGCCGGCGGAAACCGCCAGAATCAACAGGCTGTATATAATCATATGACTGATTTTATTTTTCATCATTTTCACCCCTTTTTTTTATCTATTATACATTTATTTTTCATTTTTCTCCGTGATTTTATCACATAAATCTTATTTTTAAGTTGACTTATGAAGATTTCGGATGTATAATATAAAGGATAAATTTTAGGAGTTAATATATGCTTGAAACCAAACCTGACAACAAAAACTTTTTGACAAAACCGCTTATGATATGCATTATCGCGCTGTTATGCTGCGCTCTGTGGGGCAGCGCTACCCCGTTTATAAAAATCGGATACAACCTTATGCTTAAGGAAGTCACCCCGGCGTCAACAATACTGTTTGCCGGAATAAGATTTACGCTTGCCGGTATGCTTACAATCGCATTTTACTCTTTGGCAAGGAAGAGATTTGTAAGACCAAATGTCAAAAACATTGACAAAGTAGTATATGTAAGCCTTTTTCAAACTATTATACAGTACATATTTTTCTATATAGGTGTATCTAACACTTCCGCAATAAAAGGCACAGTGCTCAGCGGAAGCACAGCATTTTGGTGCATTGTTGTATCCTGCTTAATATTCAGACAGGAAAAGATGAGCCTCAAAAAAATTATTGCTTGTATAATAGGCTTTGCGGGTATCATAATCGTAAATCTTGACGGACTTGATCTGAATATGAATTTTACCGGTGACGGATTTGTCCTCTTTGCCACTGTATCCTATGCCGTATCCTCCTCTCTTATGAAAATGTTCTCAAAATACGAGGACCCTGTAATTTTGAGCGGATAT
>CALWTU010000114.1 GCA_944384515.1 uncultured Clostridia bacterium
CAGATAAAAAACTGAAAAAAGAGGGCGGTATTTTTAAAAGCACCAAGGGCGAGGGGCACGGTTTCGGGCTTAAGCGCATTGATGCTATTGTAAAACGGCATGACGGATATATCAGCCGTAACAGCGAGGACGGAGCGTTTACAACAGAGATATTGCTTCCTCAGGTGTAAGAATTTGCAATTCGTCACCGAAAATAAGCAATTAGTCCCCAAAATAATCCGGGGACTGTTTTTTATGCTATGATATACCCGTAAGGACGGTGATTTTATGACAAATGAAAAAACAAATAAAGAAAAAACGCCAAAGCCGAAGTACAATATGTGGCAAAATTCGTTTTATATGATAAAGCTTGCATGGTGTGCAAAGGAAAAGAAAGTAATTATGCTGAGCCTCTTAAGTGCGGCTTGTGCGGTGCTGTTGAATTTAATTAACCTATATGTTTCTCCCGTTATACTCTCAAAAGTTGAGGTGCGGGCGCCGATAGGAGAACTTGTTTTCGTGATATGTGCATTTACCGTTGCGCTGATGAGCGTGTCTGCGCTATCCTCTTACCTTAAGGTAAATGAAATGTTCGGCAGAGTTACCGTCAGATGTGAAATTATTAATCTCATCAACAAAAAAGGTACTGTGACATCATATCCGAATGTGTATGACGATAAGTTTACAAAGCTGCTCGCCAAGTCGTTTGACTGTACAAATTCAAACGCCTCTTCAACTGAGGCAATCTGGACGACTCTTACGGATCTGACATCGAACTTTGCGGGCTTTGTGATATATCTTATACTTCTCTCATCCGTTCAGCCTGTTCTGATAATGCTTGTTCTTTTAACAACACTCATCAGTTATTTTTTCGGCAACTGCGTCAACGAGTGGGGTTATCGCCACCGAGACGAGGAGGCGGAGTATCAGAATCAAATGAACTATATTGCAGGCAGAGTAAGAGATTTTGACACTGCAAAGGATATACGCATATTCGGTCTGCGCCCGTGGCTGTGTGAGCTTTTTGATAAGGCTCTCGGGGCGTATACCGCATTTCATAAAAGAGCTGAGGGCGTTTATATCTGGGCGAGGATAGTTGACCTTGTATTGGTATTTTTCCGCAATGCTGTTGCGTATCTCTATCTCATAAGGCTTGTTTTAAATGACGGGCTGGGGGTAGGAGAATTTCTTCTTTATTTCAGTGCGGTAGGAGGCTTTACCGCCTGGGTTACCGGAATACTCGGAGGACTTAATACACTCAACAAGCAGTCACTTGATATTTCTACTGTCCGTGAGTGCCTCGAATACAGAGAGCTGTTCCGATTTGATGACGGAGAGGGAATCCCTGCAGCAGAAGATGGCAAATATGAAATTAAACTTGAGAATGTATCCTTCAGGTATCCGGGTGCGGATGCGGACACACTCTCAAATATAAACCTCGTTTTGCACCCCGGAGAAAAACTTGCGGTAGTAGGTCTTAACGGAGCCGGTAAAACAACACTCATAAAACTTATTTGCGGTTTTCTTGATCCGACAGAGGGGCGTGTACTCTTTTCTGGAGAGGATATAAGAAAATTTAACCGAAGAGAATATTACAAAATGTTCTCCGCCGTTTTTCAGAATTTTTCACTCCTTGCGGCAAGCGTTGCCGAAAATGTGGCGCAAAGCGAGGATGAAATCGACATTGATGCGGTAAAGGAATGTATAGAAAAAGCAGGACTTAAAGATAAGGTCGAATCCTTACCGCAAAAATACGATACCAAACTTTACCGAAATGTATATGAGGACGCGGTAATGCTCTCAGGTGGCGAAACACAGCGCCTGATGCTTGCCCGCGCGCTGTATAAAGATGCACCGTTTGTGATTCTTGATGAGCCGACGGCGGCGCTTGACCCGATAGCGGAGTCGGAGATATATCAAAGATATAATGAAATGACACAGGGCAAAACCTCCGTGTTTATTTCCCACCGCCTTGCCAGCACCCGTTTTTGCGACAGAATAATCCTGATTGACGGCGGCGTGATAGCTGAAGAGGGCACGCATGATAGTCTTCTTCATATGGGCGGCAAATACTCGAATCTGTTTGAAATTCAAAGTAAATATTATAAAGAAGGAGAGGTGGAAAGCGGTGAACAGTAACAAGAAAATGTCAATTCGCGATGCGATAACGATAAATCAAAGAGCTTTTAAAATGCTCTTTAAAATGTATCCTAAGATGATAATATATCGCTTCGCCGCAGTAATCTTCAGTGCGTTGGCTCCTTATGTTGAAATATATCTTTCGGCTCTTGTAATAAACGAACTTGCAGGTGAAAGGGATGCCGGCAGGCTTAAAAATCTTGTGCTGATAACATTGCTTTCGACGGCAATTATTGCGCTTGCCGGAGCGATCCTTAATAAGCTGAAGAATGTATACAGTGCAGGCATATGGTATAAACTTGATAACATCTATATTCAGAAGATACTTGATACCGACTATGTAAATCTCGACAATACCGAGACATCCGACCTTCTTTACAGACTATACCAAAATAACAACAGCGGAGGATGGGGGCTTAGCAGAGTATGCACTTATTATGAGTCGCTGTTTAGTGCATTATTTACGGTTTTGGGAGGAGTTGCGCTTACAGTATCGCTATTTACTAAAAAGGTTGACGGTTCGTCGGCTCTCGATTTTCTGAACAGCCCACTTTTCGTCATTATTATGATTGCCATTATGCTTGCAGTCACTTTCATCTCTCCGGCTCTCTATAACAAGAGTAACGGCTATTGGGCAAAGCATTCCGATACTATGAATCTTTCAAATCGTCTTTTCGGCTTTTTCGGCTACATGGGAAGCAAAAAAGATATAGCGGCAGATGTAAGAATATACGAACAGGAAAAAATATGCGAAAAACACAACTGTGATAAATATGACACCTTCTGCTCGAAAGGGTCGCTTGCAAAGCTCGGACGGGGACCTATCGGACTGTACAGTGCGGCATCAGAGGCAGTGTCTGTTATGTTTACGGGTATAGTATACGCATTTGTGTGCCTCAAGGCGCTGGGCGGTGCGTTCGGACTCGGCTCGGTTACACAGTATATCGCATCAGTTACCAAGGTGTCAACAGGTATTTCAAAGCTTGTAGCCTACTTTGGCACAATGTATGAAAATGCGCTCTTCCTCGTACCCGTGTTTGATTTTCTCGATATTCCCGACAATATGTATCAGGGCACCCTCACTGTTGAAAAACGCCGTGACCGCAAATACGAGATAGAGTTTCGCAATGTATCCTTTAAATATCCCGGCAGTGAAAATTACTCGCTGAAAAATGTAAATATGAAGTTTGAGATAGGTAAAAGGCTGGCTGTTGTGGGAATGAACGGCAGCGGAAAAACAACCTTTATAAAACTTCTGTGCAGGCTTTACGACCCGACTGAGGGAGAAATTTTGCTAAGCGGCATTGACATCCGAAAATATAATTATGCAGAGTATATGTCGATTTTCTCGATTGTCTTTCAGGATTTCAATCTCTTCGCATTCAAGCTTTCCGAAAATGTAGCATCAAAAGTCAATTACGATAAAGAGCGTGTCTCCGAGTCTCTTGTCAAAGCAGGATTTTCCGACAGACTGAGTGAAATGCCAAACGGTATAGATACTTTCCTTTATAAAGATTTAGATAAAAACGGCGTCGATGTATCCGGCGGCGAGGCACAGAAAATAGCGATTGCCAGGGCACTTTATAAAGACTCGCCATTTTTGATTCTTGACGAGCCGACAGCCGCACTCGACCCGATTGCAGAGGCTGAGATTTACAGCAAGCTTGGAGAAATTGTAGAGGACAGAACTGCAATTTACATCTCCCACCGTCTCTCCTCATGTAAGTTTTGTGATGAGATATGCGTTTTTCACGAGGGGGCTGTTATTCAAAAGGGTACGCATGAGTCTTTGGTTTCGGACAAAGACGGAAAATATTATGAGCTCTGGAATGCACAAGCTCAGTATTATACGGTATAAACTTATTTTCTGCACAACATATTTAAATAAAATAGACCGGCGATTAAATCTCGCCGGTCATATAACGCCAAAGAGGGCGGCTCAGTTTTGAACTTGAGCCGCCCTCTGTATTTTTTAAAAATTTTCAAAACAAAGTATTCTCAGGCTTTGTTTGTATCGTCGGGTTCTGCGCCTGTCACGGTGTTTTGTATATCGGCTGAATTTTCAGAAATAACATCTGCACCGCCTGCATTTGGGTATAAAATTTCTTCCTTTTGCGCATTAAGCTTTGCGTGGCGCTTTATAAAGAAATGCTTATTCTGGAAAAAACCGAGTATAGCAATTGCCGCAGCAGCAATACCGTCAATTATTATATCCTTCATGGTGTCCGAAAGAGCGTCTCTTCCTATAAGCAAAACTCCTTCTGCCGTCTTGAACTTTTGCATATTAAATCCGAGTAGGCCGTCAAATGTGAACTCGTATACCTCCCAAAGGGCGCCTGCGGCAAGAGCAAATGAGAATGCAAAAATTGAGACGAAAGCGGGACTCAGAGACATCTTTACATGTTCATCCTTATTGAGAAAATCAACAAGCACAAATCCGATAGCTCCGAGCATTGCGCCCGAAAATGCGTGCAAAATGCTGTCCCAATGCGGAATTAAATAGTAAAACTCAAATACCTCACCAAGAAAAATCGCACAGTACAAAAACAAATAATAGATAATTACTATGGTAGAGGGAAGCATTATATTGAATCTCTTGGACATTATCGAGGGCAGCAACATTACGATGAGGCCCATGAAGCATTGAAAGAGCATTAAAAGATAGTCACTTTTAACCTTTTCATAGTGTCCCTCAGGCATTTCTACCGGAGCCATTATAAACCTTACGAGTGAAAAAATTACCGAAAAGATAAGTGAGATAAAAAGTATTGTTGCTATTATGTTTTTTGCTCTTTCTTTTTTACTTGTTGTCATAACATACCTCTTAAAATTTATTATGCAGCGTTTTGATTATTGCTTGTTGTGTAGTAATGTGCGCCCAGTATATCATAATGGATCATATCCGCGATCTCTTTTAAGAAATCTTTTTCAAACGGTGAAGTCAGCGAAGCACTTTCAAGCTGTGCTTCAAAACTCAAAGTGGAGTCGTCTCTGTCAATGAGTTTTTTATATGCTTCAAAACCGCTGCCCTGATTTTCTTTCTCCATAAAATAGAGTTCGAGAGCAACTGTTGCGCTTGTTGAGTAAGACTGAACATAGCATGGATACAAATAGATATGAGGAATCATAACATATCTGAGATCCGAATAGAAATCCGGGGAGAAACCGATGTCCTTTGCGGCTTTTGAAACCTGGCGGTTTAAGTTATCAAGTGTAATTGCTTCATAACTGAGTTCATATATATTATGCTCAAAAGCGGCATAAAAACTCTGATATACTAATATTTCAAGAGAATTTTTCAGCTGTGAGTATTTAAGATACCTGTAATCCTTTTCCGAGATGTTGTCTTTGAGTTTTGTCAGCATCAGAAATTCCAATCCTTGGCTTGAAACCTCGCTGAGGTCAATGGAAGTCTGCTCGCCGTAATTTACATAAAAGTCCTGAAAATGACCGAACTCATGCATCAATGTGAGGTAATCGTTGATATTGCCCTCTGTTGTAATAAACAAATACGGCGCATTATAGCTGTCAATATATGTTGTAAAGGAGAGATCGCTTCTGTCATCCGAGGAGGAGCCGATGTCGTAAAGGTTGTGTTGCAGCATATAACTGAACACCTCTGACATATCGCCGTCATACTCTTTCAGCGTGTCATAAACGGTATTAATTAGTGTGGGGGTGTCAAGGTCGGACGGGAGCATTGTGTTCTCAAACTGGTTGAATACCAAAGACATAAGTCTTACATAGACGGGAACAACATATCTTCTGGTATTTGAAATGAACGCTGTCATTTCCTCTTTTGTATAATCGTGATAAATTGCATCGTAGGCAAAATTCGTATAACTCTCATATCCGAACTCATCGCTGATAAGGCGGCGGACTTTTACCAAATCGACGAGAATTTGAGCACTCTTTTCATAGGCTGCTATTTTGTAAAGTTCTTCACAGTATGTGAGTATAGCAGCAAATTCAAAAGAATTGCTTCCGTATTTGTCACGGTAATAGGAAATTATGTTGTCGTAGGTGTCGGTAATTCCCGAATAGGTGATATTAACCGTTGATTTTGAGATTGCCGAATATTCAGCCTCATATTTTGCTTCTTCGGACAAAAGTGCTACGACTTTATCCGAATAAATTCCGCCGTCCTTATATTTTTGAACAAAGCCTTTGCCGAAGAAATCTCTTTCAAACTCCTGTGCATACGTTGAGTTTGCGCAAGCGATAAAAAGTTTTTCGAGACTTTGACTGAAGCGAGGATAATTTGTGGAAATGTAAGCATATTCGCTGCTCCAGTATAAGTCAGACTTGTTTTTCTCGGCGTAGATATTTGATAATGAGGCCATACTGCTCACATTTATATAAATGTGCTCAATGCTCTTTATCTTATTTAACTGCATCTGATATGAAAGCTCATTCTTATTTATAATATCGGTCAGTGAGTCAAGCTGTAATATTGCACTGTTAAAATCAGGACGACTGTATGTCATCTTGGCAAAATCAACTGTACCCCTGCCGTAATCCTTGAAATCCGGGATTTTTATTGATGTGGGATCGTCCTTTTCGTTCCCTTTGTCGGGGTCATCCGGTTCGCATACCGTGCCCGGACCTTCGGTGCAGGATGTCAGTCCGAAAACTGCGGCTGAAACAAAAACAACCGCAAATAAAAAAGAAATTAAACTTTTCATGTTATACCTTTTATTTCTTTTAGATTACCTACATTTTATATCAAATATTTAAAGTCTGTTATAACAAAAGACTAAAAAAAAGAAAATATTTTATGAATAAATAATAAATATATAAAATAATAAAGCAAAATAAATAATAAATAAAAGCAAATGAAGAAAGGTGTTTTTTCGTCGGGAAATAATCGAAAAGTACGAAAAAAGTTTTTGCTTGGAATATAATAATATAAACAAATCAATACTTTTTTCCGTCATGGAATTGTATATTTTAAAATCTCCCCAAAAGTGATTTGCAAAGAAAATATACTTTTGGGGAGATTTGTTTATTATTTTAATTTTTTAATAATTGTGTAGCACAAAAATGTTCCTGTCATTTTCCGAGACCTGCCGCACCTATTATACCTGCGTCATTTTTGAGTGTGGCAATAACTATCTTTGTCTTCTTCTTTTCGTCTCTTGTGTACTGCTCTCTGTCGACTATTTCGTTAAGGGGGATGAGAAGATAATCTTTTTCGTTGCACACACCGCCGCCGATGCAGAGTATTTCGGGCTGGAACATATTTATAATGTTTGTTATTCCCGCCGCAAGATGTTCGATATAATAATCGACTATTTGCTGACCGTATTTGTCGCCTGCTCTCATGGCGTCAAATGCTGTTTTGGCGGTAACCTTGCCGTCTTTTGCCGCAATATCGAAAAGTGCCGATTTTATGCCTTTTATCTTAAGTTCGTTCATTTTTTCTTCGGTTATTTCTCTCAGAGCCGTCGCAGAGGAGTATGCCTCCCAGCATCCGCGTCTTCCGCAGCTGCACTGTCTGCCGCCTACCGAAATAACCATATGACCGAGTTCTGCGCCTGCATAAGTAAAGCCACCCGCAAATATTTTTCCGTCAAGAATTACTCCGCCGCCAACGCCGGTACCAAGTGTTATCATCACGGAAGAATTTGCCTCTTTTGCCGATCCTGCGAGGAATTCTCCGAGTGCCGCCGCATTGGCGTCATTTGCGATTATAACCTTTTTTCCGGACAGAAGTTTGCTGAGCTCGGGACCTATATCATAGTTTGCAAAAGGTATATTGAATGTTGCTCCTACATGACCGGTTGATGTATCGGCAACTCCGGGTACCGCCATGCCTATATATTCTATATCATCAAGCGTTAAATTGTTACGTTTTATAATTTTCTTTGTTAAAGTCGCCATATCCGAAAGTATCGCTTCGGGTGTTCTCTCGGCGAGGGTTGGGGTAGAATCCTTGTCAATTATTTTTAAAGTGCTGTCGCATAGGCCGATAGCAATATTTGTTCCGCCTAAATCAATTCCGATTGTGTACATAATTACCTCCTGACATTAATACTTTAATTATATAATTTAACCGATTAAAAGTCAACCGCAAAATAAAATATATTTAAAAAGCTTAACTTAAGCAAAAACATTAATAAAAAATTAACAAATAAAAATGAGAATGCCTATTGAAAAATCTACGAAATTGGTATACAATATATCAGTAATAAATAATCAGCTACAGAAAGGTGTAAATTAATGGCAAAATACGTTTATGCAGACAATGCTTCGACAACACCTGTCAGTAAAGAAGTTATAGATGCGATGATGCCGTGCTTTGAGACTTGCTGGGGAAATCCGTCGAGCCTTTATGAAAAGGGCAGGGACGCAAAGGATCTGATGGATGACGCCCGTGAGAGAATAGCAAAGGTTTTTAACGCAAAGGCAAACGAGATATATTTCACATCCTGCGGTTCCGAGGCAGACAACTGGGCAATAAAGGGCACTGCCTTAAAGATGAGGGAAAAGGGTAAAAATCATATTATCACAAGCAAAATCGAGCATCCAGCCGTTCTTAACAGTTGCCGCGCTTTGGAAAAACTCGGTTTTAAAGTGACATATCTTGATGTTGATGAGTACGGAGTTGTGGATCTTGATATGCTTCGCTGCTCAATAACCGAAAATACGGGACTTGTGGCAGTGATGTTTGCGAATAATGAGGTTGGAACAATCGAGCCCATATCCGAGATTTGCGATATAGCGCACGCAAAAGGAGCGCTTGTATTTACCGATGCGGTACAGGCTGTCGGAAATATAGATATTGATCTTTCAAAACTTCCTGTTGATATGTTGTCTCTTTCAGGACATAAAATACATGCACCGAAAGGAATAGGCATGTTATTTATCCGCCGGGGCGTGAATATTGCAAATCTTATTGACGGCGGAGCGCAGGAGCGTCGCAAGAGAGCAGGCACGGAAAATGTTCCGTATATCGTGGGACTTGCAAAGGCGCTTGAAATAGCCAAGGAAAAACTTGACGATATACCGCGTGTCAGGAAGATGAGGGACAGGCTTATCAGCGAGCTTACAAAGATACCGTATTCAAAACTCAACGGATCGAGAGAAAACCGTCTGGCAGGCAATGTAAACATCAGTTTTGAGTATATTGAAGGTGAGGGAATGCTGCTTTGGCTTGACATTGCGGGAATAGCCGCATCGACAGGTTCTGCATGCTCTTCCGAGAGTCTCGACCCGTCGCATGTGCTGCTTGCAATGGGTGTTCCGCATGAAAAAGCGCACGGTTCTCTGCGTCTTTCAATATCTCATGAAACGACAGATGAGGATATTGATTATATTATTGAAACTCTTCCGGGCATTGTAAAAAAACTGCGTGATATGAGTCCGCTTTGGGAAGAGGTTGAAAAGGCAAAAATAAAGAATTAATTTCAAACGAAATGTAAGGGAAAAAGAAATGAAATACAGTGAGAAAGTAATGGATCATTTTACTCATCCGAGAAATGTGGGTGAGATTGAGGACGCCGACGGAGTCGGTGTTGTCGGCAACGCAAAATGCGGAGATATCATGAAAATGTATCTTAAAATAGATGAAAACGATGTAATTGTTGACTGCAAGTTCAAAACATTCGGATGCGGTGCCGCAATCGCTACATCATCAATGGCGACAGAGCTTATCAAGGGACATACGGTACAAGAGGCACTTAAGCTTACAAACAGTGCGGTTGTGGAGGCCCTTGACGGACTTCCGCCCGTAAAAGTTCACTGTTCCGTTTTGGCAGAGGAAGCGATAAAAACAGCTCTTGCCGATTACTACAAAAAGATAGGCAGACCCGTAGACTTTGAGATTGAAAAGTCACATGAGGGCGAGGAATAATTAAACCGAAAAAGAAAATTTCACTTCAAATATCGGTTTTTTATAAAACAAAACATAATAGATATCGCCCGCTGACGGTTTTAAGTGATTGATATATGATGACTTACCGTCATACGGGCATATTTTTAAGGAGAGAATATGAGGATACTTCTTGGTATGAGCGGCGGGCTCGACAGCACGTATTCCGCGCTTAAACTTAAGGAAGAGGGACATACCGTTGAGGGAGCGGTGCTTTTGATGCATGAGTTTACCGAGCTTGACGGAGCAATTCAGGCGGCGAAGAACGTCGATATACCGATTCATGTCATAGACTGCAAGGAAGAATTTAAAAACAAAGTTATATCGGACTTTCTTTACAACTATAGGCGGGGAAGGACCCCTAATCCGTGCATTATATGCAACAGTGAGATTAAATTTATATTTCTCTTTGATTACGCGCAAAAAAACGGGTTTGACATGATTGCAACAGGTCATTACGCAAAAATAGTCGAGACTGAAGATGCGGAAAGCGGTACTGTAAGATACGGTATACAATATGCCGCCGATGCGGGCAAAGACCAGACATACATGCTTTGGCGACTGCCGCAAGAAGTCCTCTCGCACCTTGTTTTTCCCTTGTCTGAAATGAGCAAAAAAGATGTCAGGGAAAGAGCGAGGAGTCTCGGACTCTCTGTTGCCGAGAGCAAGGAAAGCCAGGAAATATGTTTTGTTAAAGATGAGAGTTATACCGATTATATAGAAAGATGTATCGGCAAAAGTGCCGAGGGCGACTTTATAAATGAAAACGGTGGTACAGTAGGTAGACACAAGGGCATTATACACTACACTGTAGGGCAGAGAAAGGGGCTCGGAGTATCGCTCGGACAGCGTATGTTTGTAAGCGATATATCATATGAGAACAATACTGTCACACTGTCGGATAAACCGAAATTCAGCAGTGTTGTAGAGATCAGCGGGATAGTTTTTTCTTCTGTCAAAGAGATGAAACCGGGTGAGCAAGCTCGGTTTATGGCAAAGGTCAGATATCTTGCGCCGCCTGTTTGCTGCAGACTTCTATATCACGGCGATAACCGCGCAACAGTGTATCTTGATACCCCACAAAAATCCGTGACGGCAGGGCAGTCATGCGTGCTGTATAAAGACGGTATAGTAGCTCTCGGAGGATTTATTGACAGGGCAGAGTAATACGGATTTTGCGTGTTCAGCTGTGCAAGCTGAACATCTTATCTTGGAAAAATACATCACAGGAAATGCCGGAGCTTCTTTAAAACAGCATAAACAAAAACGTTATAAAAATTCCTGCTTAGTGTTTTGAAGAACACTGTAAGCAAGAGATATATGCATATACATACAGATTCGCAGGCAAAACCAACTACCATGTTCTGTGGCATAAAATAATATCTTTATAAAAACAAAAATCAATTAAAATGCTGCCGATTTTGTTTTTCGGCGGCAAAAAATGACTGTATAAAAGACCTTAAAAAGGCTGTTTTGTGCAGTCTTTTTTGATATTCCGAAATGCTTGTACGGTGCCGAAAAACAGGCAGAAAATAGGTGAAACCAAGCTTTCAAAACACTCAGAAATAAACAAAAAATTAAACATTGTAAGAAATTACGACAATTTTAAAGGATATATCGTATTAATACATATGTAGAAAAATGTCGTACAAATTTGTGCAGTATATACAAAAAATATATTTTAAGAAAATTGATTAATAAATGTTGCTAAAAATCAAAATAGTTAAATATAATTTAACATATTCGAGTGTTCAAATCTAAACAGCACCGCGTGCAAACTTTTGAGTTAAATATTATTGAACTTTTAAGACGGAATACAACCTGCTTTGTAAAACGATGTAAACAATTATTTACATTTACAAAAAATCAAATTTATTAAAATTAATTTATTTGGTAAACTATCAATTTTTTGCCTTTTTAGTGCTACTTGACTTATGTTTTTTTATATGATATAATTACTCCCGTACTAATGCGATAATTATGTTTTCGGATGTAATTACATTAGAAAATAATTTCTCGGAGGAAATTTATTCATGAAGAAGACTTTGTTTCAGAAAGCCATCTGTTTACTACTTTCTGTTACAACATTGCTTGGCGTTTTCGGCATAACATCTTATGCTGCGGACGGTAAAAAAGGTTCAAACCAAGATACGGCATCTTCACTTGAGGATATGCAATCCCTTGTTGGTGTTTCTTCATATGAAGATTATCTTGCTGCCAACGGTGACAGTTTTGTCAGTGGCTTACCTGTAATTAACATAGACCTTAACGACATGGTCGCGGGAAGTACAGGAGTTAAACCTTCTGAGAGCGATGAGTGTAAGCAGTCATTTGCGGACAATCAGCAAAATTGGGCTAATTTCGGTGATAACTGGGAGAACTCCATTTATCTGCCCTCAACCGGTCAGACCACATGGAATTTCAAAATTCCCGAAGGCGCCGCAAGCTACTACTACATCAAGATCGAGTACTACTCTTGCATTACATCGGAGAGCAGTATTTCAGCTATTGAGCGTAAATTCAAAATCGACGGCAAAGCTCCGTTTGACGAAGCAAGCTATATTAAGCTTGATAAGTCATGGTCTTTTGATCAGGTTACCGTACTTGAAGAGACGGAGTCCGACAAAGAGGACGGTGTCTACATCACTTACGACAATACCGGTAAGTACTTTGACGACGACTCATATTATAAAATTGTAGAAACTGTCAAGAACGGCAAGTCCGTAAAGACTGTCTACAAGATGAGCGTTGATATAATCGGAAACTCCATGTCTCCCTCGATTGAGCAGGAGCCTCAGTGGTCTACATATTATGTTGACGACTCAACGGGTTACTATCACGGTTACTTCCGTTTCTATCTTCTTAACGGTTCACACCAGCTCACTCTTGAGTCACAGCGCGAGCCTGTTATAATCAAGTCTATACAGCTTATTCCGTATGAGGGCGAGGGCGACAGCATCCCTTCTTATGAGCAGGTTCTCCAGGAGTATGCGGCAAACGGATATCAGTCTGCAAGCGGCGACATCACGACTCTTGAGGCCGAGTTCCCGGATTTTGTTTCAGACTCATCTGTTTATGCCACAAACAACAATACCTCCGCACAGACATATCCCTCAGCTCCCGGTTCTCAGATCTTCAATGTAATCGGAGAGAACAGTTATAACTCTGTAGGACAGTGGGCGGCGTACAAGTTTACCGTTAACGAGAGCGGACTTTATAAGCTCTCGGCACGTTATTTGCAGAGCACGCTTCAGGGTATGTACATATGCCGTACAATAAAGCTTTCGGGCGGAAAATACGGCTATGAGGACGGAACACCCACTGTACCGTTTATGGAAGCTTACGACGTTCAGTTCAATTACAACAAGAAATGGCAGTCGACGTTTATAGGCGACAGCAAGGGCAATATATTCCAGTTCTATTTTGAAGAGGGCGTTGAGTATACAATTTACTTTGAAGTATCTCTCGGTTCACTCAAAGAGCTTATCTACAGAGCAGAGAAGTCTCTTGAGGCTATAAACGATTGCTACCTCAGAATACTTCAGCTTACAGGATCCAACCCTGACCCGGATATCAACTATGATTTCTATAAGTACATGCCTGATGTTCCCAGAACACTCCTTGTACAGGCTATTGAACTTATGGATATCAAGGCAGGATTTGAGGAGCTTTGCGGAACAAACGGTTCACACATAGCAACACTTGAAACCATAGCTATTCTTCTTGATACTATGGGATCGGAGGAGGGTATTGAAATTGCCGCAAACCTTTCAAACCTTAAATCATACCTCGGTACTCTCGGAACATGGATAAATGATTCAAAGCGCGGCGGTATGGTAGTGGATTCGTTCTCTATTGTTCCGGCAAATGCCACAGAGGATGTTTTGCCTCGTGCAAAATCAAATTTCTTTAAGTCACTTTGGTTCGAATTTTCCTCCTTTATATATTCTTTCTTCACCGATTACGATATGATGGGACTTACCACAAAACCTCAGGAAGATGTTACCGAGACGGTTAACGTATGGCTTGCTACCGGTAGAGACCAGTCCAACATCTGGCGTTCTATGATAGACGCAAAGGGCGGATTTACAGACAGAACAGGTCATGCTGTAACGCTGAAGCTTGTTACTGCGGGAACACTTCTTCCGTCAATTCTTTCGGGCAAAGGTCCTGACATATACATAGGACTCGGTTCTGCGGATGTAATCAACTACGCTATTCGTAATGCCGTTATGGGTGTAAGCGGCGGAGATAAGAATCTCACACAGGAAGAAAACGAAATATTCCTTAATCACTATTACACATATAAAAATCCCGACGGAACATATGAAATAACCAAGGAGTACAAGGGAGAGGAAAACCTTTCGTTTGTATCACAGACGTTTGAAGAGAATGTCGGAGACAACTATATTCAGGCTGCAAT
The DNA here is from genome assembly GCA_944384515.1 of uncultured Clostridia bacterium. Taxonomy (GTDB): domain Bacteria; phylum Bacillota; class Clostridia; order Oscillospirales; family CAG-272; genus UBA1740. The sequence goes on from CALWTU010000114.1 coordinate 14,415, forward strand.
GGATACTGTGACTCTTCGCGGAGTTTCATACGGACTTCCCCAGACTATGACTTTTGCCATGATGTTCTACCGTATGGATGTACTTGCAGAACTCGGAGTAAGAGTGCCTGAGACATGGTCTGAACTTATTTCGACACTTCCGACTTTCCAGACGAACAACATGGAGATAGGTGTTGACTATATATCTGCGCTTGACTTTATGATTTACCAAAAGGGCGGAAACATGTGGCTGTATACCGATAACGAAGATTATGCGGGAGCTAAGATAGGACTCGGTACCGATATTGCTCTTGAGTCATTCGAGTATGTATGCAGACTGTACAGTGATTATTCATTCCCGATCACCTATGATGCGGCAAACCGTTTCAGAACAGGTGAGATGCCCCTTCTTATAGGTGGCTATACAGGCCTTTACAACCAGCTTGTTGTATACGCTACCGAAATTGAAGGACTTTGGGAGTTCTGTCCTCTTCCCGGAACCGAGAGAGAAGACGGCACTATAAACTACGATTCTCTTGCCGGTGTGTCGGCAACCGTTATGCTTCACGGATGCAATAATGTATTTGCGGCATGGGAGTTTATGCAGTGGCAGTCATCTGCAGAGGTTCAGGCAAGCTACGGCAACAAGATGGTTGCCCTTATCGGACCTTCCGCTAAATACGAGACAGCAAATATCAACGCTATCAAGGATCTTTCCTGGACAGCAAGAGAGAGAGCTGCAATCGAAGACCAGATAAGAAATATGTCATCAATTGTTAACTACCCCGGTTCATACATCATAGCAAGATACATGAAGTTTGCATTCCTTGATGCTGTAAACGACGGTGCAAACCCTGTTGATGCAATGACAGAATATCTTGACGATATTAACTCAGAGATCAGGCGTAAACGTGAGGAGTTTGACCTTCCTGTTCTCATGCCTGATGAGGATCCGCCTACGACTTCTAAGTCAGCCACTAAATAACTTAGCATTAAGGAGATAATGAAATGTCACAGACAAGCGAACAGATAAAGCGACCTGTACAGCGCTCCGAAATGTCAAAAATACAGTGGACTTGGAAAGAAATGAAGAGAAACAAAACCGCATACTTTATGCTTGCACCGTTTTTGATTCTGTTCATAGTATTTACTGTCCTGCCGGTATTTCTTTCGATGATTTTGAGCCTTACAGATTTTAATATGCTTGAGATGCCTTCCTGGAAAGGTGTAACTAACTTTACAAGACTTTTCCTTGAAGATGAAATTTTCATCCTTGCATGCCAGAATACACTTATATTTGCATGTGTTACGGGACCTGTATCCTATCTTCTTTCGTTGTTGATAGCTTGGTTTATAAATGAGCTTCCTCCTAAGATTCGTGCGGTAGTAACTCTCGTATTCTACGCTCCGTCAATTTCAGGTCAGGTATATCTTATTTGGAAGACGCTTTTCTCCTCCGACGCTTACGGATGGGTAAACGCGACGCTTATAGACCTCGGTTTAATGACAAAACCCATTTTGTGGTTTGAAAACGCGGACTATGTAATGGGACTTTGTATAGTTGTTGCTCTTTGGACATCACTCGGTACGGCGTTCCTTGCGTTTATTGCGGGATTCCAGACAGTTGACCGTTCAATGTACGAGGCTGCTGCGGTTGACGGAATTAAGAACCGTTGGCAGGAGCTTTGGTATATAACCCTTCCGACCATGCGTCCTCAGATGATGTTTGGTGCGGTTCTTTCAATCACAGGTGCATTCGGTTTCGGTGCGGTAGTTGACGCGCTCTGCGGATTCCCGTCGGTAGACTATGCGGCACACACGATAATGCATCACCTGAACGACTACGGCGGACAGCGTTACGAGGTAGGTTACGCCTCGGCAATAGCAGTGGTGCTATTTGTAATAATGATTTCATGTAACATAGTTGTTAAGAAGGCACTTTCTAAGGTAGGTGAGTAAAATGGCGAAAAAGTTAAGAACACGCGGACACAGAGTTGTCCTTAACCGTTCGGCCGGCGGTGATACCGGTATTACCATAGTACTCACGCTTATGGGACTTTTCATGTTCCTTCCGATGTACTATGTTATTATTCAGTCATTTAAACCTCTTGACGAACTTTTCATGTTTCCTCCTCGCTTCTACGTAATCAATCCTACATTTGATAACTTCACAGACTTGGTAACATTGCTTAGCGACTCATGGGTTCCTTTCTCAAGATATATTTTCAACACAGTGTTCATCACACTGTTCGGTACGCTTGGAAACCTGATATTCGGTTCAATGGCGGCATATGCGCTGGCAAAGCTTCGTTTCCCCGGAAGAAATGCTATATTCCAGCTTATAGTAATGTCACTCATGTTCCACTCAACGGTAAACCAGGTTACACACTTTATTATTCTTTCCGCCTTCGGATGGATAGATACATATCTTTCAATAATTGTGCCGTCAATGGCAGGAACGATGGGACTTTACCTTATGAAGCAGTTCATGGAGACATCTGTTCCGGATACGGTTCTTGAATCTGCCCGTCTTGACGGAGCAAGCGAGTTCAGAACATATCTGACTATTGCGATGCCTATGGTTAAGCCGGCGTGGCTTACACTTATAATCGAGTGTTTCAAAACACTTTGGAACTCAGGTTCTTCAATCTACATTCACTCAGAGGAACTGAAAACATTCAACTACGCCATTCAGCAGATAGTATCCGGAGGTATAGCGAGATCGGGTGCCGGAGCGGCGGCAACGGTTGTAATGATGCTCGTACCTGTCGGAGTATTCGTTCTTAACCAGAGTAAGATCATTGAAACTATGGGTTCATCCGGTATGAAAGATTAAGGAGGCAATAATGAAAAAAATCACTAAAATATTAGTTTTTGCACTTGTTGCAGTGATGCTTTTCGGTGCAGTTGGGGCCTCCGCATTTGAGCCTTATGAAACATACACTTACTCAATTGACGGCGAAGCAATGAAATCACCTCCGGCTTACAGAGCTGAGGATGTACTAGATGCACTTGATATGAATCTCGGTGCGATAACTCCTGACACACCGAACTTTAATTCCGCAAGTGATCTTGTTGTTGACGAACAGGGAGATATATACATTGCGGATAAGGGTAATAACCGTATAGTAATTCTTGATAAATACTATCAGGCAAAAGCGGTAATTTCCTCATATGTTGATGAAAACGGTAAGACTCAGACGTTTAACGCTCCGCAAGGACTTTATGTAACAGACCCTAACATAACAACAACCGGCGAGAGTTACATCTATGTTTGCGATACCGGAAATTTCCGGATTGTAATTTTTGACCGTGACTATAACTATGTAAGAACTGTTGTCAAGCCGGAGAGTGAGATACTTTCAGCCGACGCGTTCAAGCCTATGTCTATAGCGGTTGACCTTTACGGTAAGATGTTCATTACATCTACATCATGCTACGAGGGCGTTATAGTGCTTTCGAGCGAGGGTGACTTTACAGGATTCAGCGGCGCGCAGGACGTGTCCGTATCTCTTATAAAGAGGATCTGGAGTAAATTCCAGACAAAGGAGCAGAGAGAAACAGCTATAAAGACTCTTGCGGTTCCTTACAATAACATAACGGTTGATAAAGACGGTTTCATCTATGTAACCACGAATACAACCGATATGGACAAAATGACAGATCAGTGGAAAGCACTTACTTCCAAGTCTTCAACCAACTCTCCGGTTAAGAAGCTTAATGCTGCGGGAGATGAGGTTATGAAGCGTAACGGATTCTTTGATCCGGGCGGAGAAGTAAATGTAATGTCCAATGAGGTTTCGCAGATAATCGATGTATCTATAGGAGCCGAGGGCTCATGGTCAATTCTTGACCAGAAGCGCTCAAGAATATTCACATACGACTCAAACGGAAACTTGCTGTTTGCTTTCGGTGATATCGGAGACCAGCTCGGTAACGGTGAGAAGTTTGTTGCGATGACATATCACATTGTAGACGGCAAACATTATATGATTCTTCTTGATAACTCAACAAGCGGATACAGACTCACAGTTTACTCGCCTACAAAATACTGCGATACGATTATGAGCGCATTGGCTACTGCCAACAACAATAACTATTCTGAATCAATAACATATTGGCAGGATGTTCTTACACAGAACAACAACTTTGACCTTGCTTATATCGGTATAGGAAAAGCGCTGTTTAATCAGGGTAAGTATGAAGAGGCACAGAAGATGCTTGAGAATGCATACGAGACTGATGTACACGGTAAAGCCTTTTCTCAGATAAGAAAGGAATTTATACAGAAATACCTCCTTTTAATTGTTATAGGAGTTATAGTACTTCTTGTTGCATTCTTCAAGTTCCTCGGATATGCTAAAAAGAAGAACAAGGTTACAACGCTCAAAGTGGGCAGGAAGACCTACTGGGAGGAACTTATCTATGCGTTCCACCTTATGTTCCACCCGTTCGACGGCTTCTGGGATTTGAAGCACGAGCAAAGAGGATCTTTGAGAGCATCGTTTACTATTATAGGAATAACAATTCTTGCATTCTTCTATCAGGCTATAGGAAGAGGATATTCCTTCAATCCGAGAGGAGATTTCTCAACGGTATTCCTTCAGCTTATTGCCGTAATAGTTCCGGTAATACTTTGGTGTGTGGGAAACTGGTGTCTGACATCACTCTTTGACGGTGAGGGAAGCTTCAAAGACATTATTGTGGCTACAGGATATGCGCTCTCACCGCTTCCCGGATTTATAATTCTTTCAACAATTCTTACAAACGTTATGACTTCATCTGAAGGAACAATGGTTACATTGCTTGTAACAATTGGCTATGTATGGGCAGGAATTCTGCTTTTCTTCGGAATGCTCGTAACACACGATTATTCCTTGAACAAGAACTTTGTTGTAACACTTGGAACGATTGTAGCGATGGGTATTATAATGTTTGTTATGATCCTGTTCTCAAGCCTTGTTGCAAAGATGATTTCCTTTGTTGTTGCACTGTTATCCGAAATAGGCAACCGTATATAGTCGGCAGGAGGTAGATTTTAATGAATTTAAAAAGAATATTATCAACTGCTTTGACTGTAGTAATGATATTTACAACAGTAGTTGCGGTGCTTCCGATTACTGCATCAGCAGCTTATAGCAGTGGATCTAACGGATCCAGTCTCGTTACGGAATACGAAGAGGCGGATTTGAACAATGAACAGCTTAAGGCTTATCTTTCAGAGTATTTGTCTTATAATTTTGACACGGCTCTTGAGATGCTCGACCATGAGCTTAAGGCCGGATACCTTTACTCGGTAAATTCGGCAAACAATCTCTATTCAATGTATATCAATAAGTATACAGGTTTCGTGTACTATGTGAATAATACGACATATCAGGTTCTTACAAGTAACCCGATTAATCCGGGTTATCTCAATAACGGCGGCTCTACCGCGATACAAAGCGAGTACAGAGAAGACCTTATGAGCCAGATTACCGTATCATTCTTTGAGTCAGCAAACTCTCTTAACAAGTATACTTATACAAGCCATAAGTGGGCTGCGAGCAGAGCACAGATCAGTGTATCTGCAATCAGCGGAGGCTTCAGAGTAAATTATACTCTCGGTGATACAACGGCGAGATTCCTTCTCCCCGGCAGAATTACAGCGGAGAGCTTTGAAACAAACATACTTGTTCCCATGATTAAGAATTATGAGGAACTTTTAGAGGAGTACTGCGGCGAGGAGCTTGCCGGTGAAGTACTTACGTTCTTTGAGGGAGGCAAGTATATTCCTTATGAATACGGCTGCATTAACTCAAGTTCAGGTAAGTCAATGGGTCTTAAGACCTATTTGACAGATACATCTAAACTCTATGACAAGGTTCTCAGTCCGACATCAAGTGAAATTAAGGCGCTTGACGCACTCCGTATAGCCATTATTCAGCTGTCCGGTGCGTATACGCTTAACGCTCCGCAGAAGTATATCGGAGACGACAGATATACAAGCAGGCTTGAGGAAATGTATAACAAGTATCCGATTACCAAGGACGGTACAGCAATTTATGTATACACAGGCTCTGAGCTTTCAGAGACAAAGAGACCTCTTTCTGATATCATAAAGAAATATTGTCCCGATTATACATTCGCCATGATGTTCGAGGACGAGAAGATTTGTGATTATGTAGATAAATCTCTTCAGAAGCCTGTAATCAGATGCGCACTTGAGTATACATTCAACTCAGATGGTTCGCTTTCAGTGAGACTTCCTGCTAACTCAATTACATTTGACGAGTCGGCATATACACTTACATCAATTACACCGCTTAAGTTCTTCGGATGCGGAGATATGAAAAATGAGGGTTATATTTTCTATCCGGACGGCAGCGGTACAATCGTAGAGTTTGACGACTTCTATAACGAGGCAAGTGACAAGAAGATTTCGTTTTCTCTTTCATCTTCCGTTTACGGTAAGGACTACTGCTATTCAGAGATTACCGGAACACACAGACAGATGATTACGATGCCCGTGTTCGGCCTTGTAAATGAGGTGAAGGCAAATTCAGTTATTAATGCACTCTACGGACAGGAAACTGTTACAAACGGCTTCTTTGCGATTGTTGAAGAGGGATCGGCGCTTGCCGAGCTCGGCTTCCAGTCCGGAGGTGTGGCGCACAGATTTGCGGGATGCTTTGCATCGTATAACCCGTACCCATCTGATAAGTTTGACTTGTCAGAGACTATATCGGTTGGTTCTTTGGGAGAGTACACTATTGTTTCAGAGTCCAAATATACAGGCTCCTATGTGACAAGATATGTAATGCTCACTGATGAAGATATAGGAAACACAAAGTACGGCGCGAATAAGTTCTATAAATCCGATTATGTAGGTATGGCGGCATACTACCGTAACTATCTTAAGGATACAGGTGTTATCGAGGCGCTTGAACTTTCAAATACAGAGCTTCCTTTGTATATTGAAACTCTCGGTGCTATGGATATTATCACAAGAATACTTACATTCCCCGTAACAAAATCAATTCCGCTGACAACTTTTGAGGATGTTCAGGCTATATATGAACAGCTTACTCAGTGCGAGACGTTCATAACAGAGCAGATAGCGAAGTATGAGCAGCTTGCCACAGAAGAGAAGGATCAGAATATAGCGGCTGACTATATCCGTCAGGCGGAGAGATACAAAGAACTTGTCGGAAAGGTTGAAAACCTTAAAAACATCAACTTCAAGCTTACAGGATATACAAACGGCGGACTTAAATCCACATATCCTACCAAGGTTAAATGGATGAGTTCCTGCGGCGGAAAGAGCGGATTTGAGAATCTGTATACAACTGCTGCAAGCATCAGTGCGACAGACGGAATGAATTTCGGTGTCTTCCCTGAGTTTGACTTTATGTATATCAACAACACATCTCTCTTTGACGGTATCAGAATCAAGGGTAACGTATCTCGAATGGTTGATAACCGTTATGCTTCAAGACAGGAATACGACAATATTCTTCAGGAGTTTGAAGTAACGTTTTCACTTGTAATCAGCACAGATGCGCTTGATAAGCTCTATTCAAAGTTTATCTCTAAATTTGATAACTACGATATAAAGACAATATCTGTATCAACAATGGGCTCATCACTCAACTCAAACTTCTATGCAAAACAGCCGGTTAACCGTGAGGAGTCAAAGGATTACGTAGTTGCAATTCTTGACAGAATGGTTAATCAGGACGGATACGAGGTAATGATTGACGCAGGAAATATTTACGCTGCTAAATATGCAGATCATATACTTAATGCGGCAATTGACTCAAGCCACTTCAGATATTCATCTTATGCAATTCCGTTTACAGGACTTGTGCTTCATTCATATGTAAACTACACAGGTACACCTCTTAACTATTCAGGTTCACCCGAATATGATATTCTTCGTTCTATTGAGAACGGCGCATCGCTTTATTACATTCTCTGCTATCAGAATTCGGCATATCTGAAAGATGACGAGGATCTTAACGACTACTACGGTGTAGACTATCATAACTGGTATGACAGTATTCTTCTCACATACAAAGAACTTAACGATGCTATCGGAGATCTTCAGTCATACGAAATCGTAGACCACAAGATACTTTTTGCCGAGAGAGTTATAGAAGAGTCTGAGATGCTTGAAAATTTTGAGACACTTCAGAACGAGATTCTCGAGATGGTTGAAACACAGCTTAAAGCTGCAATTGACGAGGCATTCAACGAGCTTAAAGGCGACAGCGCAAACTTCAATAAGAGGGTAAAGGTTGTTGTAGACAGAGCGGCACTGCTCAATCAGTTCAGCGAGCTTATCAACCGTGATGTTGCTGAGATTGATGACGGCGACTTCAAGACAAAGTTTGATGCTCTTATTGCGAAGTACCAGGATGAATATCCCGGCGACGATGCAAACGGCAACAGCTATGTGGTTAATTTCTCACAGATAACATATGATAGCAAGTACTCTTATGTAACCGACTCATTTGCTACAGATAAGGATTATGTGTATACCAAGTATACATGTGACAACGGCAATGTTACTATGGTTACATACAGCAACGGAACTGACAGTGTATCATTCCTTCTTAACTACAATATGTACTCTGTAACAATCAAACTTGACGGAAATAATACATATACCCTTGGAGCACAAGAGTATATAAGAATAGGCTGACGGGAGGCAGATATAAATGGAAAAAACATTAAAAATAAGTAAAAAACATCGTGCTTCTCTGACAGAAAGAAGAGCAAGAGCCGGATACTTCTTTGTTGCTCCTTTCATACTCGGTATAGTTCTTATTTACATTCCGATACTTCTCGACTCGATATGGTTCAGTTTCAACAGGCTTGACAATAACAACTTCGTTGACGGTGTTCTTACTCCGGTATTCAAGCCTGTAGGACTTGAATATTATAAGTATGCTCTGTTTGAGAACGAGAACTTTGTAACAAATATGTTTGCAGGTTTGCAGCAGCTTATATTTGAGGTACCGGCGGTAATAATCTTTTCACTGTTTATTGCGGTAGTTCTTAACCAGAAGATGCTTGGAAGAGCGGCGTTCCGTGCTATATTCTTCGTACCTGTAATTATATCCACAGGTCTTATGGAGACAATCAACAGCCAGGATATTGTATCCGGCAGTATGGAGGGCGGTATCGACGACGGTACAGGTCAGAGCGCTACATCGCAGATTATTTCGGTTCTCGATGTTGAAAAACTTTTTGAGAATATGAAAGTCGGAGCACAGCTTGTGGCGTATGTTGTTAATATTGTAAACAACGTTTATAATATAATCAACTATTCAGGCGTACAGATGCTTATCTTCCTTGCGGGACTTCAGTCAATATCTCCTGCGATTTACGAGGCGTGCCGTATCGACGGTGCAACCGGTTGGGAGACTTTCTGGAAGATTACGTTCCCGATGATATCCCCTATGATACTTGTAAACACGGTGTATACGGTAATAAATGCTTTTACCCGTTCGACGAACAAGGCGATGCAGTTTATTGCACAGCATTATACAGGTAACCATTATCAGGCGACGGCCATGTCGTGGATCTATTTCGTAGTGGTTATACTTATTATTGCCGCCGTGGGAGGCATAATATCAAGTTTCATATTCTATCAGAGAAAGGATTAAGGAGGTGTCGACATGGATTCTAATACAGTAATTAAAAAAGAAACCAAGAATAAAATCCGAGTTGACTACGAGGGAAAACTTTCTGTGAAAGATAGACTTTTGGCGAAAGTCAAGGCATCCAACACATGGATCAAGGCCGGCGTTAACGTGCTTAGATTTATTCTTATGCTTGGCGTGTCATATGTAATTCTTTATCCTTTCATATCCAAGATAGCAGGATCCTTCATGACAAAAGAGGATGTAATCGACTCAACGGTGTCACTGATACCTAAGCATCCGACAATTGAGATATATAAGTACATTATAGTAGAGAACCACTATTTGCAGGCATTGCTTAATACGTTGCTTCTCTCGCTTATATGCGCACTGCTGCAGACATTTATTGCGTGTCTTATCGGATACGGACTTGCAAAGTTTAAATTTAAGGGCAATAAGATTACAATGGGTATTGTTGTGCTTACGATGATTATACCTCATTCAACTCTTAAGCTTGCGCTTTTGCAGCATTTCTCAAATTTCGATTTGTTCCAGGTGCTTGCATGGAACTATAAGGGACCTATCGAGCTCATTTTCGGTAAACCGCTTGCGCTTGATAACAGTTATTGGCCTCTTATCATTCTCTCGGTGTTTGGACTTGCGTTCAAGAACGGTTTGTACATCTACCTCATGCGTCAGTTCTTTAAGGGTGTTCCCGACGAACTTGAGGAGTCGAGTTATGTTGACGGTGCAGGAGTATTCCGTACCTTCTTCCAGATAATTCTTCCTCTTGCCGTTCCGATGATGATTACGGTGTTCCTGTTCTCATTCTCATGGCAGTGGACAGATGAGTTCTATACAACGCTCTTCTTCTTCAGCGACGCGGATAAAATTTATCTTATGCCTGATATTTGTAAAGTACCTCCGTCTCTTGAAACAGAGTATGCAGGTAAGACAATTTACTATAACGTAATTCAGAACACAGCCGGAATGATGGTAATTATGCCTTTGATTATTCTGTATGTATTCTGTCAGAGATTCCTTGTACAGGGTATCGAGCGTTCAGGTCTTACAGGCTGATATTGTCTTGGCGGTGTACTTGTCATTGCGGTGAGAGAGTTATTAATTAGTAATTCTGTTGCCGTATGGATGTACTTGTTAAAGCAAAAAGAAAAATTATATTGGGCTCTCGTATTGAGGCACAGCCCGAAACAAAACAGGACAGAAACGGTTTTTATCGTTTCTGTCCCATTACTTTTGTAACATATTATATTGAATAATGTTACTATAGTAAAATGTTATATAAAAACGGTTGAAAATCAGCTGAGAGGTGCGTTTTCACCGTTTTTTGTTTGGAATTGCAATCACAGCGTATTTTTTACATACTCTCGGCGTTTTTTTGCACACTTTCATTGCTTTGCGTTTATGCCGGAGCCCTCTTGGCGCGCCTTTGTACTGCTTTTATTTTAAATGAGATTTTTATCTCTGTGTACGGCAAACTGCCTTAATAATGATTTGTTGTTTATTGCTTTTCTCCTTTTTATTCTGGTTTTCGACAAATATATACAAATCATTAACAAATGATATTTAATATTATTAACAAGATATGAAAATATGTCATATATAAAACTGTTGACAAAACATATTAAAAGTTGTATAATTAGAATATCTTTTTAAAAAGCGTATATAAACGGATTCTCGTATGTATAATTACAGGCTATATATCCGTGAATATACCTTAACTTAGATAAGACAAAAGAAGAGGTATTTGAAATGAAAAGAACATTTAAGAAGATTGTTACGGCAATTCTTGCGGTAGCAGTTTTATCAACATCGGTATTGACTCTTGCTTCATGCGGTAAAGATTATACTGCAAATAATACGGCATTTGTTATCGGAGGCAGCGGACCTTTGACAGGAGACAACGCATCGTACGGTATCTCAGTTCAGAACGGTGCACAGCTTGCCGTAGATCAGCTTAATAAAGGTGATATGAAGTTTAAACTCGTTATGAAGGATGACGAGGCTGCACCTGAAAATGCAAAACTTAACTATAACATTCTTTATGAATCAGGTATGCAGGTATCTCTTGGCGGTGTAACAAGCGGTGCGGCAGAGCAGTTTGCAAAGCTTGCAGATCAGGACAGAGTGTTTACGATGACACCTTCTGCATCCGCTGACAACGTAATTAAGGATATGACAGCGTCTTTCCGTCTTTGCTTCGGTGATCCTGACCAGGGCTATCTTGCAGCAGAGTTTATTAAAGAGGGTGGATACAAGAATATAGGTGCTATCTACAATGTTTCGGATTCTTATTCTTCAGGTATTTATCAGGCATTCAAGTCTAAGATGGCTGAGCTTGGTCTTACATACATTGAAAAGACATTTGACGAGGAAAACAGCACAGACTTTACAACACAGGCAGAAGCACTTAAGGATTGCGATATTATATTCATGCCTTTCTATTACACAGAGGCGTCACTTTTTGCAAAGGCAATTGTGATGAAAAACTCTGACGCAGTGCTTTTCGGATGCGACGGTTTTGACGGCATCAAGGATCTTATTGACGGAGTTGACAACAAGATCATGTATATCACACCTTTTGATATCAACAGTGATGATCAACAGACAAAGGATTTTGTAGCGGCATACAGAGCAAAGTATAATATGGATCCCGATCAGTTTGCGGCAGACGCATACGATGTTGTAATGGTTCTCGCAAAGGCACTTAAGGAGGCAGGCATTACCGATTATACAATTTCTCCGAGTGAAATATGCGAACTCCTTATCGATAAAGTAACATCTGAAGGATTTTCTTATGACGGCCTTACAGGAAAAATGACATGGGATAAATCCGGTGCTTGCAGCAAAGAGCCTAATATAGTTGAACTTAACTGAGTTTAATAAATAAGTTTGTCTTCGTGGGTATTTTGCCCACGAAGCACTCTTGTTATATTGGGAAAATTAAAATATATAAAGGAATGAAACATAATGAGCACGATAATAGACGGACTTAGCCTGGGCGCTATATATGCACTTATAGCATTAGGTTATACAATGGTATACGGCATTGCTAAAATGCTTAATTTTGCTCACGGTGATATAATTATGGTGGGAGCATACGCTCTTTACTCGACACTTCTGCTTGGTCAAAGTCCGGTAGTTTCGGTGTTGGCAATAATTATTTCGATTGTAGCTTGTGTAGTGTTGGGAGTAGTTGTTGAGAGATTTGCGTACCGTCCACTGAGGGGAGCAACACCGCTTGCGGTTTTAATTACGGCAATAGGTGTCAGTTATATGCTCCAAAGTATAGCACAGCTGATATTTAAAGCAAAATCAAGACCGGTGAGTTTCAGCATTCCCGGCACAACTTTCGGAATACATAATTCTACAATTCTTACCCTTGTTGTGGGAACAGTAGTAATGGTAGCACTTACTCTTTTTGTAAACTATACAAAAACGGGAAGAGCAATGGTTGCGGTATCTGAGGACAGAGCAGCCGCAGAGCTTATGGGTATAAACTCTAATTTTATAATTTCACTGACATTTGCAATTGGTTCGGCGCTTGCAGCATGTGCCGCAATATTTTATCTTATGCAGATTCCGCTTGTCAATCCGACATTCGGAGCGATGCCGGGTATAAAGGCGTTTACCGCGGCGGTTATCGGAGGTATAGGTTCTATTCCGGGAGCGATGATAGGCGGCGTGCTTCTCGGTGTAGTTGAAAAAATATGTCTGAGCATACCTGCGATTGCACCGTATACAACGGCTATTGAGTTTAGCTGTCTTATAGTTATTCTTCTTGTAAAGCCTACCGGACTTCTCGGAAGAAAGCGCAGAGAAAAGGTTTAGGGAGGGCTTATGAAAAGTTATTTTTCCAATATAAAAAGCAACTTTAAATTAAAGCATTATATAAATTATATTGCAGTTGGTGTTGCTCTTGTACTTTTAACAGTCTTTTATTATTCCGGAATTTTAAAGCGTTCATCTGCCGACTTGATAACTCAGATGGGCTTTAGTATTATTCTTGCGGTATCGCTTAACCTTGTTGTGGGATTTCTCGGCGAGCTCTCTCTCGGACATGCGGGCTTTATGTGTGTCGGAGCATATATCGGAGCGTATCTTACGAACGCTATCAGCTCGGCTATCCCCTCGAAAATTTTGGTTTTGATAATTGCCGTAATAGTCGGCGGTTTGTCGGCGTCTGTTTTCGGCTTTATTGTAGGACTTCCCGCATTAAGGCTTAAAGGCGACTATCTTGCAATTGTTACTCTTGCTTTTGGAGAAATTGTGAGAAATATTTGCAAAAATCTTCCGTTTTTCGGAGGAGCGCTCGGACTTTCAACAACACCGTACGGACCGAGCATGTTTATACCGACATTTATTATACTTCTGATTATGCTTGCCGTTGTGCAAAACCTTGTAAGATCAAAGCACGGCAGAGCGATTACCGCTATCAGAGACAATGAAATTGCGGCAAAATCAATGGGTATAAATGTCACTTATTATAAACTGTTCGTATTTGTTATTTCCGCATTCTTTGCGGGAGTTGCCGGAGTGATATACGGCGGATTTACGACACCGATACTCTATTCCTTCTTCAGTTATAACTACTCTATTGAAATATTGGTTATGGTTGTGCTTGGAGGTATGGGTTCAATAGGCGGCTCAATTATATCTGCGACGGTTCTGACTTATATAAACTTTGTTTTGCAGACAAAACTCTCAGGCGACCTTGCCGCACTTAAATATTTGTTCTATGCAATAATTCTTATAGCGCTTGTAATATACAGAAATGCGCCTTCACTAAAAAAATACCGTGAAAAATTCAATTTGTCAAACCTGATAAATATGATTATAAAGAAGTTTTCCAAAAAAGAGAGAGAAGAGGTCGGCACTGTTGAGTGGGACAGAGTGCCTACAAAGATTTCAACAGACGAGATTCTCTCTGCGGATTTTACTGTAACAAATTACAAGCCGGACAAACCCGACAAACCTGACAAGTCGGAAAGACCGTAGTTTAAAGGAGAGAAGTTTATGAATGATGTTGAATATGTACTTCAAACAGAAAATTTAGGTATCTCCTTTGGCGGTCTTAAAGCGGTACAGGATGTAAATTTGAAGATAAAGAAAAAGGAAATATACGGACTTATCGGACCTAACGGCGCAGGAAAGACTACTGTATTTAATATGCTGACCGGCGTTTATCTGCCGACTACGGGTAAATTTTTCTTAAACGGGGAAAATCTTGTCGGTTTGGAGCAGGAGCAGATAAACAGAAAGGGAATTGCGCGAACCTTTCAGAACATCAGGTTATTTAATAATATGACCGTTATACAGAATGTAATGGTCGGACTTCATAACTTGAATGAGTATAAAGCAAATCCTTTTGCGAGTATGCTCAGACTTCCGTGTCACTTTGAGGCGGAGCGCAAAATGCGGGAGCGGGCGAAAGAACTTCTTGATATCTTCGGTTTAAAGGCAGACAGAAATAATCTTGCGTGCAACCTTCCGTACGGAAAGCAGAGGAAACTTGAGATAGCAAGGGCTCTTGCAACAAATCCCACACTTCTTCTTTTGGATGAACCGGCGGCGGGAATGAACCCTCAGGAAACTGCCGAACTTATGGAAACAATCAAATTTGTCCGTGACAAATTCGATATGACAATTCTCTTGATAGAGCATGACATGAGTCTTGTTTCCGGAATTTGCGACAATATCACTGTGCTGAACTTCGGTGTCACCTTGGCACATGGCAAGGTTGATGAAGTTTTGAATAATCCTGAAGTGGTAAAAGCGTATTTAGGAGATTGATATGGCATTACTTGAAGTTAAAAATTTAGAGGTAAATTACGGATTAATCAAAGCCATAAAGGGAGTCTCATTTGAGGTAAACGAAGGAGAGATTGTGGCATTGATTGGAGCGAACGGTGCCGGAAAAACCACTATAATGCATGCAATAAACTGTATTCTTGATAAGATGTCGGGTAAAGTTTTCTTTGACGGCAAGGATATAACCCATGCCCGTGCGCATTCGCTTGTGGGAATGGGTATGTCGCAGGTACCGGAGGGCAGGAGAATATTTCAGGAGCTGACTGTTTTTGAGAACTTACAGCTTGGATATTACAGCAAGAAGGATAAGAAGAAATTTGAGGAGAAGCTTAATGAAATGTACTCAAATTTCCCGATTCTTAAAGAGCGTTCAAAACAGATAGCGGGAACACTGTCAGGCGGAGAACAGCAGATGCTTGCGATGAGCCGTGCGCTGATGTCCTCGCCTAAACTGCTCTTGCTTGACGAGCCGAGCATGGGACTGTCCCCGCTGTATGTAAATACAATTTTTGATATGATAAAAAAGGTTAACGAGATGGGAACTACCGTTCTCTTAGTTGAGCAGAACGCTAAAAAGGCACTCTCGATTGCGGACAAAGCTTATGTGCTTGAAATCGGCAAAATGACAAAATCAGGCACCGGAAGCGAACTGTTAAATGACGACAGTGTAAAGAAAGCGTATCTCGGAGGCTGATTTTCAAGTTTGTTTTCCGAGTATCAATTATTCGGGCAAAAACAAAATTTTTTATCTGTTAAATATAAGAACCCCCAAGCCGTGTTTAATTTTTCGGCTTGGGGGTTCTTATATTTAACATTAAATCTCTCAGTAAAAAGTCTTATAAAACTTCTTGACAGAGAATATTGCGCTTTATCTTCTTGCAAGGTATTTGCGCATATCAATAGAGCAGGCAAGGAGTATAATAGCACCTTTTATAATATAGAGCATGTTCTGATCTATAGAAATAAAGTTCAGTCCTACAAATATAATTTGCAATAGCAGTACACCGATGACAATGCCTCCGATTTTTCCTGTTCCGCCGACAAATGAAACTCCTCCGATAACGCATGCGGCTATGGCGTCGCTTTCATAGTTAAGACCGGTGTATGAAGCGGATGAACCTATTCTGGCACTTTCTATAAAACCTGTAATACCGTATAAGGCACCTGCAAGCATGAAAACCAAAACTATGGTTTTAAATACATTTACTCCGGAAACCCTCGCCGCATCTTCGTTTGAACCGACGGCAAACATATTTTTGCCGAATATGGTTTTGTTCCAAACAAACCACATGATAATCGTGATTATTACAGAGTAGAGCACATATTTAGGTACGCTGATTCCGTTTATTCTGAAGAGAGTTCCGCTGATAAAATTAATATAAGAATCATCAAGTCCGGATAGTGTCTGACCGCCGTTGCTTCCTATTTGAAGATAGAGCAGTATGGCACCGAAAATAACAAGCTGAGTGGAAAGGGTAACAATAAACGGGTGGAGTCTGAACTTTGCCACAAAGAAACCGTTTACCGCACCGATAAGAGCACCTGTCGCAATTACAGCAAGTATTACTACAATAATAGGCAAAGTAGGGAGATTCGGGAACATCTTATTCATATAATCCGTGCTTTGCAGCAGAGAAGCTGTTATTACGGCGGTAAGACCTACAGCACGGCCCGCCGAAATATCAGTTCCGCTCAGTACAATTGCTCCGCCGATACCGAGTGCTATCGGTAGTTTTGCGGCAGTCAGAGAAATAATATTAACTATAGAGGCAACGGACAAAAAACTCGGCTCAATAATGGCAATTGTAATTACGGCAATAAAAATTATGATATACATTGCATTATTTAAAAGAGCGTTGCTTATATAGGATATTTTCTCATCCGGAGTTTTGTTTTTGAAATTTTCTATACTCCCCTTTACCGATGAGGGGATAGATTTAATTTTGTTGTTTATGTTGTTAAAGTAATTTTTCATATTCATATTGAACCTTCTATACAAAACGGCTTGCCATGGCCATTATTTTTTCCTGCGTGGCTTCTTTAACGGAGAGCTCACCGCTTATCCGTCCGCCACTCATTACATAAAGCCTGTCGCATATTCCGAACAGCTCGCCCATTTCGGATGAGACGACAATTACGCCGCGTCCGTTTTGGGCAAGAGAAATAATAAGCTTATATATCTCATATTTTGCGCCTACATCTATTCCTCGTGTGGGCTCATCAAGCAAGAGCACCTTCGGATCGGTCAACAGCCAGCGTGAGAGGATAACCTTTTGTTGGTTTCCGCCTGAGAGAGCGAGAATTTTGGTTTTTTCGGACGGCGTCTTTACCTTCATTTTTTCAATATATTCTCTTGTGGTTCTGACCATCTTTCTGCTTGAGAGCAGGGGACCGTAGCGGTAATCTTTAAGACTTGAGATAGTGGTGTTTTCAACAAGCGGCAGTATTGAAAAAATACCGCTTTTGCGTCTTTCCTCAGTCAGGTATGCAAATCCCTCTTTTATTGCTTCTTTGGGGGATGTGACAGATAGCTCTTTTCCGTCTAAAATTATCTTTCCCGAGTTTAGTTTTCTGAGTCCGAATATAGCTTCAAACAGCTCGCTTCGACCCGCACCGTCAAGACCTGCAATACCTAAAATTTCGCCTTTTTTCAGATTTATGTTTATATCTTTCAGTCTCTCTGATCTGTCGCTGAGATTTTTTATTTCAAGCATAACCTCACCGGGCGTGTTAAGTTTTTGAGGGTATCTCTCAGTCAGTGTGCGTCCTACCATCAGCCGTATGATTTCATCGGTGTCGATGTCCTTTGCACGCAGAGTGTCTATGATTTCTCCGTCACGCATTACGGTAACCGTGTCGCAAATTCTCAGTATTTCTTCCATCTTGTGCGAGATATAGATTATTCCGCACCCCTCTTTTTTCAGCATGTCCGTAATCTTAAAGAGCTTTTCCGCCTCTCTCTCGGTCAGCGAGGATGTCGGCTCGTCAAGCACAATTACTTTCGCTTCGTAAGAGACAGCCTTTGCAATTTCGATAAGCTGTCGCTTTGAGACAGGCAAAGAACCTACACGGGCACGCGGATCAATTGAAATTCCGAGTTTTTCAAACAGCTCTCGGGTTTTTCTGTACATTTCCTTGTGGCTGACTATGGGCAGTCCTCCGATTCTCGGGAATCTTCCGAGCCAGATGTTATCCATTACGGTTAAGTCCTGAGCCTGATTTAGTTCCTGATGTACCATAGCCACCCCGTTTTCCAGGGCGGCTTTTGAATTTTTGAAATCCACTTCTTTACCGCAGAGAAATATTTTACCCTCGTCCTTTTCGTAAACTCCGAAAAGACATTTCATAAGAGTGGATTTTCCTGCTCCGTTTTCTCCCATCAGAGCGTGGATGCTTCCCGCTTCAAGAGTGAAAGAGACGCCTTTTAACGCCTTTACTCCGGGGAAACTTTTTGATATATTTTCAAGAAAAAGAAGTGGGTGTTTCATATTTGCTCCTATTCAGCTTTGGTATAAGAAGAGTAGGGAATATTTACTCTCCAGTTACCGATAATATTGTTCTTGTCTATCAAATCAAGCTTGTCCTTGCCTTCAAGGAAATTCTTCGCTATCTGAGCTATTGTGCCTGCCATACCGTTAGCGTCCTGCTTTACGGTGCCCGCCATAACGCCGCTGTCAATCTTGTTTTTCGCGCCGTCGGTTGCGTCTACACCGAATACGGGAATGATCTTTCCTCCGGTCTTATTGTATCCCGCCTCGTTGAGTGCGGCAATAGCGCCGAGAGCCATCTCGTCATTGTTGGCAATAACAAGTTCAACCATGTTTCCGCTGCTTTCGCTGTATGCCGAAAGAATTGTCTTCATATAGTTGTTTGCTGCCGCCGTTGACCAGTTACCGTCCTGGTCTACAAGATAGCCGGATGAATTGTTTTTGTCGTAGAATTTGAGGGGACTAAGTCCGTTTTCGGCAAGAATTTTGTTTGCGTCCTCTACTGCGTATTTAGTTCTTGCCTCAGCCTCAAGGTTTCCTTGCTGACCTTTAAAGAGTACATAGCTTATATATCCGTCACCGTTCAGATCAATTTTTTCTTTATTCTTGACAATAAAATTGCCAATCATCTCTCCCTGCATGTGACCTGCCATTTCATAGTCTGTTCCGACAAAGACGCATTTATCATAGCTGCTTACCACCGCCTCGCTTACCGAACGGTTAAAGAAAATAATCGGTATACCGGCATTTTTAGCTTTGTTGACAATTGTCTTTGCCGCATCGTCGGAGCCGGTGTCCACGATATTTACAATCAGCATTTTAGTGCCTTTGGCTATTGCGGTATCAACCTGTTCCGTCTGAGTTGTCTGGTTGCTGTTTGCGTCGTAATTATGATAACTTATAGAGTATTTTCCGAGCATTTTGTCGAGTTCTCCTCTTACAGAAGAGATATAGGTGTCGCTGTATGTGTAGTAGAATACAGAAACATCTTCAGCATTACCGCCGCATGATGAAAAAGCAGATAAAAATACAGCGGTTATAATCGTTAAAATAATTAATTTTTTCATCTTTCCCCCTTAAAAATGTGTTATGGGTATTTTTAGCAAAACTCTCTGAGATATTCACTTTTTTGAAAAACTATTGAAAAAAAAGCACATTTATGATAAAATCTTAACTGTATGATGGCAGGAGGGTAAAATGATTAAAACAGATATAAAAGTAAAGTTACAGTATAACCGTGACGATTTAATTAATGAAATAATAAACAGACTTCCTGTAAATAAAGACGAGATTAAAGAAGTAACAATATTAAAAAGACGGCTTGATATAGATAACGGCAGTGCAGGGTATAAAATGACACTCGGAATATCTTTTGATAAAGAGCGCGAGGCGGGGCTGTTGCGTATGAAAAAGAAGGTCGGGGAGTACACACCGTTTGTGTACGAGCGCGTGCTCTCAAAACTCACGACACGGCCCGTTGTAGTCGGTGCGGGACCGAGCGGACTTTTTTGCGCCCTTGTTTTGGCTGAGGGCGGTGCAAAACCCATTATCTTGGAGCGCGGACTTGATGTTGAGCGCAGAATAGAGAGAGTGAATCGGTTTATAAAAGAAAGAAAACTTGACACGGAGTGCAATATTCAGTTTGGCGAGGGCGGAGCAGGAACATATTCAGACGGCAAACTTAAGGTCGGATGCAGAGATGAATATAAATTTAAGGTTCTATCCGAGTTTATAACTCACGGTGCGGGAGCTGATATAATGTATTCGGATACGGCGCATATCGGAACGGACAGGCTCTCCTTGATTATCAAGTCGATGAGGGAGAAGATAATAAGTCTTGGCGGTGAGTTTATTTTTTCGGCAAAGCTTACGGATATTATGATAAAAGACGGCAAAGTATGCGGTGCGGAATATATAAAAGACGGTGAAAATATGAGCGTGTCGACAAACAATCTTGTACTTGCCGTCGGTCACAGTGCCAGGGATACTTTCAGGATGCTCTTAAATAAAGGTATACCCATGCAGCAAAAAGGATTCGGAGTCGGACTCAGAATTGAGCACCCCCGTGAATACATAAACAAACTTATATACGGCGGCAGTTATACCGACGGACTTGAGAGCGCAAGCTATCATCTTGTTACGCATCTGCAAAACGGGCGGAGCGTGTACAGCTTTTGCATGTGTCCCGGCGGCACGGTTGTCGCCGCTGCATCCGACACGGGTGGTGTTGTGACAAACGGAATGAGCGTATATAACAGAGACGGAGACAATTCAAATGCAGCGATACTTGTCTCTGTAACACCGGAGGATTTCGGAGGCGGCGGAGTGCTCGGCGGATTTGAATTTCAAAGAAAACTTGAGGCTCTGGCGTACCGTCACGGCGGTGAAAATTACTCCGCACCCATGCAGAATTTAAGGAGCTTTATGAGCGGCGGAAAACCGTCTTCAGACGGCGTGAGACCGACATATCCGCTCGGGTGCGAGTGTGTCTCGCACAGCGAGTATCTGCCTGAATATATCACTCAGTCGATTGCCTTGGGCATTCGGGATTTTGAGGATTGGAAGAGGGGATATTTTCTTGACGAAGCAGTGCTTACGGGAGTTGAAACAAGGAGCACATCTCCTGTCAGAATTCTCAGGACTTTAACATATGAGGCGGAGGGCGTGTGCGGTCTTTACCCGATTGGGGAGGGTGCCGGATATGCGGGCGGTATCGTATCTTCCGCAACCGACGGTGTCAGATGTGCACGGACAATACTGATGTATAAAAACAACTGACGGCTAAATTTGAATTTACACTTTGTATACATTGTTTTAAAAAGTGACGTCTTGACAGCATTAAAAGAAATAACTTATAATTTAGTTAAAAACCGAAGGAGACTGGGCTATGGGCAAATTTTTAAAGAAGGGCAGAGCGGCGATGATAATTTTTCTTGTTCTGCTGTTGAGTTGCGCACTTATTTTGCCCGTTATAGCTTATAATGCGGATTATACACGCCCCGGCTCTACATCCAACAGTACGATTTTCGGCGGAGAGTTTTTAAAAGAGGCGCTGGATATCGAGATGTGTCAGGAGGAGACAAAATACCTTGAATTATATGCCGATTTCGGCATTACATACGGCTCTCATATTCCGTCGTCATATGTCAGCACGGTGTATGACGAAAACAGCGGCAGACTTGAAGTATATGCCGCAGAGTATGCTTATAATACCGCAAGCGGGGTTTTTGTTGCGTGGAGACCGGTTTGTGCTGTGATTGACGGTGTGAGTCATCCGTTTGAGAAGACGGGAGAAGAGTACGAGCTTGTTATTGACGGCGTGATAAAGGATGATGAAAACAAAATATCGGTGATTTATACTACCGAGTTTACGGTTTCAGCAGATGTCGTAAACGAATTTATAAATAAGGGGTATAATGACGCCGTATATTATAAGGAACTTATCGAAATAAAGAAAACCGAATACGAGACGGCACTTGAACAATATTATCAGGACATAGAAAAGTATGAGCAGTATCTCATTGCGCTCACGGAATACAAAGCCCTGCTTAAAGTCTATGAGGAGTATCTTGTCGAGAAGAGAATATATGACGAAGAACTGAAAGCGTATAATGATTATCTGCTCTCTTATGAGGACTACCTGAACAAAAAGGACCTTTACGAAAATTACCTTGCGGCGCTTGAGCAGTACAATAAAGATTATAACGAATATCTGCTGAACGAGGCGTACCTTGAAACAATTGCGGAGAAGATTAAGGCTTATGAGGAGTACCTTGCAAAACTTGAGATTGTAAGAGAGCAGCTTTCGATTATTGAAAGCACAAAGACACCCGTTACCCACCTTAAAAGAACCATATACGGCGCCATTGTAGGCGACACGGTTACAAGTGTTATAGAAAATAAGGACGCAATTGCAAACGAGGTTGTCGGCGCCTCGGCCGAGGCAGTTGATAAAGCCGGCATTGCCACGGAAAATATAAGGGAGCTGTTTAAGGATTATTTCGCACTCAGCTCGGAGCAGGAAAAATACAATTACTACATAACAAACTACGACGCATTCAAGGACAATTTCGCAGAGCTTTTCAAAACTCTTGACTGCCTTTATTTAAATAAGCGCGTTCGCGGTATACTTATCTCTCAGGAGCTTCAGGAAAAGTATATTATACTGCTTGCACAGCTTTATTATATTTCGATGGCTCTCAATGACGGCAATATACAGAAATTCGATTCTGCGGAGTACTATGACGGAAATTATATTATAGGACATATATATCCCGACAAGATTTCGCCGAGAGCGGTTATTACGGACACATCATATATGCCTGATACAAATAATGCCGCACCGCTTGCGGACGGATACCCTGCGACGGTTGAAAGACCTGATTATCAGGAAATACCCGAGCCCCAAAAACCGGAGTATGTCCCGATGCCGATTGAGCCGGAGCGGGTTGAAGAACCCACTCCGCCACCGGTGGTTGAAGAGCCTGTTGCGCCTCCCGTAGTTGAGGATCCGGGAGATGTTCCCGAGCCTTATTCTCCTCCGACGGGCGTCCTCGAGTTGATTGATGCATTTGAGAGGGGAGAGATACCTTTAAGGGATGAGGTGGATAGCGACCTTTCCGTCTCCCCCAAGATAACGGTAAATAAAGTCTTTTTCGGAGCGAAGAGCCACACGGTTGTTTATCATGACCACAACGGAAATATTTTATATGAAACTACGGTGGAGAGCGGTTCGTTTGCCGAGTACGGAGGCGAGATGCCTCACAAAGAGGAAGACAGCAGTGCGGTGTATACATTTGTCGGATGGATGGACTCGGACGGAAACGCCGTTGACCTCTCCTCAGTAAACGAGGATCTCTTGCTCTATCCGATTTTTCGCCCCGATTATAAGTATTACAATATAGTTTTCATAGTTGACGGAGTGCGGCACGAAGAGAGCGTTATGTGGGGTGAGGTTCCGAAATATGATGGTTTACCCCAAAAGGATGACGAGGGAAATTTTTACTATGTGTTTGTCGGCTGGGATAAGGAGATAACGGCTGTTGACGGTGATGCCGTATATAACTCCGTGTTTGAGAAAAAATACATCCTGCCGTATGCCGATTCCGGAGCCGAGATAAAAATTGAGGGGGATAGTTATGTTGCGGACTGTCATACCTCTCCCGTTTCCGAATATGATATAAGCCAACTTCTTGTCCGTGCGTATCAGAAATACGGAATTATCCTCAGAACATCACAGGGTGATATTTCATTTAGTTTTTCCGAAACAATCAATCTTTATGACAGAGGAGTGAAGTATCTGTCGCTGTCGGTAATTCAGAAAGGCAAGATGGGATACTCATATAAACTCACCCTTAAGGACGAGGGCGGTGCCGAGATTGACAATATCAAGGCGGCGGCAGCTTTGCCGTGCAGCGTGCAGAATGAGCAGTATTTTTCTCTCTATTACATTGACACTAAAAAAAGAGTATATGTCGAAAACAAAATAAACGGAAATCTGATATCATTCAACATGTATTCCGGCAGAAATTATTATGCCGTTACCGAATACGGTATAACTCTTATTAACCCGGGCGTGATTTCCTTTGAGATAAATAAGAGCATTGCGTACGAGGGTGATTTGATTGAGATATCCTATCAGGACAAAACGGGTGTTGAAATAAAAGGATTTTATTATATAGATTCACACGGCACAAGAGTTGATATAGAGGGCAATATGTTCCGTATGCCGGCGGACTCCGTGAGTGTGGGGGTTGTGTATAAGGAAATTCTGTATACGATAAAATTTGAGTCGGACGGAAAAATAATCTCAACCCTTATATGCAAATACGGTGATATAGTCACCCCGCCGTCAGATCCTAAAAAGGCGAGCAACAGCAAGTACAGCTACACCTTTATCGGTTGGAGCAGGGAAATACTTCCCGTCACCGAGGACTATACTTATGTCGCTTTGTATTCCGCTCAGAAAATACCTCCGAAACTTGACACGGGGGGCATACAGTTAAGTGACAGAGTTTTGCTCCTTTTCGTACTCGGAGGAACGTTTGCGGGGCTAACCGTCTTTGCGGTGATTCCTTCTTCTGTAATGACAGCGGTATTGATTCACAGGCAAAAAAAGCAGTTTTTGCGAAAAAAGAGAGACTGATTGACACTCTTTTGAAAAATTGAATAAAAATAAGAGCCATTCTTTGTGTAATATTTCATTTTTTTACACGGGGTGATTCTTTTTTTTAAAAATGCAATTGACAAAATATTCACGCAATGATATAATTTTTTTAACAGTACAAGTAGCCTTATATTTATATAGTATTGATTAACTTTGAAAGGTAGGGTGTTGTTATGAACACGAGATTTAAAAAGCTTGTGACACTATTGTTGATTTTGACAATGCTTTTTGGTGTCTCTGCCACGACAATTCATGCGGCGCTTGATTCCGATACTGCCTTCGGCGGTACAAACGGGTCTGCAAATGGCGATGAGTCGGACTCTGTTATTGACTCTGTCGTAACGGATTGGTGCGAGATAAGTTATGACAAAAACGGACTTACCGTTATTGTCAAACCGAGCATTGAAGCTATCAAAACCGTCAACGGTGAACAGCTAAAGCAAGTGCTTCGTCTTTTGATTGACGCCGCTAAGGAGATAGTGGTTATCAATGTGAAAGACCAGATTCTTGACAGTATTGACGGAGATGTCAATTTTGATGAGGGAATCACGGTTGACAATATGTGGGAGATCATTCTTGGTACATATCTGAATGATGCATATGGCGCAAGCGATGAGCAAACATATATTACCTTCTTTGAGGATCTTATCAAAGATACTACTGACAGCAAGATTAACGATTTTATAGACTATGCTTTAAAGCTTATGAGAACAGCTGTCAGTCTTAAGCTTATTAAGGTGGAAAATTTGCCTGCTCCCGATGAGATAGGCAATAAGATTACCGAGTTGGTTGAGAGTAAGGTTAACTCCTATATTGACACTGAAATCAAAAACTATGTAAATAAGTATCTTGAGTGGCTCGAGTCTGAGAATGCAGCGCCTGATCTTGATCCCGCCGTTACAGGTTTGATCAATGATGAGATCAAGACTTATGCAAAGGGTATTGCTGATGCATATCTTGACGGTACGCTTGATATATCCGACCCGGTCAACAAAGCACTCAGTGATTATATTGACGGCAAGATAGAAGCTTATGTTGATGAGCTTATAAAGAATTATGCAAGCGGAACGGATGTAGACGAACAGTTCAAGCAACTTGTAGAGGCAAAACTTGACGCATGGATTAATGAGCTGGCTGATGCATGGCCCAACAGAGTTGAGGGCAACCCGATAGATAGTGTTGCGCATGACGATATCGAAAACAAAATTTCCGAGAAGTTGGATGAGTATATTGAAAGCTATTTTAACGGCACTCTCACAAATGAAACCGTAAAGAGCGAAATAGAAAACCAACTCAAGATCAATGCTCCGAAAGTCGCCGTAGATATGTACTGGGCAACAAAACTTGATATTGAAGAAGGTAATACGGTAACTTTACCTGATTGGTATCTTGCGGTTGACAGCAAGGTTGCCGAAATGGTGAAGGAGCAGTTGAGAGACGAATACCTTGACCTCACGGACGAAGAGATAAATGCCGCTTATGAAGCACTTACTGTTGCCGAAATTCGTGAGAAGTGTTCTGATGCTGATGCGATAAGCATTGCTGAGCAAATTTTTGCGGAGTACACCTATTCCGAATGGAAGGGCGTATGGGATTCACTTTCACAGCAAGACCGTGATACAATTGTAACCGAAATAAAGACTACCGTTATTTCAGGCAGCGCTGTCGGAGACATTATCAAGGAAATTTGGTCGTCCGGCGAGATTTCTGCTTCTGAAATGATAAACAGTGTTGTTTCGAGCGAGTATTATCAGGATGTGCTCAAGGAATTTATACAAGAGGCAAAATTCAACGACGAATACAAATCAATTATCAAAGCGGAAATAGACAGACTTGTTGAGGGAGATAAGATTATTGATGTTCTCCGTGAAGTTGTCAAGGATATGAAAGAAACCGATCCTGAACAGTATGCGCAGATGAAAGCGGTTATTGAGGCAAAGGTTCAGGAGAAGGCAACTTCAGCCGAGGTGATAGATAAGGCGTTTGATATTGCTTTTGGAATGACAAAGGCTGAGGTTGATGCAAAGTTTGATGAGTATGTTGCTCTGACAGTTGCTGAGTATACAGACACATATAACAAGATTCTCGCCGACCCCGGCAAGATTGACCCGATTGAGATGCTCTCTCTTCTTTACTCCGTGAAGATTAACGAGCATGTTATTTACGGTCAGGACGGCAAGAGCGAGTTCAGTGTAGATGCAATCAAGGCGCTTATCAGAGAACTTCCCACACCCGCTGAGCTCAGCACCATGAAGCAGGAAGATATGCGCTTCAGATGGGATGCGGTTGTTGATACACAGCTTGGCGAGTTTAACTTCTATCTCAAAGTCGAGGTAGGAGAGGGATATGAAAACGTAAATAAATTCTTCTCGCTCCTTTGTGAGTATGTTGATTTTTCAAGAGAGGCTGACGGAACGCTTGTTCTTGATATCAGAGTACCGAGAAAGCTTACCGACCTGCTTCTCAAGGCAACAACAACGGATAAGATTCCCGCGGAGCTGAAGGAGAAGATATTCCTTGCAATATCAAAGACCCCGGATGATGTCTATGCACTTTTAAAAGATATAACTCTTGATGATCTTTTCAAGATATTTGACTATATTGACTTTGAAGAAATAATGAGTCATGATTTCTTTGAGGGATTCCCTGATCTGACAGAGGAACAGATCAAAGAGAAAATGAAAGAGTACGAGGCGTACTTTAACAAGATGGTTGAGCTTGCCAAGAGATTTTACGGCATGGTGCCGGATTCTTATAAGCAGCTTACCATTTACGATTTCTACAAAGGAAACGGCAGTTTCTATGCACAGGGAGATGCGACAGTGAACCTTGAACAGGTTCTGACAAAGATAAGTGAAAAATACGGTCCTCTTCTTGCTACATTCTTTGATCAGTCGGAGTTTTACGCATCGGCTAAGGTTTCAGTTGAGTTCGACGGAGTCAACAAGATAGAGTATGTAGTCGGAGATCAGGTGTACCGTACGGGATTCCTTCCCGAGGGAGCGGATCTTTCCTTCTTTGCAGGTATCACATCCTATAACGGACAGCCGATTCTCGAGTGGAACACAAGACCTGACGGAACAGGTACAACATATACTAAGATGCCCAATGCGGATACAGTGGTTTATGCGGTATTTACAAAGCCGGATGTTACTGTTGTCGGCGGAGTTGACAAGGTATATGACGGTATTGCTTCCGATCTTGAGGTTGTTGTAAACTATCCCGGTCTTAATGAGAATACACAGCTTTACTATCAGTGGTATAAAGACGGCGTTCTGATTGACGGCGCAACTTCCGGTAAATACAGCGTTGTGAATGTATCCGACAGCGGTACATATTACTGCGAGGTAACGATTGTTGACGAGTTCAGAAATGATACCGTAAAAACGAATACTGTAGTAGTAAATATCACACCCAAGCCCATAGATCTTAACGAAAATGTAGAGTGGCAGGATGAACTTATATTCCTCTATGACGGCACACTTAAGGAAATCGGCTTCAAGTACATTTCCGACAAGTTTGTCCTCATGTCCATCAGTGGTAATAAAGCTACCGAGGCGGGCAATTATACAGCGGAGGCTGTATTCGGACTTGTCGACGGAAACTACACGTTTGCAAACGGTGTTAATACCGTATCGGTTGATTGGGTAATTACAAGCGAGCCTATATCCTATGATGACAGCGATATATTCTGGGATTACACAGATCCGTTTACTTACAGAACCGAAAACGGTGCGGCTGTTGAATATACAGTAAGTATCAAGGATCTTCCTATGGGACTTGCCGTAACATATCTTGGAAATGTTCAGTCAAGCGCAGGTGTTTACACAGCTGAGGCTAAGATTGTATCTACAAGCTCCGCTGTTATCTGGGCAGGTTCTGAAACAATTACTCTCAGTTGGGAGATAAAGAAGGCGGACTTTGACATTTCAACTGTTATATGGAATGACAAATTCGTTTACAACAAAACAGATATAACAGTGTCAGTCGAGTTGCCGTTTGACCTTGTAGACAATGTAACTCTTACAGGAGATGTTACAAAACGCAATGTCGGCACATATAAAGCAGTTCTTACATTGACAGAAGATTCAAACTATAATTATGTAAATTCAGCAAGTATTGAGCACGAGTGGAGTATTACTCCCCTTGAGTTTGACCTTTCCGGATTGGAATGGGGTTACGATGACGAGAATCCGTTTATCTATAACGGATCGGAGCAGGGTGTTTATATTAAAAATCTTGATGAAATTGTTGTAACTTACACCGATAACCTTAAGACAAATGCCGGTGTTTATACAGCAAGTGCGATTATCGACCCTGAGGCTGAAATAAACAAGAACTATACGTTTGTAGGTGAGATTGCTACACTGTCATGGAAAATTAACAAGGCAGAACTTGACCTTGGAGATTTGACATGGAACTATAACGGACCGTTTATTTATGACGCGACTGAGAAGACAGTTTACCTTGTAGATAAAGACGGCAACAGAGTTGAAGGATTTATATACATTTGCGACGAAACATATACAAATGTAGCAACAGCAGTAGGAAAATATATAGCTAAAGCTGTTATTGAC
Source organism: uncultured Clostridia bacterium (assembly GCA_944384515.1). Classification (GTDB taxonomy): domain Bacteria; phylum Bacillota; class Clostridia; order Oscillospirales; family CAG-272; genus UBA1740. The sequence goes on from CALWTU010000114.1 coordinate 44,086, forward strand.
AGTGATAACTATATTATAACCGGAAACTTCCCGGCAGAGATCGAATGGGAAATCATGCGCGGACGCTACGATATGAGCGGAATAAAATTCGAAGATAAGACAGTTCTCTTTGACGGCAGACCGCACAGTATCGAGATTACCGGAACTCTTCCTAAGGGTGTCAGCGTAACATATGAGGGACTTTACGTTGAAGTAGGTGTATATCAGATTACAGCTAAGTTCACAGGCGATCCCAACTATGAGCCTATACCCGATATGACCGCGACTCTTACTATTCTTGCCGCAGAAGATTATAACAATGATTTTGTTATCAAGGATTCAGACGGTAACATCATTATTGAAATCAAGGCAGAGAACGGTATTGACTCAAGATATAAGCTTGTTTACAATAATGTAACCGGAACATACGACGTATTCCTTAATAACGATGTATTCGGAGAGGGCAAGGCAGGTTATGTCGGCGTTGTATACGATATCTTCTTTGCACTGGGCTCCACAGAACATCCGGTGAATAATAACTTTACAGTAAGACTTCTTATACCGACAGAACTCCGCCAGGATGGCAAGACACTTAAGGTAATTTATATTGCAGATAACGGCAGCATTCAGGACATGAATGCAACAAGAGACGGAGATTATCTTGTATTTAATACATCTCACTTCTCAAGATATGCAATTGTAGAAGTTAATACTGCTCCTGCTCCTGTAGTAGAAAATGACTACACATGGCTTTGGGTTGTTTTGGCTATATTGCTTATAATAATTATAATCCTTATTATAATAGCAATTATTAAGAAACGCAAAGGCGGAGATACTCCCGATGAGACACAGGAGGACGGTTCCGACAAACCTGACTTAGGTGACGACGGCAACGCT
>CALWTU010000115.1 GCA_944384515.1 uncultured Clostridia bacterium
AGCAGGCACAGGGAAGCGTAAAAGTAGTTGTAATCTTCGTTTTCGGGTATGTTTTCATAGTCTTCTACAGCGATAATCTTTCCGTTGTACTCATATACAAAGTCAACAGAGCCGAGCTTTGAGCCGCTTGTTCCGTCACGGCCTGCCGAGGCGGTGCCGTCAGCCGAGAAGTATACTATCTCCATCGGTCCGTTCGTGTATCCGAGTACATAAACACCCTCTTGCGAAACCGTAAATTCATACGCCACAAGTACTCTCTCTCCGCCGAGGTAGGATCTGTATTCCTCTCCGTTGTAGTTTACCGTAATGTATTCCGCATCGGCGGGACTTGTGCCGGGTTTGTACGGATGTGAGCGAGGAATTTCAAATTTCTCGAGTGATGCGTCTGAATCAAACGACTGTATAATGCTTCCTCCGGCTTCCTCTACTTGCCAAACGCCGAGATAGTAGTCGTTTACAAAATCAATTTCATTATTTGCCTGTTCGTCCTGATAGAAGTAGGATGTCGGAACGGCAACTATTACCCGTATTTTGCTCTCTCCGGGTTTGTTTATTCGGAAAGCGACGCACCCCTGCGGTATATTCGCCTCAACTCCGTTGGTTCCGACGGGTGCCACAACCTGTTTTGCGCTTCCCAGAGGCAGATTTCCGTTAATAAAGTTGATCATCATTCCGAAACCGGCGCCCTCGGCCATGGTGAATTTTTTGTGCAGGTCCTTTGATGTCAGAGGTTCGCCGTGCATATTTTTCCAGCCTGTATTGAGAAGGTAAAGCTCCTCAAGAGTATAGAGATTGTAGACGGGATCGGGGGATACGGTAAGAGCCGTGTCAGCGCCTGTAAGAGATGTCTGCGGGAACAGAACCGCTGTGTCTGCCGGGAATGTATGTGAGTTTGAATTCTCGACGGGATCATATGTGATTCTTCCGAAGTTTGCATTGGACATTCCCTTTACGGTATAGAAGTAAAGCTGTGTTGCGGTAGATGCATCTCCGGAGAAAACATCGTTACTGCTGTTGTAGTGAACATATCTGAATACGCTGTCATAGGTATAAGAGATGCTTGCGGCACCGGTAGTTGCATCAAAATTCACGGTTGCCATGCTTGAGTCTCCCTGATAACCCCAGATATCCCCCAAGGAAGAATCCGGTCCGCAGTATATGTTATATGAGTTAAAGAAAAAAATTACATTTCTGTGTACAAGGCGCAGTTTGTTGTCTCCTTTGGTGAAAATACCGTTTTGAGTAATTCCGTTATAGAATGTGTAGTAGCCTCCCTGCATTTCGGAATATATGCAAAACTCATTCATCAATGTATCAATATCCGCCTCGGAGCCGAGCTTGAGCAGTTCCACGGTGTTGTTTTCGATATCGCTTATTGCGTCGCTGTAAGGCAGTTCAATCTCACCGCCCTTGAGTGTTTCGAGCAGAGATTGAGTTTCCTCATCTGATGTGAAGTTCTCGTGTATACCGGTAGTTGTATACCTGTCGTCTCCGAGTGAACCCGTGTCATAACTTGTCTTGTTGAGAGTCATGAGAAACGCCTTTGCGGGGTCGGGCTTTGAGAGGATGAAGATTCTCTCGCCTGCCGCAGACGCGGCATCCAGCGCCTCTTTTGATGTGATAGGCTCTATGTACGCCACAACAAGATTGTTGCCCTTTGATGTGTTTGTCTGCCATTTGCTCGGGTCGTTCTCTCCGATTACGATATCGTCGGGGGTGTTCTCGGTCCATGTGTCCTCTATAGTGTCCTCATTTGAGGAGAGGGCAAATGTGAATACGCCGTCATAGAAATAATATCTGCCTGTTCTTTCTGTTCCCCAGAGCAGCCTGTTTCTTATCCACTCGGTACACAGCGGCTCGCCCTTGTCGTTTAACGCCGTCTGAATTACGAGTTTAGTCTCTTCAAAGGATTCAAGCTCATAGTCGGTGTCCTTGTAGTAATAGTGATAGTCGGGGGCATCCGGTGTGCCCAGATTAACGCGGCGGAACCAGTCGGACCAGCGCTTCAGACCCAAAACCACCGTTGAGTTGTCAATTGTGACTTTGGTCTCTCCGTCCATCATAGTATATGTCGAGTCCGCATTTTCAAATATTAAAATTCCGTATCCGGATTTTTCCGTCTCACCTTCAAGGTACTTGTACTCCCATATAACCTCTCCGTTTTCACGGTTGTAGTCGGTATAAGAATAGGATTTGAAGATAGTTGCGGCTTCTACATAACCTCTTCCCGTACCCGAAACAAGTCCTCCGCCTGTGCCGATACCTCCGGTGCCGAGAGAGAGGTCGCTCGATGTAGTTCCCGACCCGCAGGAAATCTTGCCGCCGTCACCGATATCGGGGTTCATATTGTAAAGGAAGCCGATAATGCCGGAGGATGAAAGGTAGTTTGCGGAAGCTCCGCTTGAGGATGCCGAGACATGAGTCAGGTCAATAGCTTTTATGTTGCTCTCGCTGTAATAAACGCTTACATACTCGATTGTTGCATACTCAACATGCCCCGCAAGTATGCCTAAGTGGTGATTTTCATGCGGCGTATCCGATGTGTCCGCTCCTCCGAGCATAGAATAGACAAACCTGTGAAGACCGGAGGCGATAGAATCCCACGGGTGATCCTCGACCTTAATGCATACATCCGAGAGGAGCAAATTTCTCACGGTCGAGGTGTTTGCGTCAAACTCGGCAGTCGTGTCGGGTATAATATTTCCGTCTGCGTCGGTCGTTGTCGGTTCGTTGCCGATAAATCCGATATTTCCGAAGAGTCCTACATCCGGAGTATCCTTTGATGAGCGGACAAGAAAATTATGTATAACCGAGATGGCAGAAGTGTTACCCGTGTCGGCAATTGCCGTCGAAATTTGGTTGCCTGAGCCGTCTGTTGTAACAAAGGCTCCGCCGATATATCCGATAAACGGGAACTCGTCGTTTCCGATAGGTTTAATCTCGGTGGGAGAGCCGTCTTTCTTTGTTCCGTCTATTGTCACGGGCTCGCCGCTTGGCGTACATACAAGGAAATAGGGAATTTCATTTCCGTCCTTTTGCGTATATACCGAATTCTTTATAGCAGGGTAGAGCTCTTTGAAGTATCCGATTTCCTGAAGTGCGTACAGGTTTTGCAGATGGCGTATGTCCGAGATAATATACGGGTTTTGCGCACTGCCCCATTTCGCGCTGCTGTCAAAGGTGAAGGATACATCCGTCTGGTTTCCGGTTGAATCTGTTATCCTGTGCGAAAAGATTTTAAGGTCAGTCCCTTCCGCCACGTCGCTTGGGGAGAGCTTATCAAACAGCAGTGATATTTCCATTCCCAAAGAGGCATAATCCGACTTTCCGTCAGGAGTATAAACTCGGGGGCGTGTCGAGAAATATGCATATGCGACAACTGCTGAAAACATAAAAAGAACTGTGACTGTCACCGTACATACAGAAAACAGAACTCTTTTTTTCATAGACATTTTTTCAGACATATTCGTTTCCTTTCAAATTATCAGCGGACCTCTGCTTCAAGAACCGTTTTAAAGAACATAACGCACGGCATATAAGAATTTATGATAGTTGACAGTTCGCTGAATGCTTCAAGATTGGGATTTAGTCTTATATATACATAATAAGTTTCGGCTTGCCGGATTTCGCCAAGCGCCTCACCGTCAATGGTTATCCCGCTGCCGAAAGGGATAAATTCTCCGTATCCAACGGCGGTGTGTTCGACATCCTCTGTGCTTACGCAATAGGAGTAACCCAATAGCGGTGTGTTATTGCTCAGATTTTCTATTTCGGAGATTACGGCGGGATCGGTTATTTCTGAAAAATTGCCGTCATCCGTAGGATAGCCCTGTTCGATGTTTTTGCCGAAAAACCGTATGTAATCCGTCTGTGAAACATATCCGATATTGAGTTTGAGCTCGGAGCAGCCGTGTTCCTTTGTGTCAAATTTAAAACGCATATATACGTAGTTGCTGTCTTTCAGTGAAATGAGATTGTCTACACTTCCGAACTGAAGATTCGGAATATCAATAGAGTATTTTACAGTGCCGCCTGTGTCGGTTTCTGTAATTTGCGTGGGAGTTATCTGAAACTCTTCACCGCCGTGTCCGCTGATTTCCTTCCACACGGTATGCTCGTATGTCGAGTTATCAGCGTCATACACCCACATGGAAAAGCCGGGCGGGGCGATTTTATCCGCCGTGAAAGAGAGGGAGCCTTCAGGGGAAAAGATACCGAGAGTAACCCATGCAAAACAAATCACCGAAAATAAAGTTGTAAGAGCTATTACCTGAAATGATATTGCAGAAAATTTTGAGAATCTTTTTTTCACAGAATCATTTCACCTCCGGTTAAAATTCAGATAGGAGCGGTGCAGTCCACTGAAAACGAAAAGCGCTTTGCCAAGACATTTTGTCCGACAATAAAAAAAGTTGCAATTTTATAAAAAATTGCAACTGGCTGTCATGAATACATGACCCTATAGCTTTGCGTCACAGCCTCACGACTGCTTTGCCGTATTTACTTATATTATAATTATAAACTAAAAGGTTAAAATTGTCAATAGATTAAATGCTGATTAGAAAATATTTAACACATATGCGAAAAAATAAATTTGAAGTGTGTGTTTTGGCAAAACCTTTTCCTTTTATAATACGGCAAAAATATGCGGCTAAGAGTTTTTTACAAAGTATTTACCGCTTTATTTTATCGGTTTGCGGTCGTCTGTGGCGGGGTTGTCGATGAGTTCGCCGTCTTCGGTAAAGCGGGAGCCGTGGCAGGGGCAGTCCCATGTGTGCTCGGCAGGATTATATTTGAGTGCACATCCGAGGTGCGGACAGCGTGGCACGGTCGGGGTAATCAGTCCTACGGAAGTCTCAAAAGCGTTCAGCAGAAGCTGCGGGCGCAGTATGCTACGGGACGGGGAAAATACGGATGCATACGGGTTATCTTTGCCGCATATAAGGTCGCAGAGTATTTCTGCCGCCGCCATGGCGTTTGTCATGCCCCACTTGTTGAAAGTGTTTGTTGTTTTCAGTGTAAATATACACATATTTTTTTCCTTTTGAGAAATAATAAAAAGAAAATTTCGGAGGAAAAATGGATATTCTCAAAGTTGCATTGACAGCGCTTCTTTCGGTGGCGGCGCTGTTTATTATAACAAAAATCATGGGGCATAAGCAGGTATCTCAGCTCGACTTTTTCGACTATGTCTGCGGCATTACCGTCGGCTCTATCGGAGCGGAGCTCGCCACAGAGCTTGAGGAGCCGTACAAGCCGCTGACAGCACTTCTGGTATACGCCCTCGCCTCGGTTATCTTCAGCCTGCTTGCAGGGAAGGTACCTCGCCTTCGCAAGTATATAAACGGAACCCCTACAATTCTTTATGACAACGGAAAACTATATCGTAAAAATCTCACACGCGCAAAGCTTGATCTCTCTGAATTTTTGCTTCTGTGCAGAGAGCAGGGGTATTTTGACCTTGAGGAAATACAGACTGTGGTTTTTGAAAATAACGGAAAAGTATCTGTATTGCCCAAAGCGCAAAACCGCCCGGCAACGCCGAGCGACCTTAAACTTACGGTAAAAGAGGCGCATATCGGAGTTGAGGTGATAATGGACGGGCGGATTATGGGAGAAAATCTCACACGCATGGGGCGTGACGAAAAATGGCTCGCAAAACAACTGCGTGCGCAGGGGTATAAAGACGAGGGGGAAATTCTCCTCGGCGTCTACCGACCTGACGGCGACACGCTGACGCTGTATAAAAAAGGGGACTGAGGCATAAGTTGGGCCCCGTGTGCAGTTAAACCCCGAAAACATCAAAAAAGCACAGTGGCGGCACACTGCGCCGCCACTGTATCCGATAAGCTTTAATTATGCCGCATATCCGCTTGCCCGTCTCGTTTTTCAGTGTGTGTAAAGAATTCAGGTGCACCCCGTGCGGCAAAATCTGACTCTCACACGGTTTGGAATGATACAGTCTTATACCGAGCAGCAAAGCTCATTCATTTATGCCGCACGGCAAAAGGCATATCCTGCTTCACGGTTGGTGAGAGGAACACCGCTGTTTTAATTAGCCCCGAGCGGCGGGGAAAAAATCGGAGTAAAAAGGGAATTTTACCCTAAATCACCGTTTTACATCTGAATTTATTATATTCGGAGATAAATACAGGCGAGGCGAAAAATTTCGCCCCGCCGTCTTGCTTTTTGTTAATATCGGTGTGCCGCTCATATGCATTTGAAAATTTACTGCCTCTCTTATTTTAAAGGCTCGTTTCGCATTTTTTGTGCGGCAGAGATTATCTGAACATTTCTTTTGTAACTTTGTGAGTCTCGTACGGGAATATGTAGCTTACATCATTCTGGATAATCCGTGAGGATCCTTCATACCACTCGCAAAGGTCTCCGCTATTGCGTTTTGTGTTGTAATTTTTGAGATAAAATACCTTTCCTGTCGGTGATACAACATATCGCATTACATCATCCGCTATTACCGTTATCTCTTCGCCGTCATATTTCTTTACACGCCCCGTATTTTTCTCAAAATCACAGTTTGTGAAATAGAATACATCACCGAGGTCAAAGTATGAGCCCACATTGCTTATCAATACATCGCTGTCAATGAAATTACCGTCTATATACAAGTCTGCATGATTATCTTTCACGCTTTTGAAGTAGTATATTCTCTCATCCTCAAAGAAACTGATCTGGTGGGTATATACATTGCTGTCAAGCCGTGTTGCCTCTCCGAGGGTGCCGTTTTCAAGCGGCATTCTGTAAAGCTGTCCTGAAAGGTCGTCGTTTACATTGTCGGTGTAGTATAGTGATGTGAGAGAATCGTTTATCATCATATGCTTGATTTGGCGCTGAGCCTCAATGAGTGTCTCGGTGCCTTTGTATGCAAAGTATGCCTTATGCTCTTCGTTGTTTGAAAAATAGGACTCAAGATGATTTTTGACATTGTATGTGCCGATTACGTTGGACAACTTTAATTTTTCAAAATCGGACATAATAAATGTGCTGTATGCAATATATGCCTCATCGCTTTTGACTTCAAAGCATTCTTTAAATTCCTTGGTGATGACGGTTGAAGTTTTGCCGTCATAGTAATTCAGTATATAAGGTCCATCCTCCGCCTTTTCCTCAGTGAGTTTTGCAATAATCCGCTCATATTGCTCTCTTCGTGAGTCGGAAATATTCGTTCCCGTTACATTGTCGTTGACATAGTCAATAAGATAATGACTGCTGAGGTAGTAAATCTCACCTGTCTCGTAAATCTCAAGTACTGAGAATACATCCTCAACAATTCTCTCATTCACGCCGTCTTTTACATATTTGTAAATCGAGTCGTTCTTTATGTAGTAAACGGTGGAGAAGTCCTCACTCACCTTGCATACGGAAGAGACATCCGCAGAAATCTTCTCAGGGTTTTCATCTCCGTATTTTGCATAGAGATTTTCTCCGTCATCAAGATATACAAGCGACTGCGCATCGTCGGAAACCTTGACACTTTCCACATTTGAGGCAATCTTTCTTGACATTTTCTTTTCCATATCAAACTGATAGAGGTTTTGCTCCGCATCTCTGGTATAAGTTACCACAGTTGAGTCCTTGTTTACAGTGTAAAAAATTATATTCTTGTCAACCTTTACCGCTTCCTCGTCGTTATTGTCAATCTCGCGGTAATAGATGCTGAACCCGTCGTCGTCATAATCTAACCGGTCCGGGAAGAAAACATACTTTCCGTCCTCGCTTATAAAAGTATAAAGAGAGAAAACATCAGCTAAAAGTATCAACTCGTCATCTTCTGCATTATGGTTAAATTCGTCTGTGACCTGCCATATATCATCATTCTTATCAAAATCCATATAATAAATTTGACTGTCCTTGAGGTATAACACGCTGTTTCTTTTGATGGTGTTATCAGAGCAGGAAAACAGTACCGCCGAGGCAAGCACGGTTATTAAAAGCAATGCGACAAGCCTTGTTATGCCGCATACTCTTTTGCAATACGCTTTTGGTTTTGACAGCTTGTTTAATTTTGGGTTTTGCCGTCGTTCTTTTACCGGAGTAGAGAGACGGTCGCAAACCTTATCATTGCCGATAGAATTTTCCGAGTACCCGAAACGTGCTTTCATTGTAATATCCCCCTTAAAAATGTAAATATTAAAGAACGAAACAAAGACGGATTTTTTGTTTTTACATAAAACTTCAAACAAACTTTTTCTATAAAAAGGTTTTTGGAGCTTTGCCCGAAAGATGTACTGTGTATTAGAATTATACAATGTTTAGTAAGATTTGTCAATATATTATTGAAAAAATAATCGAAATTTATAACATTTTTATAAATTTATCAGTTAGCAGCCTTAAATAAAAGAGTTTGCTGTTTTTTTAAAAACTCGGTATCTCTTGACTTTTTTTAAAAAAAGTGGTATAATTCACAGGTGAACTAAACTCATGAAAAGGAAATATAAATGTATTATATAGCTC
>CALWTU010000116.1 GCA_944384515.1 uncultured Clostridia bacterium
TAAAATTATTGTATGCAATATAACCTGAGTTTTCTGACAAGCCGATAAAATCCGAGAAAGAGTCGGTAATCAGAGTGGAGGCCTCACCGTTATAGAAATAGAGGTTGTACGGTCCTTCGGTCGCTTCCTCCGCACGCAACTTTTCCATTATTTTTTCGTAGTAGCTGTTTGATCCGTCAGGCGATATATAAGGATCGTTAGATACGTCGTCAATCACAAACTCGATGAGTTTTCTTGTCGTGAGGTAATATATCTGTCCCGTCTCATAGACGCTTATTATGCCGTATACACCGTCAATGATTTTTTCGTTGCTCTTACCCTTGATATACTTGTATATTGCGTCGTTTTTTAAGTAATAGACGGTAGAATAGTCGGCACTGACAAAGTATGTATCCTCTGCCTTACTCGTTATTTTTTCGGTTTCGGCATCTTCGTATTTTGCATAAATATTTCCGTCTTTATCGGAGTAGATGAGTTTTTTGCCGTCAGCCGATATCTTCATTTTATCGATATTTGAGGCGATTTTAGTTGACTTATTATTCTCAATATCGTACTGATAGAGATTTTGCTCGTCGCTCTTAAGGTATGTTACGGTGTCCGAACTGTCGTTTACGGTATAATACTGAATCTCGCTGTCAATTTTTATGGGTTTGCTCTCCGGGTTGTCAAGTTCCTGACAGAAGATGCCGAATCCCTCTTGGTCAAAGTCTATAAGGTCGGGGAAAAAAACATACTTTCCGTCATTGCTGACATAAGTATAAAGTGAGAGTGTATCTGCAAGAACGAGCAACTCATCCTCACTTGCGTCCCCGCTAAGATTTGATGAAAGCTGTTGCATGCCGCCCTCCAAGCTCAGATCCTTAAAATAGATTTCGTCATCTTTGAGGAAGAATGCGACGTTATCCCGCTTTGCAGTGTCACCACCACATGAAAAGAGAGTCAGCGCAACAACGGACATCAGCAATATAAGCGCAATCGTCTTTAAACCGCTTGATATTTTGTGTGAGCGCTTGACGGTCATAGGAGTTTGTATCCGCAGTTTTTTCTCTCTGTGTTCTTTTACCCGTGATCTGCTGTCTTTGTAAAATTTTCGGTGCTCGGAACGCATTTTCATAGTTAACTTCCTCCTTGAAAATAAAAATTTAAATTCAGAGAATTAATAAGCAGCTTGTTATTTTTAAAAAACGCAGCTCACAATATCTTTCACACAATATGCACATATATTAGCGTAAAACACAACTGCTTTGTAAACAAATTATACAACCGATTTGAAGATTTGTCAATACATTGTAAAGAATAAATTAAAAACACAGTCTTTTATCCAAAAGTTTCTCATATAAACCATATTGAAATAAGCATGAAAGCACCTATCTCTTGACTTTTTTTAAAAAAAGTGGTATAATTCACAGGTGAACTAAACTCATGAAAAGGAAATATAAATGTATTATATAGCTCTTGACCTTGAGTGGAATCAGGCTTATCATGAAAAAGCAATTTCGGTACAAAAAAGGCTCTCTTTAAGACTTCGGGGTGAGGTCATACAGATAGGCGCGGTCAAACTTGATAAAAATTTGAATTTGTGCGGTTCGTATCAGATTATAGTAAAGCCGAAATTTTTCAAGAAGATAAATAAACACGTGTCAATTCTCACGGGTATAACGCAGGAACAGGCAGACTCCGGAATTTCCTTTCCGGAAGCGATTGAGAGGTTCAGGAAATGGTGCGGAAAAGATTTTGCTTTTCTCACATGGGGGCCCGACGATATACCGATGTTTAAGGAGAATTTCAACGTACACGGTATAGATTCCTCCTGGCTTGACTCCTCCTACGATTTGCAGAGGATATTTGCAAGACAGACTCATGATACTAAAAAACAGCGCTCCCTTGAATATGCAATGGAGTATTTTGAAATACCGCAGACGCTTCCGGCTCACGATGCGTTAAACGATGCGTATTTTACCGCCCTTGTCGCCGCAAAACTTGATTTTTACGGGGGAATAAGGGATTATGATATAGCGGACGGCGAGGTGCTCTCGGAGTGCGTTGTCGGGGACGCCGACGGCGGAGACGACGGATATGTCACTATCGGAGAGCTTCTTGACGAGGACTTTGTCAAGGCGCCGCAGTGTCCGCTGTGCAAAGCCCCTCTTATATTGAATTTAAAACCTCTGCACTCAAGGGGACAGAGATATACATATCTTTATACCTGCAAAAAGGACGGGGCAATGCTTGTAAATTTAAAGTTGCACCGAAACCTCAATGACACATGGAGAGCAAAGTATACCGTCACCCGTGCCAATGAGGCGAAAATCACCGATCTTAAGCTCAGGCTTGAGCGTGCGGATATGGGGCGCAAGACAAAGCGCAGGAGTACGAGGAGAAAGAGAAGTGCGCTTTCAACATCTGACAATGCATAGCATTGTAAGGTTTTAACAAAAAAAAGCGTTTTATTTGTGGAAAACATAAAAAAATAATTTTTTTTTAAAATGTATTGCTTTTTACTCTACAACATGATATAATTATTATGCAATCAGTTATGCTTTCTTTGATTACGGAGGTAAGCAAATGAAGTATGAAAACCCTACGTGTGAAATAGTTGTTCTTGATCAGTCGGATTGTCTTACAACCAGCGTTGAATTCGTCAGAGAAGAGGATTCGCCGATAGTTGACTATCCCACTTATTGATCCTATTTCCATGAACAGTACCCCTTGCCTTATCGGCAAGGGGCTTTTTCTGTATGACGGGCATATCAATGCTCTGTGGTGAAAGTCCACCGAGGCGTAGTTACCGACGAACTCAATAGCGACTCCCAAGGTTTACACCGTGAGGTGTAGGCGAGAAGAAGGGATAGCAAAATCGTAGCCTGACGGACAGAAACTCGGTACAAAGGCGTAATAGGCGGATAAGTTGGCAGAAAGCAATGAAGTCCAAAAGGTAACCGTAACCCTACTATGTAGACCGAGCAGGTAGACGAGAAAAGAGTATTGGTTTATCCCGTGAGGTCTCACAGGCA
>CALWTU010000117.1 GCA_944384515.1 uncultured Clostridia bacterium
AATTTCTTGATATGTCTATTGAGGTTGAGGATTTCGGCCGCGGAGTTCCTCTCGGGTATAACGAGAAAGAGAAGAGATATAACTGGGAGCTTGTATTCTGTGAGCTTTATGCCGGAGGAAAATACAATAACAATAATGAAAACTCGGCGTATGAGTTTTCTCTGGGACTTAACGGACTCGGTGCAACGGCAACTCAGTATTCTTCGGAATACATGAGCGTAAAATCCTATAACGGAAAGACGGTGTCCGAGATGAATTTCAAGGCGGGAAACCCTGTAGGCAAACTGTCGGTTAAGGATATTGACCCCAAGACTTCCGGGAAGAAAAGAGGTACAGTTATAAGATGGAGACCTGATTTTAAGGTCTTTAAAGAAATAGATGTTCCGGTTGAATTTTTTGTATCTACACTGAGGCGTCAGGCGTTTGTCAATGCGGGAATAAGATTTGTATTTGAAAACGAGATTACAAAAGATAAGTTTGAAAGTTCTGAATTCTATTATGAAAACGGAGTTGCGGATTATATAAAAGAGATAACAGACGGAATTGCACTGACGGCTCCGGTTCTTTGGAAACTCGAGACTAAAGGACGCGACAGAGCGGACATGCCGGACTATAAACTTAAAGCGGAGATAACATTCTGCTTTGCAAAGAGCGGCATGGCGGAGTATTATCACAATTCATCCTATCTTGAATATGGCGGCTCACCTGATAAGGCGGTCAGAAGTGCGTTTACCTATGCAATAGATAAATGCATAAAAAATCAGAATAAGTACAATAAAAACGAGCAGAAAATTTCTTTTGCCGATATTTCGGATAATCTCGCGGTAATTATCAATTCAGCCTCGACTCAAACATCGTATGAAAACCAAACTAAAAAGGCAATTACCAACGCATTTATTACAAAGGCTCTGACTGATTTTTTAAAAGAGCAGCTTGACTTTTTCTTGACAGAAAATCAGTCTCAGGCAAACTTGATTACAAATCAGGTTCTCATCAATAAAAGAGCGCGCGAGTCTGCGGAGAAGACCAAAATAGATATAAAGAAAAAGCTTTCCGGCAGTATGGATGTGTCCAACAGGGTGGAGAAATTTATTCCTTGTCAGTCAAAGGACCCGTCGATGCGTGAGGTTTATATCGTTGAGGGAGATTCAGCGGCTTCAAGCTGTAAGACAGGACGCGACGCACAGTTTCAGGCGATTATGCCTGTCAGGGGAAAAACTCTGAACTGTATGAAGAGTTCTTATGACAAAATTTTTTCAAGTGAAATTATCATTGATCTCTTGAAGGTTATCGGATGCGGCGTTGAAGTAAAAACACAGAAAAAGTCTGATCTGGCAATGTTCAACTATAATAATTTGAAGTGGAACAAAATTATCATATGCACCGATGCCGACGAAGACGGATTCCAGATAAGGACGCTGCTTTTGACGATGTTTTATAAGCTTTTGCCGACGCTGATTGAGAAGGGAAAGATATTCATTGCCGAATCTCCTCTTTTTGAGATTAACTGTGGAAGCGAGACATATTTTGCTTATAATGAACAGGAGAAGACGGATATACTCGCCAAGATCGGAAATAAAAAATATACTATTCAGCGCTCTAAAGGCCTCGGAGAAAACGAGCCTAAAATGATGTGGAGAACAACTATGTGTCCGCAGACAAGAAGACTTGTTGCAGTTTCCCCCGATGACGCTGAGAGAACAGCGAGGATGTTTGATATTTTGCTCGGTGACGGACTTTCCGAGAGAAAGAAGTTCATAACAGAATACGGACATCTTTATGTAAAAGACGCAGATATTTAAATATATATAATTAGGAAGGTATTTTTATGGTACAGTTAAAAAAATCCAAGGATTTTAAAGGTGTTGAGGGGCCGCTTCTTACAATAGTTATGGACGGAGTCGGTATTGCACCGAATAACGGGGCAAATGCGGTTGCTGCAGCGTATACTCCCACGCTTGATTATCTTATGAAAAATTATCCTATGCTGTCAATAAAGGCACACGGCACAGCGGTTGGTCTGCCGGGTGACGACGATATGGGTAATTCCGAGGTTGGACACAATGCGCTCGGTTCCGGTCAGGTGTTTGCTCAGGGAGCAAAACTTGTTTCGCAGTCGATTGAAAACGGCAAGATTTTTGCATCCGAAACATGGAGTTTGTTGATAAACAATGTAAAAGAGCATAATTCCGTTATGCACTTTTTGGGTCTTTTCTCTGACGGAAACGTTCATTCTCATATAGACCACCTCAAAGCGCTTATTGAAGGTGCAAAGAAGGACGGAGTGAAAAAAGTAAGAATTCACATTCTTATTGACGGCAGAGATGTAGGAGAGACAAGCGCACTCGACTACATACTTCCTTTTGAGAGTTATCTTGAAACTCTCAGATCTTCCGATTTTGATGTAGCAATCGCTTCAGGCGGCGGACGTATGCAGATTACAATGGACAGATATGAGGCAAACTGGGCTATGGTTGAGGCTGGTTGGAAAACTCATGTTCTCGGCGAGGGACGCAAATTCAGTTCTGCCGAGGAAGCTGTTGTGACATACAGAAAAGAACTTAATGTTATAGACCAGGATCTTCCCGCATTTGTTATTGAAAAGGACGGCAAGCCTGTCGGTACCATAAATGACGGTGACAGCGTAGTGTTCTTCAACTTCAGAGGAGACCGTTCTATCGAGATTTCCAAGGCTTTTGAGGGCGGAGCAGACTTTGATAAGTTTGACAGAAAGAGAGTTCCCAATGTGGTTTATGCAGGAATGCTCGAGTATGACGGCGACCTTCATATTCCGAAAAAATTCCTTGTTAATCCGCCTGAGATTACAAATACAATGACAGAATACCTTGTTTCTGCGGGCATTAATGAGCTTGCCATTTCCGAAACACAGAAATTCGGTCATGTAACATATTTCTGGAACGGCAATAAATCAGGAAAATTTTCTGAGGAGCTTGAGACATATATTGAGATTCCATCTGATGTTGTTCCTTTTGAACAGCGCCCGTGGATGAAGTGCGCTGAGATTACAGACAAACTCATAGAGTGCCTTGAGTCAGGTAAATTCAAGTATCTCAGAGTAAATTTCCCCAACGGCGATATGGTTGGACATACAGGTTCATTCCTTGCGACACAGTGTTCAATGGAGGCGCTTGACCTTCAGCTTGCAAGAATTCTTAAAGTCATTGATAAACTTCACGGTGTTGCTCTCATTACAGCCGACCACGGCAACGCTGACGAAATGTACGAAATTGATAAGAAGTCCAATGCCCCCAAGGCAAACAAGGACGGCTCATTCAAGGCTAAAACAAGCCATACTCTCAATCCTGTTCCGTTTATTATTTACGATAATTTCTACTCTGATAATTATCAGGTTAAAACAGACAGAAAAGATTTCGGACTTTCAAATGTTGCGGCTACAACCGTAAATCTTCTTGGTTTTGAGGCTCCCGAAGTTTGGGATGAATCAATGGTAAATCTTAAATAACGGCACAATGAGGGGCTGAGTCAAAAGCTTAAAATTAAGCGAATGGCTCAGCCTTTTGCTATGCAATTTTGCACGTTTCGGTAAACCAAAAGAAAAAAGCCTCAAAATGAGGCAAAAAAGAGTATGACGAAAAGAGGATCGGTAAAATCCTCATTTTTGAGAGTTATACAAT
>CALWTU010000118.1 GCA_944384515.1 uncultured Clostridia bacterium
TTATCCGCCTATTACGCCTTCGTACCGAGTTTCTGTCCGTCAGGCTACGATTTCGCTATCCCTTCTTCTCGCCTACACCTCACGGTGTAAACCTTGGGAGTCGCTTTCGGGTTGGTCGGTAACTACCGCCTCAGTGGACTTTCACCACAGAGCATTGATATGCCCGTCATACCCAAAAAAGGAGAATGATTGTCGCCCATCATTCTCCTTAATTTTTCATCATCGAGGCAAAAGAAATCTTACTTTCCGCTTGCCTCCTTTTTTAAGTTTTTAGAAAGGTTTGTATACACATAATTATACTCGGTATATTCTGTGTATGGTTTTTTCTCCACTTTTTCACCTGCCTCAGTGTTAATGAGTACAAGCTCGCTTACAAACATTGAGTTCTTTGTTTGCTGATAAAGATTATCTACAGATTCAAAATTACTGCCGTACATTTTCGACTTATCATCAAAGCAATCGACACGATAATAAATATCAAATCCGCTTATATACTCACACTCCAAGAAATATGATGACAAGTAAGTGTTTAAGAGAACACATTTGTCCAATAATTCAGCAATATTTTCTTTTTGCGGCATATCGTAATTTCTAATTTTGATTTGAATATTCTGCCCACGAACACTACTACCATAACTATAAAAAGCCGAATAATTAGTCTTAGCGCTGTAGGTTATATGTTCGTCACCGAATAATTCGTCGATAAAATCTACTACTGCAGTATTTGCAACATTTTGAAGAACCACAAAAACATTGCCTACAAAGCGTTTTTGGTTCTGAACGCCTTTCAACTTTTTAAAAAATCTGACACCCGCAGCCGAATCAAAGAAATCTATCGTTTTCTGTACAGCTTTTGGTTGTTTCGGTTCTTTAGATTTTTGGCGAATTTCATAGTGGTTTTGCACCTTAACGATTTCGAAAGCGATTCCGTTAGCGCTAAAGCATGGAAACGTATCGGCCTTTTCATCGTTTGTCTTGATGTGGCAACAGATCAAATTATAATCTGCAGTTACTCCACCTTTGCTTTGAGGAAGAATGTGGTCAACATTCCATCCAAATTTGCTATTACGGTCATTGTAAGCACCTTTTGCTATCGTTCGTCCAGCGAAATCAACCGCTTTCGTATCCTTGCCAAAAGACTTATTCCAGAGCCGCATTGCAGTTTCCCTATTTAAGTCCATAAATTGTTGTTTGATCTTTCCCATGATATTTGCGGAAAGATAGCTTTTGCCTCCTAAGATGAAGTCAATTCAACAAAAGCATGTAACTGACCATAGGGCGACCTATCGCTATAAACCTCAAAGGGCAATCCTCATAATAGCATTCCAGAAGATTAGCCAGTTAATTTTCAGAAGTTCTGAAAAGGTTCAGTTTCATCGAATTGCCCTTATATTATACCATATATTTTACAGTTCGTCAATTGTTTACGGCTATCTTTTTGAACATATCAATGTCGACAAGCTTTTTTTGATTCCTCATTGGCTTATTCTTTATGGCGGCGGACATTTTGACTTGACGATTCTCCGGGCAAACAGTTGGCGTATCTTAAATTTTATTGGCGATATCGGCAAAATCTATTGATAGGATGTCTGTGATTTTTGTATTTTGATAGATTCATCTTCCGAATTTTTTATTATGCCTTCGGATATTAAAAACAATTTTACATCCTGAATTGTTATCTTCGATTTCGGTCCGATGATTATTTCGTTTATCAGACCCTTAAATGAGTTGACAGCAAATTCAATATGTGATACCAAGGACTGATTTTTTACGGTGAAACCGTATTTTCCCATTGAAAAGTACTTGGAATACTTATTTTTTGAACTCGGAAGCTGCGGGATTGTTCCTTTGTTCATGTTCCTGACATCCTCGACATATACCAAACGCCATTCCTTCTCCTCTGCAAAAGCAGGATTTTTAAAAAACGGCGAGAACACCGAAGTAAAAGAAACCGCCTTATTTAAGCAGTCGTATACCTCTTCAATACTGCTCTCGGGAGTTATTCCGGAAAGTCCGGCTGTATCGTAAAACAGTTTTCTTGCCTCTTTTGCAGTATAATTTACCTTGTTGAACAGAATAATCGGATCTGTACCCAAATTTGCTGAATATGACATCGGTGATGACAAAAACGCAGAGTTAAATCCGATTGAAACGCCCCTGCCGTCGTCTCCGTAGCCGCGCCACTGCCCTAAGTTATCTTTTTTGGATGATGCGCAAAGCGCCCAGCACTTGATATCATGATTTGAAAAATGATTTTTGATATCTTCTGTTTTCTCAAAAAATTGTTCTGTAAGTTCATGTCGTCTGGGACTATCTATTACAGATACTATGAATTTATTCAGCACTTCCGTTGCATAATCCTTGTACTGCCCGTGAGCCCATTTCAATTCTGCGGAATCATTAGACTCGCTGACATCGGACAGCCACAAAGATTTGCTGTGAATTATATTATAAAATGCATCTACACCGCAATAGTGATATAATGTTTTTGGAACACGGGGTACCATTTCACTTCTCCTTAAACTTTATTTTCTTAAATTGAAATCCGAAACCATCCGCCCGAGCTTTCAAAGCCCTCTCAGCTTCGGAGTAATGTTTTCAACATCAAAGTAATTTTTTAAAAATTTATTTTTACCGTATCGGTTTGTTATAATTTGTATTCGCCCGGTATGCATGGATTGCCGTGCGAGCATTCTTCTTTATCTTTTTACTCATACCGGGCCATTTTTTTCAATGTGTCGCCGGTCAATCTGTAAACGGTCCAGTCTGACATTTGCACCGCACCAAGCGACAGATAAAAATCAATGCTCGGTTTGTTCCAATCAAGGCATGACCACTCCAGTCTACCGCACTTGCGCTCAACGGCGATAGCCGCAAGTCTTTTCAAAATTGCCTTTCCATAGCCTTTGCCCCTGTACTCCTTCTTTACGAAGAGGTCTTCAAGATACAGCCCGGCTCTTCCGAGGAAAGTGGAAAAATTGTGAAAAAACAGAGCAAATCCCACTTCAATACCGTCGACGACGGCAAAGATAACTTCAGCCTTTTGCTTATCGAAAATCCATTCTTCCAGAGTTTTCTCGTCGGCTATGACATCATTCTCCATCTTTTCATACTCGGCAAGATCCTTTATAAACTGCAATATCAGAGCAGTGTCTGCTCGTGTAGCGTATCTGAATACAGGTTCATTTTTCATATTTTTCTCCGTTCTAATTTTTTATTTGTATTTTCACGGTTTCGCCCGCAATTTTTAATGGCAGTATATCATATATTTTGCTTATCATTTCGTTATCTGTCTTTGACTTCACTGCAAGAAAAATCCGAATTTGCATCATTCGCTAATCAATCTTCTTCGCCTTTTCTTCAAGCGTATACTCGCTGTTTCTGTAAACAAAAAACTTACAGAACAAAAATTCAAGCACAAAATTGGAGATCATGGTAATGGCTAATACAATATATTCGTTGACTCCGCTACTCTCGGCATAATTACCGAGAAATGTCGAAACGGGTGTGAATACTAAGTAAAATCCAAGCACCTTTGCCATTGCGATCGGAATATTTGCCGCCGATTTGAATGTAAATTTGCGGTTAAATGTAAAGTTCCACAGCACAGAAAGAATCAGCGAGATCAAATAAGCCGGCCAATATATCATGTGACACAGCTCGTTGAGAAGCGTAAATGAAGCAATTTGAATCAAGCCCGCTGATATTGAGAACAAGGTGAATTTAAGAAACTGTAAAAATGATTTCATAAAGATAATTCCTTTCCTGTCGCTAACCTCGTCAAGGTTTTTTGCCTTTCGGACAACCTCGGGTAGCCTCAAAACTTGCGTTTACAAGAAACTGCACTACATCATTCGGTGCGTCAGGCAAAATCACCGAGACCCAATGAAGCTTGTTCATATGATACGCCGGATAGACTCCTTCAGCCGTGCCGAATGAGCCGAACATTTCAAGCGGAAGTTTAAGGTTGACCACATCGATCACCTCGTCGCTCTCAATGCCGAACTTGCGGCGGGACACCTTCATCACAAGGGCATACCACTTGCAATTGTTCCCATGCCGAAGCACAGCCGTTTCAAAATCATTCTCGAACGGAAAGTCCGGTGTCGTTCCGTATGTGTCGAGGCAATATTCAAGAAATTCTTTGCGTGTCATATCAGAATTTTATGATTTCCGGTGAGTGTGAAAACGCCGAAATCACGGCGGTGGCATCCTTAAGATAGTATACTGCAGAGTTACCGCTTTCACCTGTTTTGTACATTTTACGCAGGCTCGGATAGGCATCGAGCATGGCCTCGCCCGCCTCAACTCTCTCGTCCGGAACGAGCGTTCCGCTGACACGGATCCACTCTTCCCCCTTCATCGCGCAAATCTCAACCTTTCCGTTTGCACGGATCTGATCGTTGACCGCCTTACCCTTGCCTGTCTGAATGTAGAGTTTATCCTCAAAAATATTGACCGTTCCGAACGGACGCACTCTCGGCTGATCTCCATCAATTGTCGCTATGTAATACGTTCCTGCTGCTTTCAAAAAATCATATACTTTTTTCATATCTGGTTTCTCCTTTGAGTTTAAATGAAATCAATAATTACACACGGGGTGCCTGTTTACAGACAAAACAGCGTAGCAGATTCTGCTTTTGTGCGGATACTTTTTTGTTTTATTTGAATTTATCGCTTTGCTCAAGAAAAAAGTCGTGATACACTTTTACACACTCAAGCTCCGTCCATTCTCTTTGCACGGGAGGTGTCTCATCAATATTGTATATGGTTGCGCCTCCGAGAGAAAGCAGAAACGGCGAGTGCGTCGAAATTACAAACTGACAGCCAAAATTTCGCACCGAATCTTCGATAAAATATTTCAGTTGCAATTGATTTTGCGGAGACAGACTGTTTTCAGGCTCGTCCAAAAGATACAAGGCATTCTCCTGTATTGAGTCAACAAAATACGACAGTGCGCTCTCGCCGTTAGAGCGCTCCTGAATATTGCGCATTAAGTTTTCTTTCAGAAAACGGGATTGTGTGCGGTGTTTATTTCTCATATCGCTTACACGCTTCCACCTGTCATAATCGTCTAAGCCCTGCAAGTAATTAGGCTCTGCGTTCGGACTGTTTTCAGCGATATATTCATCAATCAAATCGGCTCTTTTGCTGTCTATACCGTCGTTAATACGGCGAATATCAAGCACCTTTTCAAAAACGCCGTCACTCGTGATAATTTTGCTCCCTTTCGGAATGGCTCTGTCAAGCTGGTAATCGCACAGGTTAACATAGTCTTCAAAAAAGTCCGAACGGTTAAACGGAGCATTCCGTTCAAGCGAGAGCTTTTCGGCGATGACATTTAATATACTGCTCTTTCCGCTTCCGTTATTGCCGCAAAATATGGTAATATCATCAAAAAAGAACTCCGGCAACTGCCGATAGCGAAACAGATCAAAAGGATATTTTGTAGTATAGCAAGTCATTTTAACCTTGAAATTAAAGGGATCTGCAAAATAGTTTTCTTCATCATCTTGAGTAGGCATTTGAAAACTCATTAAATATATCATTACACTATCCTTTCGTAATTTATAATCGATATTGAGTATATACTCACGCGGTGTTCGGGCACTGAGAGAGTTGTACTCCTTTTGATTTACGCAGATTATCATATCTTATAAACTATAATACCCCTCAATGGATATTCCTGACAGATCAGGAATAATAAAAACGGCGCATTAAGTAATGTTCAGCAAATTATTGACAATCTTGCTTTCACCTTCCCGAATAAGAGCATATACAGGAATATACCGAGCAATATATTCAAGTTGCTCCTTTATTTGCAAATCGCTTACATTATCATAATTCACCCCATGGATGACGCGAACGCCGTCCACAAGAAAACCGAACTGATTAATTTGCGATTGATATCTTTTTGTTAAGTCTTGCAATAACGCAACAGCTTTTCCGCGTTCAAAACAGTTAACTATATTTAAGCATTGAACATATGCAGAATAATCATCTGCAAACTCTTTAGCAGACTTTATGCGTTCTAAAACTTCTTTTATTTTATCATTATTCAATTATTTCTTCCTTTCTTTTTTAATATTTCTTCATCCGCATGGCAAAAATCATGCACTTTATGGACAATTTTATAATAATGCAATCAAGGTAATATATACAGAAATTTGCGATATTTTACTCTCGCCATCTTCTTTTTTGTTTAAAATAAGAAGCGTCTCCCATTTTGGGCCAATCTTCCCTTTCATTTTTAGGTATATAGAGTACTGCATTAATGAAAACTTTTCACCTGTCATAATCCATCCTCACTTGTTGATATTTACTTAATAATCTCTTCCTCTGATAGCAAGAATCTCAATTTTGATTTACTTCCGACGCAACCTTGCCACCGGCAAACTCCCAATATATATCTGTTTTGATGTTTAATAAGTTGTAAAAAATGCTGTTATATAATATACAAGCAGCGAGGATTTTTACCCCTACCGTGTTCTCTGTCCTTTTGACAATTTATATTCTGTTTATTTGCAAAATGAAAGAATAATTTTCAGAAAAATTACTTCCATAGATTTACATTATATAACAAATTTAGCAAAAATTCAAGTAATAGCGACCTTTTATACTAAATATTTTAGATTTCTGATTTTTGCCTCGCTATTTTAAACGGGTTTGCTCATTTTGATGTTGTCTTTCGGTTATACAAGCGATTTTGAAAAATCGCATGGCTTTGCCGTTTCGGCGTTTCTGAATTCTTGTTTTTCATAATAGCCGATAAGCTCGCCCTCGCTGTTGCGAAGGGCGACCATATAGAGATCCTTGTTGTGCTTTTCGATCCTTGCGGTGTAGATCATATTATTGTTGCGGCTTTCCTTGAACCACAGGAGAACTTTTTCGATTATCTCGCAGGACATTGGGTTGTGGCAGGCAAGCAGAGATCGGCCTATCAGTTTTTCGCCGCCGTATTTTGAATAATTCTTTATTGCCGCGGCGTTCATATATATGATCTTATGCTCCGTGTTGCATATTACAACGGGTGAGCGGTCCATGTCTATTATGCTCTTAAAAAAATCAAACACTTTATTATGTTCCTCTCTTTTATTTATGAGTAGCCTAATATTTCACTTCAAGTGATATGGTGCATCATCGGCGCTATGCGTGAAAAACTCACACGGTGTCCACTGTCATTAATTCTATCGGACAGTGATCCGAGCCGAAAACATCGCTGTAAATTACCGAGTCGCTGACCGAGGGCATAAAACTTTCGTCAACAATAAAGTAGTCAAGCCGCCAGCCGATATTCTTCTCTCTTGCGTTTCGCATATAGCTCCACCATGTGTATTTTACCTCATTTGGGTAGAGCGTGCGGTACGTGTCGGCAAAACCGACACCGAGCAGCTCTGTCATCTTTGCTCTTTCCTCGTCCGTAAATCCGGCGGAGAGGCGGTTGGACTTTGGATTTTTTATATCTATTTCCTCATGCGCCACATTGAGGTCCCCGCAGTAAATTACATGCTTTCTGCCGGAAAGCTCTTTCAGATACGCACGCATTATGTCCTCAAAGACCATCCTCTCCGAGAGGCGCTCCAGCTCACGCTTTGAGTTGGGGGTATAGCAGTTTATGAGAAAGAAATTCTCAAACTCCAAGGTTATTACCCGCCCCTCCGTGTCAAATTCTTCCCTGCCTATACCGTATCTGACAGCGAGCGGAGAGAGCTTTGAATATACCATAACACCGGAATACCCCTTCTTCTGTGCGGGATACAGAAACTCCGTATATCCGTCGATATGCATAGGCACCTGCTCCGGCAGTACCTTTGTTTCCTGGAAGCAATATATATCTGCATTCTCTTTTCTGACAAACTCTTCAAGTCCTTTTGTATGGCAGGATCTCATACCTGCAACATTCCATGAAATAATTTTCATTTTACTCATTTACTCCAAACCGTTTATATTTTATTGTGCATAATCTTTCTCTTTGCTGAGAATATGCCGACATCAACGCCCTCAAGCAAAAGAAGCTTTTGCTTGCGCTCTGTTCCGCCGGCGTATCCTGTGAGGGTTCCGTTTGCGCCCACAACTCTGTGACACGGGATTATAATTGCGATATTATTTCTGCTGACGGCACAGCCCACTGCCTGTGATGACATGCGCTCGATGTTATGCTTTTGGGCAATTTGGTGCGCAATCTCGCCGTATGTCGTAGTACTGCCATACGGAATAGCGGATACAATCCGCCAAACTTCTTTTTGAAACTCTGTGCCGATAAGCTTTATGGGGAGTGAAAAATCCGGATCTTTACCCGAAAAGTAGACGTCGAGCCACTCCCTTGCCATTTTAAGTACAGGAAAGTCCTCTCGTTCAATGCCGCCCTCAAGCGTCGAGGCAAAATACCTCTGCCCCTCAAACCAAAGTCCGCAGAGTGCCTCTGCGTCGGATGCGAGAACAATTTTGCCAAGCGGTGAACTGTATCTGCAAAAATACGGCATATTCGCCCCTCCTATATAATATTTTACTATTGTTTTTTCTGCACGGGTATGCACTTATCATTTGCGCTATCAAAAATTACACAAGTTTTCAGTACATGCGAAAGCTGTTACACACATATTGCGGTCTTCCAAATAAAGCGGCAGTTGCAAAAATAAACAACTTTCATACCAATCAAAACACCTCAACTTTAAAAGTTTCGTATATAAGAGAAACCCATTATGGAAGCGTGTGTCCCGCCGCACGGTATATCTCATACCACTCGGAGCGTGTGAGCGTTACATCTGCAGCCTTGCAGATATCGTCGAGATGCTCAGGATTCATTGTACCGGCAATAAGCTGCATATTTGCCGGGTGGCGCAGTATCCAAGCTGCAGCAACTGCCGTTTTAGACAAGCCGTATTTTTCACCGATCTCGGAGAGCTTTTCGTTAAGCTCTGGAAATTTCGGACTATCCACAAAAGTTCCGCCGAAAAATCCATACTGAAACGGTGACCAAGTCTGAATAGTCATTTTCTTGACACGGCTGTACTCTAAAACGCCTCCGTCATGCATTTGCGACTCTGAATTCTTCATATTTACATTCAATCCAGATGTCACCATTCCTGCCTCTGTAACCGAAAACTGAAGCTGATTGACAACAAGAGGCTGCTCTACCGCTGTTTTAAGAAGTTCGATCTGCATAGGGCTGTGATTTGACACACCGAAATATCTGACCTTGCCCGACCGTTCCAACTCATAAAACGCCTCCGCCACCTCTTGTGGCTCCATAAGAGTATCAGGTCTGTGAAGCAGCAGAAGATCAAGATACTCAACTCCAAGGCGTGAAATACTGCCCTCCGCCGATCGGATAATATGCTCCTTTGAAAAATCATACTGTCCGTCGTGTATTGCGCATTTTGTCTGGATGAACATCTTTTCTCTTGCTCCTCGGCGCATATCCTCCGTTATGTTTATTTTTTTACATCAAGCTTCCATCCGAAATCCCCGTGATAGATCATTTGTCTTGTCATACCGCCGTCAATACAGATATTCTCACCTGTAATAAATCCCGCCATATCCGAACATAGGTAAAGCACCATACTCGCTATATCCAAAGGGTTTCCCACTCTGCCTGACGGCTGCTGTACGGCGTCTGCGCCTGTGTATTCCGTGTAGTTATTGTCAATCCAACCCGGCGATATAGAGTTTACCCGCACTTTGCCGGCAAAGCTCACCGCCATTGCATGGGTAAGGGCGGAAATTGCACCCTTTGCCGCAGTATAACTTTCCGTTTCGGGCTGGCTCATGCGGTCCCGTGACGATGAGATGTTTACAATGCTTGCCCCTTTTGCAAAATACGGTGCAAAAAGCTTTGAAAGGTAGAAAGGCGCTGTCACGCCGACCTTTAAGGCGTATTCAAAGTCGCTGTATGTACAGTCGGTTATACCGCACATCTTAGGTGCGGCATTATTGATGAGAAAATCGACACGCCCATACTCTTCTGTCACTTTTTCGGCAAAACGCTCCAGCGTCTCTTTATCCGAAAGGTCACCGACAAAATACCCGTTATCAATCAGATCTATTATACATACATGGGCGCCCGCCCTCTCAAACTGCTCGCAAATGCACTTGCCTATTCCCCGTGCGCCGCCTGTTACAACCGCAACTTTATCTTTAAAATCAAACATACCCCACCCCGTTCAGTCTAAAAGTCCGTACAGGCGGTATTTTGTTATAAATGAGTCAAGCATAAGCTTTGTTCCCATAAGCTGCCTGTATGTAGCCGTTTTTTCCTTGCCCTCGGCTCTGAGCTGTTTCATTTTTCTCTCCGCCTCAAGATACTCATTCTGTATATCCGAAAGCATCTGTTCAAATTTCTCTTCCCTTTGCGACATATTATTCTCCCATAAGAATTTTTTCTGTTTTTTTACCCTTTGCAAGCTCGTCGACAAGCTTATCAAGACAGCGTATGCTGCGCATGAGAGGATCTTCTATATTCTCAACACGGACCCCACATACCACCCCTTTTATAAGCTCGGTATTCTTGCTTGGAGCGGGGGCACCGCGAAAGAAATCGCCGTATGTTATATCCGACAAAATAAAGCTCTCTATCTCGCCCGCAGTGTATCCCGTAAGCCAACTTGTCACGCAAAGCACCTCGGTGCGTGTTCTGCCCTTCTTTTCCGCTTTGGCTATCAAAAGCGGATACACCTTTCCGAAAGGCATATTATAAATTTTGCTATTTTCCATATACCGTACTCCTTTAACTCCGCACTCATTCCTCGTCAAAATAGAACAGCTCTTCAAATTTTACATTGAGCGCAATACACAAGAGCGCCGCAAGATACGCAGTCGGACAAAACTGCCCTGTCTCGATAGAGCTGATAGTGTTCTTTGACGAGCCGACCATGTCGGCTAATTGAGATTGCGTAAACTTGGCTCTCTGCCTATATTCTTTGAGTTTGTTTTTAAGTTTCAAATGTGAATTCATGCCGTCACCTGCAACAAAAAACACAAAAATGCAATAACAGCCGCCAAAATTTGCACAGAGCCAATAATTATATAATGTATTTTCCTCATCTTTATTCCAATATAAAGCAGCTGCACTCCCGCCGCTGTCATACCGACGCATACAAGCTCTGCATTAAAAGTCTTCTTTACCGAAAGTTCTGT
This sequence comes from uncultured Clostridia bacterium, assembly GCA_944384515.1. Classification (GTDB taxonomy): domain Bacteria; phylum Bacillota; class Clostridia; order Oscillospirales; family CAG-272; genus UBA1740. The sequence goes on from CALWTU010000118.1 coordinate 11,137, forward strand.
CAAAAAAAGGACAGCACCTACAATTATTGCGGCAATGGGGCCTATAAGGCTGCTCAAAACCCAAACTCTGTTTTCAAATTCACAGCCCTTATCTTTGCTGTTGCGTGCCGATTCAAGTATTTTTTCTCTGTTCATTTTCTTTGCCTTTTCCAAGTTTTATTGTACATGAATATTATAGCATTCCAAGTTTTCTTTGTCAATATTTTTTGTTATTCATGTAATACTTTTTATCCGTGAAGCAAATACCTTTAGTCTCCCCTAATTATCATCGCACTGCTTTATCAAGAGGTCTATAACCTCATAAATATGCTCTCTTTGCGACTTGGGAAGTTTATTTAACTTGTCCAGAATAACAGTTGACTTAACCTGAAAGCCTGTATTGATGACATCCGCAAGAATATAGTCCGCAGACACCTCAAGTATGTTTGCAATCCTTATAAATGTCTCAAGCTTCGGAATTCTCTCCCCCCTCTCAATCATTCCCACATATGTTTCGCTAATCCCGACCTTTTCGGCAAATACCTCCTGCGTCATCATTTTGCTTTCACGAGCCATTCTGATACGCTTTCCTATATCTGCATTAGTCATTTTTATCACCTCTATTTGTTATGTAGATATACAAATAGTATAATTAATTTATTCTGAAAATTACAGCAACTATCTGTATTAAACCATAACTAATAGTTGATTTTATCAAACTAATGTGTTATAATCTAAAACAATTGAGAGGTGATAACATGATTGTAGCTTTTACGGGATATCGCCCTGAAAAAATGCCGTTTAAGGAATCAGGCAAGGACAAATTATATACACAGTTCAGAATAAGGCAGCTGCAGGTAATAGAGTGGTTAATTGAGCGTGGGTGTACCGATTTTATATCGGGGGTGGCAATGGGCTTTGATACATGGGCGGCGGAAGATATTCTGTCAATCAAGAAGAAAAATCCGACTGTAACTCTTGAATGTGCTATCCCTTTTTCGGGACAGGCTGACAGGTGGAGCCGTGAAGACCAAAAGCGCCGATATAAGATTATTTATAAAGCAAATTCATCTGTGATTATAAGTCAAAATTACAGTTATGATTGTTTTTTTGTCCGTAACCGCTATATGGTTGACAAAGCTGATGTCGTCGTATGCGCATATAACGGTCAAAAAGGCGGTACACAATATACCGTCGACTACGCCTTAAAGCAGAATAAAATCGTAATTCAAATTGATCCCGTAACATCGGCGGTAAGCATATTAAGCAAAAGAAAACTCGTATAGACTTTTATCAGCAAAAATTCCTGAAATTCTGGCTTTATGCTTTGCATTTACACAAGTCGGCAGGCATATCCTTTTGGCATAAAAACACACACTGTGCTTTTAACTTCAGGGGCGTGTTAAATTATTTGCATATTTATTCGGCAAAATAACATTAGAAAATTATAAAAGCCCAAATCCAAGTGCACAAAAAACAACTTAAAATTTATAACGCCAGAGAATGCATTGGCGCTCAACTTGTTTATTTAAGCGCACCTAAAGACAGGCGACAGCATTTTACCGTAAGGTATTTAGCTGTCGCCTGCTTTTTCGTTATGAAAATTTTGCTTTCTCGGGCATATAAAAGCCGTCTCAAAAGCTCTGAAGTTGCATTTGATACGGCTTTTCGTATTAATTTTCCTCTGTACCGGCAGAAATACTGCCTATCATTTTTTCTATTTCTTCAAGTTCTACCGTGCCGGGAGAAATAAGTTTAAACGAGTAATGCCCGTTTTCCCAAACAAATACATTTACACTCTCATTTAAGAAACACAAAACGGGTTGCTCTCCTGCATATATAATTTTTTGTTCACCGTTTTTTGTTCCAACATAAATGTTTTCTGCGTTCAGCGGATTCTGATATAAGTATATCTCATCCTCGCCGCTCTGCCATACAGTACTTACCGCCGTTTGGTATACGGTATGTGACGCTTTTTTATATTCGCTCGGAATATATGAGGGGGTGTAGATTACGCTTATTTTCTCATCTATCCCCTCCTCTATCGAGAGTTTAATATAGTCATCATACACTCGCTCGAAGAACCTCATAATCGGTTTTCTGAATGCGCAGGCGGTCGCAAACATCAGCAAAACCGCCGCTATTATTGCGGCAATAAGCCTCCTCTTTGAAAAAACCTTCCTCTTTTGCTTATAATCCGGATTTGTTATGCTTCTTATTTTTTCTAAGTACTCAACACTGTGCGGCATGTCAATGAGCGGAAAAGAATCCATATATTCAACTTCCTTCATCTCAACCTTGAAGAGTGCTTGTCTAATCAGTGATAATTGCTTTTCAGTCATGTAGTTTTGCCTCCTTTATCGCGGTTTTAAGCAGACTGTTACCGCGGGAAAGCTGGCTTTTTACGGTGGAGAGCGGCCGGTGCAGCAAGTCCGAAATTTCCTTTACCGAATATCCGGCAAGAAAATGGTAGGTCAGCACATCTCTGTATGCCTCCGAAATATTCTCAATAATTTTTACAACCTTTTGAAAAACTTCTCCGTCCTCAAAAGAGTCAATCAAAGTGTCATTTGCAGATATGTCAAAAAAGTTGTCTATGCACACCGTCTCTGGAGTCTTGGTTCTCTTGCGCAAAATATCAAAGCTCGCACTTTTAACCGTTTTATAAACATATATTTTTGTTTCAGCCTCGTTTTCAAGGTCGATTTTCTCAATATTTCTTGCCAAAGAGAAAAATGCGACTTGGGAGGCGTCTTCCGCATCGTGAAAATCTTCGGTAAAGCCAAACGCAATACTGAATACTTTTTTCTCGTACATATTGTAAAGTTTAATAAATTTATCGTCATTATTATGGTCTTCTATGACACTTAAATAAAGAAAAAGCATAGTTCAGGTTCCGTGATATTTTTTGTCCATTATACCATATGAAACAGTTAAGTTCAATAAACAAAGATAATTTTGACAAATTTTTTATAAAAAAATGTATTTTTTAAAGAACAATAACGAAATTATTAAAAAAATTGCGTCTTTTTTTGAAAAAATTTCGTTTATATATATATAAACCTTGTTTAAAGGAGAAAAAAGATGAGTAAATTTGTCAGAATTTTAATTTGTTTTTCGCTTATTTTCTGTTTTATCGGTGCAGAAGCAAATGCTGCCTCGAGCGAAGCAACGCCGTATTTCAACAATGCTGCATTGATTGATTCCTCATTCACCATTATTGACGGTGAAGCTATCGCTTTGGTTTCTTATGCAGGTTACCCCGGTATAACGGAAAAAGCAATTATTACAACGACACTCCAAAAGAGGAATTTATTGTTCTTCTGGAGCGATGTAACCGAATGGGTCGATATATCATTTGAAGAAAGTGCTATATTCGAGCATTCCTATCAGGTTAAAAGCGGCACTTACAGAGTAAAAATCAGATATGAAATCAGCGGAAACGGAGGTGAAACCGATGTTTTTGAAGACGAAATAAAAGACTCTTACTAAAATAAAAATCCGCAATATCAACTTAAAGACAGCAATATCATTGAAGCTTAATCTATGTCTGAAAAGGAGATGTATTTATGGAAAAGTTCAAATGTTTTTTGAAAGCGATTTTCAATAAAAAAAGCGGCACAAAAATATTGTCA
>CALWTU010000119.1 GCA_944384515.1 uncultured Clostridia bacterium
ATTAAAAGTATAATTAACAAAACTATATCCATATCAGCCTCACTCATCAACAAAGGATGTTATCCAGCGTCCTCTTGCACGGGACAGGGTGACGGGGGTTGCAATAATTCTTGCGGCAAGCGTTAAAAATGCAATCGTTATATATGTCAGCAACACACTTCCCGTAAGGTAACCGAGATTTATGTACGGGGAGAAAAGAAAACCATTGCTTTGCGTAAATGACGGATTTGCAAAAATGTAAATCAGAACAAAAGGCAGGTGCGTTAAAAGGGCTGAGACGGTGTCGGGTATGATGTTTTCCTTGAAGCAGCTTCCGATTTGCGTTTTGATTTTAAAAAGCCCGTTGGTTTTTCTGATTATACTTTCGCATCTGTCACCGTCATATACCGCATATATGAAATTTACGGCAAACAGGGCAAATAGTGCAGATACGGCGCTGAATGATTTTGTCTGTGCCAGATATAGCTCTTTGTCATAAATCTGACTGTATTCGGCAAAGACGGACGGAAATCTCTCAACAAGCCACGAGCGCACAAGCCCCGTGAACAGATAATCTGCGGCAATACAGATAAGCGGGACAAAGAGATAGACCGCAAAGTAAACTATGAATGAGCGCGTATATCGTCTTACCATTTTCGTCCTCCTTTTTTCTAAAGTTTATCATACGGATGACTTTTTGTCAAGTTTAGGAGTATAAAAATCAAAAAAGTTATTGATTTTACAGTACTTATATGTTATTATATTGCATGAGAGAGGTGATTGTTATTTTAAACCTGAAGATACTCAGTGAAAACGGCGAATGCAAATTCAAGGCATACGGCGATGAGATTGATGTCAGATATGACAGGGAGTATGAACCGGGCGACAGGATCCGTGTCGAGCTGTGCGACGGCGAGTTTGTAAGTTTGAAGCTTGACGAGAGTATGCTTGAGTCCCTTGTGTATGTTCCGGACGGTACTTTTGAGTTTACTGTCCCTTTTGAGAGGGAGAGGACGGCTTGCTATGCGCCGGGTGCGTTTTCGGGTGCGTCTCACAGGATAATATGCCGTGAGCTCACAGAGGCGGAGATTTATTCCGAGAGGGAGATATCTCTTAACTCGCATGACAGGCATAATGTTCCGAAGTATTTCCCTCATGCTGTTGCAAATTTCGTTACAAGAGAGGATCCGTGCTTCTTTGAGCGCAATGCCATAGACGGCGTCACGGACAATCTCGGTCACGGTCTTTATCCCTATCATTCATGGGGCGGCGGATTGCGTGAGGATCTCGAATACGAGGTGCATTTCGGTACCGAGTGTGAGGTAGACGCACTTACAATTTTCCTTAGGGCGGATTTCCCCCACGATACATATTGGAAAGAGTGTGCGGTTGAATTTTCGGACGGCTCAAAAGAGGTAATACAGCTTAAGGGCGTGCCGGAGGGTCAGAAATTTACTTTTGAGAAGAAGATTACAGAGTATGTAAAGCTTCTTGATTTCAAGCAGCAGCGACTTGAGGACGGCTCGCTGTCGTTTGCGGCTTTGTCACAGATACAGGTGTACGGAAAATACATTAAAAAGGAGAACAAGGGAATGGAAGTAAGAGACGCTTCTAATGCAAAAGATGTCAGATACTATACAACTGACAGACTCAGAGAGGAGTTCCATATCGGCAACCTCTTTACAAAGGATAATATAAGAATGGTTTACAGCCACACCGACAGAATTATAGTTATCGGTATGATGCCCATCAAGCTTGAGCTTAAGCTTGAGGCAGGCAAGGAGCTGAGTGCGGATTATTTCCTTGAGAGGCGTGAGCTCGGTTGTATCAATATCGGCGGCAAGGGTGTTATCACCGTTGACGGAGAGGTTTATGAGATGAATCCCCGTGACGGTATTTATATCGGAAAGGGACACAGAGATCTTGTATTCAAGAGCGTTGACGAGACAAATCCCGCAAAGTTCTATATCACATCCTGTCCTGCTCACACAGAGTATCCCACAGTGAAGATAGATATCACAAAGGCGCGCAAGGTTCCCTGCGGAACGGTTGAGGACTGCAACAAGAGAGTTATCAATCAGTATATTCATCCTGAGGTTATCAAGTCCTGCCAGCTTGCAATGGGACTTACACAGCTTGAGGTAGGCTCTAACTGGAACACAATGCCGTGCCACACACATGACAGACGCATGGAGGTGTATATGTACCTTGATATGGGACCCAACGATGCGGTATTCCATATGATGGGCGAGCCCAAGGAGACAAGGCACATCATTATGCACAATGAGGAGGCAGTTATATCTCCGTCATGGTCTATCCACTCAGGTGTCGGCACAAAGAACTACTCGTTTATTTGGGCTATGTGCGGCGAAAATCAGGAGTTTACCGATATGGACCATATCGAGACTAAGGAACTCAGATAACAAAGTTATTAATCAAAAAAATATATAAAGGAGAAGAGAAATGGCTAATACAAAGAATTTCAGCCTTGAGGGTAAGGTTGCTCTTATCACAGGCGCATCCTACGGTATAGGCTATGCAATAGCAAAGGCACTTGCAGGAGCAGGCGCGACTATTGTATTCAACGACATCAAAGAGGAGCTTGTTCAGAAGGGACTTGAAGCTTATAAGGCAGACGGAATTAAGGCGCACGGTTATGTGTGCGATGTAACAAATGAGGATGCGGTAAACGAGTTTATCGCAAAGGTTGAAAAAGAGGTTGGCAATGTTGACATTCTTGTTAACAACGCAGGAATCATCAAGAGAATCCCGATGCATGAGATGAAGGCTTCCGAATTCAGACAGGTAATTGATGTAGACCTTAATGCACCGTTTATCGTTGCTAAGGCAGTAATTCCTACAATGATGAAGATGGGACACGGCAAGATTATCAACATCTGCTCTATGATGAGTGAGTTCGGCCGTGAGACAGTTTCCGCATATGCGGCAGCAAAGGGCGGACTTAAGATGCTTACAAGAAACATTGCATCAGAGTACGGCGCATATAACATTCAGTGCAACGGTATCGGCCCGGGTTATATTGCAACTCCTCAGACTGCTCCCCTTCGTGAGAAACAGCCTGACGGAAGCCGTCATCCGTTTGACTCATTTATTATTTCCAAGACACCTGCCGGCAGATGGGGCGAGGCTGATGATCTCGGAGGTCCCGCAGTATTCCTTGCTTCTGAGGCGTCTGACTTCGTTAACGGTCAGATACTCTATGTTGACGGCGGTATTCAGGCATATATCGGAAAGCAGCCCTGATTTTGGGTCTTTTTGACTTAAAAGGAGTCTTATATGAAAAACTACAGTGAGCTGTTGAATGAGAATAAGGAATGGGCAGCTTCCGTCTTTGAAAAAATAAACAAAAAGACAGAAAAAATGGCAATCCGCTCAAGAGACAAAATTGTTGACGGAGTGGACGAGTGTGGCATGCATAAAGCGCCTCCGAGAATTACATTCTGGACAAGCGGCGTTTGGCCCGCTCTTAACTTTATGCTCTACGAGTACACCAAAAACGAGGAGTATCTTAAGACCGGCAGAAATGTGGAGAAGCTCCTTGACGAGGCGTTAGCGCAGGTAGATGTCATTCACCACGATGTCGGATTTATGTGGCACATCATGTCTGCGGCGGATTACCGTATTACAGGCAACAAGGACGCAAGGACAAGGGCGCTGTTTGCCGCATCCACACTTATGTCAAGATTTGTGCTCGGAGGAGATTTTATCCGCGCATGGAATACTCCTCAGTCCGTCAACTGGACTATCATTGACACAATGATGAACCTGCCGCTTCTTTACTGGGCGTCGGAGGAGATCGGAGACGACAGATTCAAGAGAATTGCTATGGCTCATGCGGATATGGCGTATAATGACCACATCAGAGCCGACGGCTCCGTTGTACATATTGCCGAGCATGACAGAGAGACCGGCGAGGTTGTGGCGACACACGGCGGACAGGGTATCGGAGTCGGCTCCTCATGGTCACGCGGACAGGCGTGGGCGCTTTACGGATTTGTTCTCTCGTATATTCACACGGGTGAGGAGAGATACATCAACGCCGCAAAGCAGGTTGCAAACTACTTTATTGCCAACTGCTGTGACGACTGGCTTCCGAGAGTTGATTTCAGAGCGCCGTCTCAGCCCGTCTATTATGATTCAACAGCGGGAGCGATTGCGGCTTGCGGTCTTATTGAGCTCGGAAAGAGACTTCCCGTTGATGAGGGCGGAATGTACATGAACGCCGCATTGAAGATTCTTCACGCAATGGAAGAGAAGTTTATTGACTATGATGTAAATAACGACTGCCTGCTCGGGTACGGCACTGTTCGTTATCCCGCCGACGGTATGACTCCGGAGAAGGCAGGGGTGCATGTCTCAATAATTTACGGCGACTATTTCTATACCGAGGCGATACTCAAGCTTCTTGGCTCAGAGTTTCTCCCGTGGTAAAAATTACGGCAACAATATGTTTCACTGCAAAAACTTTTCGTTAGAATAAAAGGAGAAAAGACATGAAAAATTATAAAGAGCTTCTTAATGAGAACAAAGATTGGGTAGAAGAGGTATTTAAAAAGATTGACAAGAAAATGCAGTCTGTAACTCTTCGTTCAAGAGACAAAATAGCTGACGGCGTTGATGAAAAGGGATTCCATAAGGAAGTCAGCCCCAACTGCTGGACCAGCGGTTTCTGGCCGGGACTTAACTATATGCTCTATGCTTATACTAAGAATGATGAGTATCTCAAGACAGCGCAGACTGTTGAAAAGAAACTTGACGAGGGACTTAAAAATTATGATGAGCTTCATCATGATGTTGGATTTATGTGGCACATCTCATCAGGCGCAAACTATCAGATTACAAAGGACGCCGATTCAAGAAGAAGAAATCTTTTTGCCGCGTCGACACTTTTCTCAAGATTTGTCCTTGATGGCGGCTACATCAGAGCATGGAATGCCAAGAATGCCGAGAACTGGACTATTATCGACTGTCTTATGAACCTTCCCATCCTCTATTTTGCTTCAAAGGAGCTTGGTGACGACAGATTTAAGAGAGTTGCGATGGCTCATGCGGATATGGCAATTATGGATCACCTCCGTGAGGACGGCTCAATCGTGCACATTGCAGAGCATGACAGAGAGACCGGCGAGGTTGTCAAGACATACGGCGGCCAGGGAATTAAAGAGGGTTCGTCATGGTCACGCGGTCAGGCATGGGGACTTTACGGCTTTGTTATTTCCTACATCCACACAGGTGAGGAGAGATACCTCAATGCCGCAAAGCAGGTTGCCAACTACTTCATTGCCAACTGCTGTGACGATTGGCTTCCGAGAGTTGATTTCAGAGCTCCTTCAACACCTGTTTACTATGACTCGACAGCGGGCGCTTGCGCAGCGTGCGGTCTTATTGAGCTCGGAAAGAGACTTCCCGAGGATGAGGGCGGAATGTACGTGAACGCCGCATTGAAGATCCTTCACGCAATGGAAGAGAAGTTTGTTGATTACAGTCCCGAAAGCGACTGTCTGCTCGGATACGGCACTGTTCGTTATCCCGCCAACGGTATGACTCCCGAGAAAGCAGGAGTGCATATTTCAATTATCTACGGTGACTACTTCTACACCGAGGCTATACTCAAGCTTCTCGGCGCTGAGTTCTTCCCGTGGTAATTTTGCCGCATAACTTTTTCGCCAGAAATTTATTTAAATTTAAAGCAAAACGCGGACGGTTAAAAATTTTAGCATTAGGCGCGAATTTTCACTGAGTAAAAATAACCTTCGGAGAGGTACACCTCACACCGAAGGTTATTTTCATTTTAGAGAAAAAACACACAGTATTATAATTGGCAGTAAATAAGTAAAATAAAAAGCAGAAAACTTTACACGCCATAGGGGTAAACCACGGCACAATGGGTTTTCTGCTTTTTTGTTTATACGGTATTTGGGCAATTTTGCCGCCGATTAGTCAGCGCTTTCGGAGATTTTATATCACAACCTCTTTTTTCGTCCTTGCCGACTCGTATACTGCGTCAAGGATCTTCATCAGCATAAGGCCGTCCTCGGCGATAGAGCTTACATCAACATCGTTTATGCAGGCGTCAACAAAGTAGTTTATCTCACCCTGGAATATCTTATCAAAATCCATTCCCACTTTTTTTGAGAGGTTTATATCAACAAGATATCCGTTCTTTTCAGAGTACATCTCAAATTCAGGGTCAAGTTTTATACCGCCCTTTGTTCCGTAGAGCTGTATCGAGCCCTCGTCCTTTTTGATATGCATATTGAAGCTTGCCTCAACGCTCAGCACGGCTCCGTTGTCAAAGCGGATGAGCGCGGTCGCCATATCCTCGACATCCTGCACGGTGATATTGCCGCCTCTTGCCTTGTACTGCGGTTTGTCTTTGAGGTAGTCACGCTTTCCGATACCGTCAAAAGTTGCGCCGTAAACCGACACGGGGTTGGGTCTGCCCATCAGATATCTGACAAGGTCTATTACATGTACACCAAGGTCGATAAGCGGGCCGCCACCGGAAAGAGCTTTATATCCGAACCATCCGCCGGGGCATCCGTTACGTCTGAGATATGTAGCTTTCGCATAATAGATGTCGCCGAGCTCGCCGCAATTTATAAAATCAAGCAGGGTTTTGGTGTCATCTCCGAATCTTCTGACAAATCCCACCATCAGCTTGACTCCGTTCTCTTTTGCGGCTTTTATCATTTCCTCCGCCTCTTTGCTGTTCATTGCCATTGGCTTTTCGCACAGAACATGCTTTTTGGCTTTAAGCGCCTTTATAGTGCAGTCTTTGTGTGCGGCGTTCCATGTGCATACGCTCACAGCATCGATCTCGGGCAGTTCTCTTAACATCTTTTCCTCGTCTGTATACAGGCGTGTTACTCCGTGCTTTGCTCCTTTTTCCATGAGCGTCTTTTCGTCGATATCGCAAAAGGCATAAATTTCGCAGTTGGGATTGTTTTTGTATGCTTTGAGGTGGCATTCGGAAATATTTCCGCAGCCTACAATAGCTATTTTGATTTTTGACATTGTTTTATCTCCTTAGATTTATCATAGGACTCAAATTTGTTGATTGAGGTCGTCTTTCGGTATAAAAGCTTACCGAGAAAGTATTCACAAAAAACTTATCTTACCGAAAAGGAGTCAAGAAACTCGACTGCCTCAGCAATATCCTTATACGGTGTATCACCGCACTCACGCTCAATAGTCAGGTATCCGTTGTAACCGATTTTTCTCAGCGCGCCAAGGTATTTTTCAAAGTTGACATTTCCTTTTCCGAGCGGCATTTCTTTAAAAGGGCACTCTTTTACTTTTTCAACACCGTAATACTTCGGGCAGTAGATCTGTTTTGTGTCTACCTGCTTCAGCATTATTCCGTCCTTTGCGTGCGTGTGGACAATATAGTCCTTGAGATTGAATACAGCTTTTTCCGGATCGTCGCCGGCGCACATAACAAGGTTTGCAGGGTCAAGGTTTACCGCAACGCCGTCGCTGCCGAGCGAGTCGAGGAAATCGCGTAACAGCTCGGACTTTTCAGGACCTGTCTCTACAGCAAAATGTCCCTCGAGTTTTTTTGCATACTCTGAGAGCTCCTTGCACACGTTGTGCATCGACTCATACTGCTTTGAATTTTTATCCTCCGGCACAACACCTATATGCGTTGTCACTATATTTGTACCGAATTCTTTTGCGTACTCGAGAATTCTCTTTGTTCTGTCGATAAGTCGGCGCTCCTGTGTGTAGTACATATCGCATCCGAGATCTCCGCAGATTGCGGAAACTTCAATTCCGACCTCACGGCAGATTTTTGCCTGTTCTTTCACAAGCGCCTCGCAGTTTTCTTTTTCGATAAAGAATCTTGCGCCTATCTGAATTCCGTCGGCTCCGATTTTTTTTGCAAGATTTACCGACTCCGCGAAATCTTTTCTGAAGCTGTCAATAATTACACCGATTTTCATAAAATTCCCCCCATGAAAATTTATAAAATTTTGCTCTCTGCCTTAATAATAGCAAAAAAACAAAAGCACGGCAATGCTAAAACATTGTTTTATACTGTCAAAAATTGTGATTATGCTCTGATTTAGAGTACTTTCCGTACGCTCTGTAAAAGGTGTTCAGACTGTTAAATCCCGACTCCTCGGCAATCTTGTATATCGGAGCGTCGGGCAGACGGCTTTTCAGCTTTTGCGCCTTGTCTATCCTTATGCGGTTGAGGTACTCTCTGAAGTTCATGCCGAGCAGGTTATTTAAAATTCTTGAAAGATATGTCTTTTCATAGCCAAATTGCACGGACAGCATATTTAAGTTTATATCTTCTTTGTAATGTTCGTCTATATACTGCATTATTTTTAAAAAGACGGCTGTCGCCTTGTCGTTTTTCTTTTCGGCGAGCGGCACATTCTGATGTATCAAACCGAAAATCAAGCTGACAAAGCCGGATTTTGTCTCCTCGTTCATCTCGTCCTTTATAGGATAAAACTGCTCAAGCAGGGAAACAATCATGTCAAAATTAGGGATTTGCCCCATAAACTGCGGCAGGGTAAAGTTTTCGATTATCGGCAGGGAAGAGAGGTATACCGAGCTGACGACAAGAACATATGAGAGCAGGTTTTCGTGCTGCATACCTTCGCCGATACCTATTTCGTGCGGCACAAATTTGTCTATGTATACGATTTTTTTGCCGCTGATTTTCTTTCTCTCGCCGTTTATGATTATTTCCATCTCTCCGCTTATCAAAAACAGAATTTCAATGCTGTTATGAAAGGATGGGGAATTGACAATCTTGTGGTATAAATCTTTATCGTATCTTGCAAACAGAAAATGTCCGCTGATATCGGCAAGCTTTTCGTATTTCATGGTTTGTCCTCTTAAATAAACATATTAACGAAATTATATTAAAATGCTTTGTTGCTTCCTGCTGTTTTTTGAAGTTTTACAGTATATTGCTCTGGAAGGCAACGGCCTTTCCGATTATCTTAATATTGTTAAGCTCGCTTTTGAGATAAACCAGCGGAGCATATCTCGGGTTTTCCGCCGACAAAACGAGCTTGCCCTCTTCGGGATAATAATAAACTCTCTTGAGCGTTGCCTCGTCGTTTATTATAACTGCTCCGATCTCACCGTTCTCTACAAAATTCTGCGATCTGATAAAAACAATATCCCCGTCATAAATTCTCGCCCCGATCATCGAGTCTCCTTTTGCTTTAAGGCAAAAATCAGCGTCGTTTGCAATGTCGGTGGACACATACCCGTCAAATTCTTCCTCGGCATATATCGGCGCACCGCACGCAATCGTGCCGAGAATAGGCAGTTTCTTTTTCGAAACGGAAAATATGTTGGGGTACTTTTCAAGAGAGGTCTCTGCGTGCCAGCCCATAAGGTAGTTCGGGGTAGTGTCAAGCGCCCTTGCAAGCGCCTCAATTTTTTGGGGCGGTATGTTTGCGATGACTCCGTTTTCGTATCTCTGTATAGTCTGCTTTGAGGTGTTGAGTTTATC
>CALWTU010000120.1 GCA_944384515.1 uncultured Clostridia bacterium
ACTCACCCGTCCGCCACTAAGTATATTGCTATACTCCGTTCGACTTGAATGTGTTATGCACGCCGCCAGCGTTAATCCTGAGCCAGGATCAAACTCTCTAAAAAAATTGTATATTATCTAACCAAACAGGTTAGCAAATACCTTTTTCAGAGCTATTTTATCTTAGCTTCTTTTCTTACTTTTTGAGTTCTTTTCTTTCAAAGTGTTATTAACGAGATCTCTGCACTTTTCAGTGCTCGAAATTTCATGTTGTTCAATTTTCAATGATCAATCCGCCCTTCGGTTCGCTTCGCCTCACCGTTGAGCGCTTGTCTATTATACATTATTTTTACTCAATTGTCAATACTTTTTTCCAAATTTTTTTCATTTTTTTGTACTTTGGCGTTTTTTACAATACCCATCCCCCCTTTCCCTGCCTTTATTGGTGCTTTTTGCTTTAAACTCTCCTTTTTAAAATAATGTTCGCTTTCAAAAATACCCAAAGCAAAGGAATTTTACACCCTTATATATAATATAATGAAGAAAGACCGCTTTAAACCGTGTCAAGCGGGAATATTAATTTATCGGCAAAATGTTAATACAAATTAAACAAATATATTATTTCGCAAATTATTTTTAAAAATACAAAATCTGTTTATAAAAAGTTTAAAACAACAATGCAAAATTTGTAAAAACCGTATTGACAACAAAATATCCTTATGCTATACTTTAAAACGCTAAAAGCAGGAATTAAAAATTTTGACGGAAAGGATGTGCAATTTATATGACTTTGTGTGAGGAATTGTATTTTGAAATTACCGCACAGGGTACAAAAGCAGATTTAAAGAAGCTTGTCAGTTTCATTAAAAGCGGCGAGCTTGACGATTTTTTTGAAGTAGACCCGGATTACTTGATTTACGGAGATAACTATAAGGACGCAAAGGACAGTGACACAACCGAAATCGTGTTCACAAACGATGAGTACGGAATCGAGATAGACGAATTTGACACAGACGAATTTCTTGAGGTATTCTGTCTTGCTGCAAAGGATCTGGATGTTTACGGTTTCTTCCATGACATAGATGAGGACGAATTTCATTTTACGAGTCAGAAGGGTGACTCGTATTACATAAACTCAAGAAAAGCCGTTAAATTCAACGACGAACTTGACGAAATCATAGATGACGAGGACAGGGAGGATTAATAATCCTCTCCTTCTTTTAAAAAAATGAGTTTCGGGAATTTTGTGCTGAGGCTTATATAAACAGCGGAATGCGCAACGGAGGTAATATGAACAGCATACAAAACATCAAGAGCAGAAGAAGTATCAGAAAATTCAAGCCGGAACCGATAGGAACCGAAGTGATAAAAGAAATAGTGGAGGCGGCAAGATTTGCGCCGAGCTGGAAAAACTCGCAGACGGTATCCTACACGGCGGTATATGACAGAGAAAAGATTAAAAATATGGCAAAAAACGGAATGTGCGGTTTTGCGCACAACACCGAAATATGCCTCGGTGCGCCTCTGCTTATTATTGTAACAACAAAGGACAAGCGCTCGGGATACGAGCGGGACGGCTCCTTTTCCACATCCAAAGGCACGCACTGGCAGTCGTTTGACGCAGGAGCGGCGGCGCAGACCTTTTGCCTTCTGGCGCACGAATACGGACTCGGCACGGTTATAATGGGAATATACGACGAGGATGTTATAAGGTCGGTTGCCGAAATACCCGAGGGGATGTCGGTCTCCGCAATAATTGCAATCGGAGTGCCTGATGAGGCGCCGGGGGCGCCGAGGAGAAAGCCTGCTAAGGAGCTGCTCAGAATAATATAAAACCGAAAAAACGCACAAGATAAAAACAGCAATAAAACACATCGTGGCGAAAGCTGCCCCCGAGGTTTTATTGCTGTTTTTTGTAATTTTGTTCGCCAAAAAGCATTAAATCAATGTTTTAAGTCACGGTCAAACTGCCCGTCACGGATAAGCTGTGCCCTTCTGTCACGGAAAGCGGAAATAATATTATCCCTTGCCGCTTTGAGCTTATCTCCGTCAAGCGGAGGGAGGTCGCCGAGCGGGTAATCAAGCCCCATGCTCTTGTATTTTGCCTTGCCCATTGTATGGTACGCAAGAACATCAAGAGCCTTTACCGTTTTGAGGGTTGCAATGAACTCGCCGAGCTTTTTTTGATACACGGGGTCGGTGGTATAGCCGTCGACAACCACATGCCGTATCCACAAATCCACACCCGAATCGGACACAAGAGACGCAAAAGCGAGTATATTCTCATTGCTGTGCCCCGTGAGGCGTTTGTGGTGCTCTGTGTCAATATGCTTTATATCAAGCATAACAAGACTTGTGACAGCGAGAAGCTTTTTATGCTTCAAAAGTGAGTCCTCGCTCTGCGGATTAAATGTTATACCCGAGGTGTCAATGCAGGTGTGAATGCCAATCTCCCTCGCCCGCCGAAAAAGCTCGGTAACAAAATCTATCTGCAGGAGCGGTTCTCCGCCCGTGACGGTGATACCGCCGTGCTTATAAAAACCGCTGTTTTTGTGATAAAGCTCAAGAATTTCATCCACCGTCATCTGCGTGCCGGTGCCGGTTTGCCATGTATCCGGATTGTGACAGTAAAGACAGCGCATGGGACAGCCCTGCATAAAGACCAAAAATCTCACGCCCGGGCCGTCTACCGTGCCGAAGCTGTCTGTGGAATGAATATATCCAATCATTTTACAAATCAGATCTTATCGTGGAATGTTCTGGAGATAACCTCGTCCTGCTGTTCCTTTGTAAGTTTGATGAAGTTTACCGCATAACCGCTTACACGGACTGTGAGCTGAGGATATTTCTCAGGATGAGCCTGAGCGTCAAGAAGTGTCTCCTTTGTAAATACGTTGACATTAAGGTGATGTCCGCCCTTCTCTGCGTATCCGTCAAGAAGTGATACGAGATTATCTATCTGGTTTTGTGTTGCTGCCATAATGTTTTTCTCCTTTTATTTTAAGAATTATTTTGCGTTGTCCTCAAGTCCCTCAAAGAGAGTGGGAGTGCCGCATGCTCCGTTTGAGCAGTCGAAGTTTACCTCAAGGTCTCCGGCAAAAATACGGTCATCCTTGCCGAGAGCGCCCGGAATAATTGAGAATGTATTTGAAATTCCGTCCTGTGCGTCAATGAACGGGAGCTTTGCAACAGAGCTCAGAGATGCAACGGCACCGTGAGTATCACGCCTGTGCATCGGGTTGGCTCCGGGAGCAAAAGCCTCTCCCTTCTTTCTGCCGTCGGGTGTCGCACCTGTGTTCTTACCGTAAACAACATTTGATGTAATAGTAAGAATGGATGTTGTGGGAACGCTGTTTCTGTATGTGTGGTTCTTCCTGATATGCTCCATAAATCTGTGAACTATATCATAAGCAATTGAGTCTACTCTGTCGTCGTCATTTCCGAATTTGGGGAAGTCGCCCTCAACCTCGTAGTCGGTGACAATGCCGTTTTCGTTACGGATGCACTTAACCTTTGCATACTTGATTGCAGAGAGTGAATCGGCAACAACCGAAAGTCCTGCAATTCCCGTTGCGAACCAGCGTTTTACATCCTTGTCGTGCAGAGCCATCTGAATCTTCTCATAGCAGTACTTGTCGTGCATGTAGTGGATTATGTTAAGGGTGTTTACATAAACGCTCGCAAGCCACTGCATCATCTGGTCATACTTATGCATAACCTCATCATAGTCGAGGTATTCGCTTGTGATAGGACGGTACTCAGGTCCTACCTGCTTGCCTGAAATCTCATCGACACCGCCGTTTATAGCGTACAGAAGGCCTTTTGCCAGGTTGGCTCTTGCGCCGAAGAACTGCATTTCCTTACCGATACGCATCGAGGATACGCAGCATGCAATTGCGTAATCGTCGCCGTGGGTAGATCTCATCAGGTCGTCATTTTCATACTGAACGGACGAGGTCTCGATAGAAGTCTTTGCACAGAAGCGCTTGAAATTAAGCGGGAGTCTTGTTGACCAGAGCACCGTAAGGTTGGGCTCGGGAGCAGCGCCGAGGTTCTTAAGTGTATGAAGATATCTGTAAGACATCTTTGTAACCATGTGGCGGCCGTCGATCGCAACGCCTCCGATAGACTCGGTAACCCACTGAGGATCTCCTGAGAAGAGTGCATTGTACTCAGGTGTACGGGCAAACTTGATAAGACGGAGCTTCATGATGAAATGGTCTACCATCTCCTGAATCTGTTCCTCTGTATATCTGCCGAGCTTGAGGTCACGGGTTGAATAGATATCAATGAATGTTGAAGTTCTTCCGAGAGACATAGCGGCGCCGTTCTGCTCCTTAACTGCGGCAAGGTATGCAAAATAAGTCCACTGGATAGCCTCTTTTGTATCTCTTGCGGGCTTTGAAATGTCAAAGCCGTAGCTCATAGCCATCTCCTTGAGCTCCTCAAGAGCGCGGATCTGCTCGGAGAGCTCCTCTCTGATACGGATAACATCAGAATACATTGTGGAGCGTGTCGTCTCCTTCTGCTCCATCTTGTCCTCGATAAGTCTGTCAACACCGTAAAGAGCAACTCTTCTGTAGTCACCGATAATTCTTCCTCTGCCGTATGCATCGGGAAGACCTGTGATAATGTGGCTTGAACGGCAAGCTCTCATCTCGGGAGTGTAAACATCGAAAACGCCTGCGTTATGAGTTTTTCTGTACTTTGTGAAAAACTCCTTTACCTGCGGGTCGATAGTATATCCGTTATCCTGCAAAGCCTTCTCCGCCATACGGATACCGCCGTAGGGCATAAGCGCTCTCTTAAAGGGCTTATCTGTCTGAAAACCTACAATAACCTCTTTATCCTTATCGAGATATGCGGGGCCGTGTGAAGTAATTGTGGATATAATCTTGGTATCCATATCAAGAACTCCGCCCTTTTCTCTCTCTTCTTTTGTGAGCTCCATAACCTGCGCCCAAAGATCAAGAGTGTTCTTTGTTGCGCCTTTAAGGAAAGACTCGTCTCCGTCATACGGAGTGTAGTTGTGCTTAATAAAGCTCCTTACATTTATTTCATGCACCCAGGTACCGGCCTCAAAGCCTTCCCAAGCTTCATACATTTTAACCATTTTGTACTCCTTGTTTTGTGATATGATTTTTACATTTATATTATACACTTAGTTGGTATAGATTTCAATAGTTTATTTGTTGAATTTTATAAATGTTTACAAATTTGTTTGTGCAAGTTGCCCTATACGAAAAATCAGGCATTGAATATGTTTTTAAATCTCTGTGTAACAAGTCCTGCAAGCACGCCGACAGCCGCACCGCAAACGGTGCCGGAAACCAAAAGTGCGGGAAAATAGGTAAGGATGCCCGCAGTCTCCATAACTACGGCGGCGACGGTAATCTGTGCGAGGTTGTGAACAACGCCGCCGCACACACTGACGCCGATACATGAAAAAAAACCCGTTTTTTTCATAAGAAACATAACCATAAACGAAGAGATACCGCCGAAAAAAGAATACGCCAGCGTCATAACCGAGCCAAAAAGCATACTTGCAAGGAAAATGCGTATCAGCGATACCGCAAGAGCGAACTTGAAATCCGCTGTATAGAGCAGGAACACCACAACAGCGTTGGCAAGTCCGAGTTTTATGCCGGGAACCGGAAAGAACGGCGGAATCTGCGACTCGATAAAGGACAGAATGAGCGAAAAAGCCACTGTCAGCGACAGCAAAGCAAGCTTTTTTGTATTCATACGCAGATCCCTCCAAAAAGAATTTTAATTTTCACGGACAAGTCCGAAACGATATAAATAAAAGACATGCTATAAAGTATATATAAGTATAAGTATAACTTCAGTTTTTTTTAAATATCAAACTATATCAAACTATGATATACAGATTTTCACTCGGCATTTTCATATGCAGATGCGGTACAGCGGCAGTCTTTAAAGCCAGAGAATAAAAGCCGAGTTTTATGCCCTTCCCCCAAAGCACGGGGAGCGTGCCGCTTTAACCGAACGCTCACTGCACCGACGGCAGGCGGGAGCGTGCCGTTTAGCCTGATTCTCGCTGCAGCGACGGCAGGCGGGAGCGACGATAGTGAGCGACCGTCAACTGTCGGTGGTTGTTAACGGTGGGATAGGAAAAGTGGGTTACGGTCGGCAAGGCGAGCGGTTGAAGCCGTGCGGCGGCAGACCGCAGGCGGTTTAGCCGCCCTGCTGTTCGTCCGTGCAGACGATTACCGCAAGTTTGTTCGGCAGGCAGATGATTTTCTGCCCTGTCATTGAGATTTTGCCCATATTTATGCATGTGCGGTCGGGGCAATTCGCCTCCTTCATATATGCACAGCCGTCC
>CALWTU010000121.1 GCA_944384515.1 uncultured Clostridia bacterium
CACACAAGAGGGCAATGTCACCACCGTTGAACAAATCTGCAAGGACTGTCAGAGCACATATAAGACAGTGAGTACTTATAATGACAGCGGCGATCTTGAGAGAGAAGAAATTTATATTAACAGTACTCTTGATTTTACCGAGCTTGAGTCTTACAGTGCGATAAAGGAATACTCTGAGTTTAACGGCTTGAGATATGTAAGCTATGAAAGAATTGACACTCTGTCTCATACAGGCAAGAGTTTTTACAGCGAAGAGAGAAATGAGAGAGAGAGTTACAGCGGAACGTTTGGAGACAGCGGAGAAAGAATTACAAGCAGTTATTCAGATTCCGAAGGCGCAAGCAAAACTTCAGACACAGCGTATGTGTTCTATAAAAATCACCAATATACTATCTACTCCGAGCATAGAGATGGAGATTATTTTGAGAGATTTGATTATACATACAGCTTTGAGGGTTGCTGTGAGAGGACAGAGCACTACACAAACAGCGACGGCAAAGATTACACCGATGTTTCCTGCTGCTGTTATTTCTCGGACTATGAGATTAAAGCGCCTACATGCTCTCAGAGCGGTTTGAGGGGTTCGGTATGCGATGTATGCGGTAAAACAACCGATACATATGAAAAGGATCCTCATGACCATGACTTTGTTAAACAAGAAGGCGCAGAAATGTATGTATGCACGATATGCGGTCTTGAAAACGCCAACGGAACAAGCGGAAGTATAATCATGGAAGACTTGACTTCAAAGTACGGTGAAGGAGAGTATTATGTGGTAGGTTACTACGCAAGAAATCAAGTGGAGTTTACTTATTATGTAAGCCTGATTTTGACAGACGGCAGCGAGGTTATTCTTGAAGGTATTGAATTTATTGAGTTGACGGATGCTGTTGCGATAAAATTCAGTAAGCAAACTGTAATTGATATTGCCGCCGGAAAAGGATATAATGAGGGCGAGTATGATGTGAGGTTCAGTTTCGTTCCTTACGGTTCAGACGGTTCCTTTGACTACGGTTTGACTTTTACAAAATAAGCAGTCGTTAACTGTAAGTTTTAAATCAAAACAGCTGTTTTCAGCCGAAAGCTGAAAAGCAAAATAATCCCCGATTTGCCGCTTGTGCAAATCGGGGATTTAAATTATTAGGTTAACAAACCGAACTCATCATTTGAGCGTACAGTCTCAAAGCTGAAGACGGTAAAGCTTTATCAGTTGCTTCCGTCCTTAAGAGCAGCCTGCGCAGCGGCAAGTCTTGCAATCGGAACTCTGAACGGTGAGCATGATACATAAGAAAGACCGATCTTGTGGCAGAACTCAACAGATGTGGGATCTCCGCCGTGCTCACCGCAAATACCGATGTGCATGCCGGGATTTACACTCTTACCGAGCTTGATAGCCATCTCCATAAGCTTTCCGACACCAGCCTGGTCAAGCTTTGCAAACGGGTCGTTTTCAAAAATCTTTCTGTCATAGTAAGCGTCAAGGAACTTACCTGCATCGTCACGGCTGAAGCCGTATGTCATCTGTGTAAGGTCGTTTGTACCGAAGCAGAAGAACTCAGCCTCTTTAGCGATATCGTCAGCGGTTACGCATGCTCTCGGAATCTCGATCATGGTACCAACCTCGTACTTAAGGTCGATGCCGGCATTCTTGATTTCCTCGTCAGCTGTTGTAACAACGATGTTCTTAACGTACTTAAGCTCTTTAACCTCTCCAACAAGAGGAATCATGATTTCGGGAACAATTGTCCAGCTCGGATGAGCAAGTTTAACATTAATAGCGGCTCTGATAACAGCCTTTGTCTGCATTCTTGCAATTTCGGGATATGTTACTGCAAGACGGCATCCTCTGTGACCCATCATCGGGTTAGCCTCGTGAAGAGAAGCAATAATGCTCTTTACATCGTTTACTGAAATGCCCTGAGCCTTTGCGAGCAACTCGATATCAGCCTCTTCAGTGGGAACGAACTCGTGGAGCGGGGGATCAAGGAATCTGATAGTAACGGGGTTACCCTCAAGAGCCTCGTAGAGCTTCTCAAAATCGCTCTGCTGCATGGGGAGGATCTTGTCAAGAGCAGCCTCTCTCTTTTCAACTGAATCAGCGCAGATCATTTCGCGGAACATGCTGATTCTGTCGCCCTCGAAGAACATGTGCTCTGTACGGCAAAGACCGATACCCTCAGCGCCGAGCTCACGAGCCTTCTTAGCGTCAGCGGGAGTGTCAGCGTTTGTTCTTACTCTGAGAACTCTGTATTTATCAGCCCAGCCCATGATACGGCCGAAGTCGCCCTCAACCTTAGCTTCAACTGTCGGGATAGCGCCGTCATAAATATTACCTGTAGAACCGTCAAGAGAGATAATATCACCCTCGTGATATGTCTTGCCTGAAAGAACGAATGTCTTATTGTCCTCGTCAAAGTTTGTGATTGCAGAGCATCCTGATACACAGCATGTACCCATACCGCGGGCAACAACCGCTGCGTGAGATGTCATACCTCCGCGCGCTGTAAGGATACCCTGAGCAGCCTTCATTCCCTCGATGTCCTCGGGAGAAGTCTCAAGACGAACGAGAACAACCTTCTCGCCTCTGTCGTTCCACTCTTTTGCATCCTCAGCTGTAAATACTATCCTACCGCAAGCGGCACCGGGAGATGCACCGAGAGCCTTTGCAACTGCCTGAGCGGTCTTGATTGCCTTGGGGTCGAACTGCGGGTGAAGAAGAGTATCAAGGTTTCTCGGATCAATCATGAGAACAGCCTCTCTCTCAGTGATCATGCCCTCGTCAACAAGGTCGCATGCGATCTTAAGAGCAGCCTTAGCGGTTCTCTTACCGTTACGTGTCTGGAGCATATAGAGTTTTCTGTTCTCGATTGTAAACTCCATATCCTGCATGTCTCTGTAGTGGTTCTCGAGTATGCCGCAAACCTTTACGAACTCGTCATAAACCTCGGGCATAATCTCTTTCATTGCGTCTATCTTAAGAGGTGTACGCACACCGGCAACAACGTCCTCGCCCTGAGCGTTCATAAGGAACTCACCCATGAGCTTCTTCTCGCCTGTTGCAGGATCACGGGTAAATGCAACACCTGTACCGGACTCATTGTTAAGGTTACCGAACGCCATCATCTGAACGTTAACGGCTGTACCCCATGAGTAAGGAATATCGTTGTCTCTTCTGTAAATATTTGCTCTGGGGTTGTCCCAAGAACGGAAAACGGCTTTAACTGCGCCGAGAAGCTGCTCTTTGGGATCGGAGGGGAAGTCTTTTCCTATCTTAGCCTTATACTCAGCCTTGAACTGGTTAGCGAGTTCTTTGAGATCGTCTGCGGTGAGTTCAACGTCCTGAGTAACGCCCTTTTCTTCCTTCATCTTGTCGATGAGCTGCTCGAAGTATTTCTTACCTACTTCCATAACAACGTCTGAGTACATCTGAATAAATCTTCTGTAACAGTCGTATGCCCATCTGGGGTTATTTGTCTTCTTTGCCATAACCTCAACAACCTCTTCATTAAGACCGAGGTTAAGGATGGTATCCATCATACCGGGCATTGAAGCTCTTGCACCTGAACGAACAGAAACAAGAAGGGGGTTTTCAAGATCACCGAATTTCTTTCCTGTGATCTTCTCCATTTTTGTAATGTTTTCCATAATTTCGGCGATGATACCGTCGTTGATCTGCTTGCCGTCCTCATAGTACTGAGTGCATGCCTCTGTGGAAATTGTGAAGCCCTGAGGAACAGGGAGACCGATATGGGTCATTTCTGCAAGGTTAGCACCTTTACCTCCGAGAAGGTTGCGCATGTCCTTGTTGCCTTCGGAGAACAGATAAACATATTTTTTGCTCATTTTGAATTCCTCCAAATACTGTTTTTATATTTAAAATTTATTGGCAAAACAATAAAAAACATCAATAGCGTATACCGCAAAGTGTATTATATCATATATACACAAATAATTCTACACTTTTTGTGCAAAAATATTTAAATAAAGGGGATATTTACAATTTGTTCATATGAATGAATTAAAAAATCAAACTTTTAGTGATTTAATTGATTAGAATGACTATCTGAAAATCAAATTTTAATATATGAGTGCGTGTTTTCGGAAAAAAACATTTACGCAATGATTAAAAGAGGGACTGTATGACTATATATTACGGTAATTTTACCTATTTTTTTATGCTGATTTTTCCGTTTGCGCTTCTTTTTTTCCTATATATAATACTAAGGAAAAAAGATGAGGGCGTCAAACGGGGAGTAATACTGACGCTGATGTGCGTTAACCTGTTTCAGCATTTATTTAAATCGGTGCTTTACAGCCATTACGAGGGGCTTGGATTTACCGCACTGAGCACTGCGTATAATATGTGTGCCTTACTGATTATTCTCTCACCGGTTGTGTTTTTATTCAAGAATAAATTTATTTCTTCATTTTTGTTTCCTATGGGCGCGGTTGCGGGGATTGTCGCCATAGCTGTTCCGTATTGGCTGATAGGGGAGAGTCTTTTCAGTGTTGAGTCTGTCAGGTTTTATCTTTGCCATATTATTTTGTTTTTGACATCTGCTTTGTCTGTGATATTCAGCCCTGAGAGAATTTCGTATAAATGCTTTTGGCGTACGCCGATATTTCTTTTGTGTGCGATTTCAATAATTATTTTAAACGATATTATCTGTTTTGGACTTGATATATATCCCGGTGTGGGAGAGGGGACAATATACGAAAAACTTCAGCTTGTAAACCCGTGTATGTCTTTCGGACCTGCGGAGCAATTTTCGTTTATGCTTGATATAGCGGACTTTTTTGCGCCGAAATCCTGGATTTATTCCTCAATTGACGGCAAGTGTCTGCCGATTTTATGGTATCTGATACCTATGACATTAGTTACGCTTGCAATTTCTTTTATAGCGTATTCTGCATTGGATTTCGGAAGGTTCAGGGAAGACGCCGCGGCCTTTATTTCAAAAATAAAGAAAAATTGTGGAAAATAGCAAAAAACGGTGTAAAATGAAAAAAATAAATTTGTAATATTTTTTGTTGCCTTTTCGCATAAAAGTACTGTACAAATATAAAAAAATGTGATAAAATATACATGTAATTCAGCCTAAAAGAAAAAGGAGAAATAAAAATGCAGAAGATTTACTCAGGTAAAACAAAGGATGTTTATTCGCTTGAAAACGGTAATGTTATGCTTAAGTTTAAGGATGACTGTACCGGAAAAGACGGAGTTTTCGATCCGGGCGAGAACAGTGTGGGACTTACTATTGAGGGAATTGGAAAGGCAAATCTTCAGACTTCAATTCATTATTTTGAGTTGCTTAAAAAAGCGGGAATCAAGACTCATTATGTATCTGCAAATGTAGATGACGCAACGATGGAGGTTCTTCCTGCGAAGGTATTCGGTCACGGACTTGAGGTTATTTGCAGACTTGTTGCAACGGGCAGTTTTATTCGCAGATACGGCGAGTATATCAAGGACGGAACACCGCTTGACGGTGGATATGTTGAGTGCACATTCAAGAATGACGAGAAGGGCGATCCGCTTGTAACAGGCGAGGGCCTTAACGCACTCGGTATCATGACACCTGATCTCTTTGAGAGCATGAAGGCTCAGACACTCAAGATTACAAAGATAGTTGCGGATGATCTTAAATCTATCGGACTTGATCTCTGGGACATTAAGTTTGAGTTTGGTTACAACAATGGCGAGGTTATTCTTATTGACGAGATTGCGTCGGGCAATATGCGTGTATACAAGGACGGTAAGATAGTTGAGCCCGTTGAGCTTACAAAGCTTATTCTTAACAGATAAATATAAATTCAGTTTACATAGGGATGGCACTTTGTCATCCCTTGACTTTTAAAATATATAAATAATCACTTAAAAAGGTAACGGATATGAAATTAAACGGTATAAAGGCTGATTTTCTCGGCGACAGTATTACAGAGGGAGTCGGAACAACCGACCCCGCAACCAAAACATACCGCAGTATTATCGCCAAAAGAAATAATATGACAGAGAGAAATTACGGTATATCCGGCACAAGATTTGCAAAACAACACTCGCCGACCGTGGATAATCCCAGGCATGACCTTGATTTTTGCATGAGAGTGGAGGAGATGGATACAGACACCGATCTTGTCGTGATTTTCGGCGGAACGAATGATTTCGGCCACGGAGATGCACCGTTCGGAGAGAAAACGGACAGAACGCCAAGTACTTTTATCGGCGCATGTCATCACCTTTTTCGCAGAGCGACCGAGCGTTTTCCGGACAGCAGGATAGTTGTTATGACGCCTCTTCACAGAGTTTCGGAGGATGAGGTCAACAGAAACGGAAAAAGGCTTGTTGATTATGTAAATACAATAAAAGAGGTAGCGGAGTATTATTCATTGCCCGTAATTGATTTATGGAAAACATCTTCAATACAGCCGAGAGTCGAAGTTATCCGTGAAAAATTCTGCCCCGACGGACTGCATCCCAACGACGCGGGACACGAGAGAATGGCTGATATAATAGAGGCGGCTCTGATTGCACTTTAATTGAGAGCAGGCAACAAGCACAGTACACAAATATAACTAAGTTCAACACTCTTTCGGTCTCTTTATTTCAAAATGTCGGTATTTCCCGGTGAGATATCGTTATGAGTAAATGCAAAAGAGCAGGATTTTCCGAGCGGGATAACTTGCTTTGAGTAAATCTTGAGGGCGGTTTTTCTCGCCGCAAGTTAAGTTTCAATGAAAAAACGCACAGAGGACGGTTTCCCGATAAGGGCGCCCTCTGTGCGTTTTTTGTTTTACCGATTTTTAAAATACAGTTTGTCGGTTTGACTGAATTTATAATATGCCTCAGTTTTTTTCTTGTCCTGCATGTTATCAGTCTTTTTTGTCCCCGCTGTTTTGCAGCTTTGTCAACATGGCATAAAGCTCGTCTTTTTCTTCTTTTTTGAGTATTGCAAGTTTTTCTATAAGAAGATTAAGACGGTGTTTTTGTATCGAAAACTGAATGGTCACAAAGAAGAGTTTTCCCAAAATTATAAATATAACGCAAAGGAAAACAAAGTTAACGGGGGATTCAACACCGAGCAGAGAAGTAAAGAACTCCGCAATCTGCGGGAAAATACTGAGTATAACAAGGCTCACGGAAAATAAAATCCAGAACATGGACTCGTCTATTTCAAGCTGTGATTTTCTTACTTTTCTCACCGTGTAAATAAACACAAAAACAGAAATCAATATAAGTAATATTCTCAGCGTCGAACTCATTTTTTATCTTCCTCTTTCACAATTTTGACTTTTTTTCTGCACCACTGTATGAAGATTATCGAAAAGCACATGTGCAGCATGTATTTTATTGAGCGGGTAAAATTGAGATAGCTCTCTCCGCTTTCTCTCTCGTGCATTTCAACCTGCACTTCTTTTATTCTTGCGCCGCTGCGGATAAGATGCGCTATCGTGTCGGGTTCGGGACCGAAGTCGGGGGTCTGAGCCAGCGCCTTCATTGTCTGACGGTTAAACATACGCATGCCGGAGGTCGGGTCTTTAACTTTCTTTCCGGTCGTCAGTCTTATTGTAAAAGCGATAATGTTGCTGCCCAGCATTCTGAGACCGCCGGGCTTCTTTTTTGATACAAATCTTGAGGCAATGCATACATCGCACTCATCCATTACAGCGAGCATATCTTTAATATACTCAGGGTCGTGCTGACCGTCTCCGTCAAACTGAAGAGCATATTTGTAGTTGTTTTCGTATGCATATATCATACCTGCCTGAACTCCGCCGGTAAGACCGACATTTATCGGCATATCGAGAAGGTTGTAGCCGTTTTCCAGGCATATTTTACGGGTGTCATCCTTTGAGCCGTCGTTTATTACAACATAATCGTATTGCGGATAGTTATTTATAAGGTTGTCCACAACTCTTTTTATGTTACCCTGTTCGTTGTAAGCAGGTATAACTATAAGAACATCGGAATTCATTTTTGCCTCCTGTTATTTCTCTATTTTGTTGCTGTCTGCCGCTTTTGCATAAGGTTTTGCAAAAGCCTTTGCGATAAACTCAGGCCAAAAGCGTCTGAACATTGTGTATTCTTCTTTTGCTCTCTCGCCGCTGCCTGTGAGTTTTGTGGTTTCGGACTCCTCATGTATCCTGTGTCCTATAAGGGGCTTTCTTATGTATAAAAAGTCACCCTTGAATTTTGACAGTCTCTCCCATGCGTCCCAGTCGCATACAAATTTGAAATTGCCGTCAAAGAGAAAGTCCTTTGTCATTTCTGCATTGTAGCTTACGGCAGGGCAGCAAACAGAGTTGCCGAGGGACAGAATTCTTCTTCTTACAAATTTGCTTCTTTTAGACAGCAAAAATCCGAAGTTCATCATCTTTTTGATTTTGAGAAGCTTGTTTTTATACACCCTCTCTCCGTCTCTTATCTCAAAATACTCGGAAAAAGCAATTATGGGCAGTTTTGAAGATGAAAACTTTTTCATAATATACTCAAGGTATTCGGGGGTATAAACATCGTCCTGATGAGCGATTGTATAATATTTCGTGTTGCATTTTGATACGGCAAAGTTCCAGTCTCCGCAAATACCCTTGACTCCCGTATTTATATACAGAGGCAGACTGTATTTTTCGCAGATAGAACTTATATATTCTGAGGGGGTAGATGTGCAGACTATGATATTGCTTTTTAAGGTTTGGTTTAAGAGGGAATTTATGCATTCCTCAAGGTATGGGCTCTCTTTGTAAGCGCATACGGCAAAAGTATGATCTGTCATTTTATTCATTAATCCTTTTTGTTGAATTGTCTGTTTTCAGGTATATGATAAAACGAATTGTAAAAACTGCTCCCACAAACAAAAGGGAGGATATTATGGCAAAATTTGCGCCGAAATAAGCCCTTTCCGGAACAAGCGCAATTGACAAAACCGCCGAAATCAAAAATCCTGCGAAGGATGCCGAGAACATGGTTTTCATGCACCGCATGGTGACCAGCACCATTCCGAGGAGCCATACAAACGCGGTAATACAGCTTGCCGCAATTGTGGGGTAAAGAAGGTATACGTAAGGAAGTATTTCCTTGCCGAAAACGAGGGACATAACCGCATCGCCGAGCAGGAAAACTCCGCCCATTGAGAGCAAAGTGATAAGCAGTATAAAAACTGTAAGCTTTGCGACTATCACGGTCAAATCTTTTTTCCGTCCCTCGCTGTATGCAATGCGGCAAACCTCTACAAGAGGGGTGAATATTGTCATGGCAAATGCCTGTATCAGGACGGCGACGGAGGAGACTGTCGCATAGAAACCGAGCGTCTCGGTGTCGTGTGTGAGCTCCATTACGTATCTCGAGAAGGGAACAATCGCATTGATGCAAAGACTGTATATAAGCAGCGGCATGCATACCTTGCTCAGCTGCAGCACTCTTTTAAATGAGACATTTATGCCGAAATGCTCACTTTTGTATGCAATTCTCAGGTCAAATACAAGCAGTACGGCAAGAGTTGATAATGACATTACGATTATCGCAATCATAATGCTTTTAAAATAGTATAGGCAGATAACCGCGCTGATAATCAGAATGCTTCCCCGAAGTATAAAGGATAGTCCGATTATATTCATCCGCCATTTTTTCTGCAGCATACCGTGCAGAACATCGCAGTATGCCTCAACGCACTTTACCAGCATGTAGAATATTATACTGAGCCTGATATAAGTGCTGTACGGATTTATCAGCGCAAAGATTGCGCACAGTACAAATGAGAGAAGCGAGGTAAAGAGTCTGTGTGTGCTGTACTCGCTGTTTGAAAACTCGCCGTTTATATCCGACACCTGATAATTTCTGACATTAAAGAGGGCAATAGTCGAGAAAATGTTTGTTATCGACATACAAAGAGCCAAGACGCCGGCGTCATTGTAGTCGGAGGAGAGCCTCACTACCACAACGGTAAGCAGCCATTGACAGGCGAGATAGTATATTGAGCCGACCGAATTCCAGATTATTGCGTTTGAGAGTTTGTTCTTGTTGTCTATTTCGATTACCCCCCGGTATAAGGTTTATTTTATTTCGGCTGATAATACCGCAAGTCAGCCTAACTGTTTTAATAAAGTCTCACAGTATGAAAGAATAAGGTTAAATGAAATCAAAGAAAATACAGCTGCCGCAAGATAATTTTTGTTTACTTTGCTTCCTGCTTTTCCGCTGCCTATTGAGTATAAGATAAGGAACAGAACGGGGAAGATATATCTGTACTGACAACCGAGTACGGTGCTGTGTCCGACGGGGGTAAAAGCAATGTACAGCGAGGTCGCTACAAGCGCAATAGTGGCAATCGAGACAAGGATGTTAAAGAGTCTGAGGTAACCTGCGCCTTTTATATCGTCTGATATATCTTTGTCGTAGAAAGCCGCAAGCAGCATGACGAATATTGCAAGAGTACCTGTGATAGCTCTTCCGAATCCAAGATATGCAAAGCTTACGGTAAACGGTTGTGAGTTGGTAAAGGATACATAATCAAGGAGGAAGTTAACTAAGATTTTAACATAACCAAACGGGCCGGAAAGGATGAATTTCAGCTGTTCTGTGGAATTGACATCCGAGCCGCCTCTGCCGTCTGTGATGGCACCCGTGTCGATAAAAAAGGGTATAATAAAGCTTGCGAGTATCACAGACATTGACAAAATGCATCCTAAACGGTAGTACTTGAACGCCTTCTCGCTTGAAAACTTATTCTTCTTCATAAAGAGTGCGGGAGCAAGCAGCAAGAAGTATATGGCTTTGGGTCCGCAGCCGATTATCATAGCACCGAACATTTTTACGCAGTCGGAGACACCGACCGGTTTTTCGGGATTTTGAATTTCGTATATAAAGTATGCAAGGGAATAAGCAATGCACACCGTAACAAAGTAGTCATAGCTGAAATTCGCCGCGAGAAACAGCGGTGAGGGAGCTATCAGT
>CALWTU010000122.1 GCA_944384515.1 uncultured Clostridia bacterium
GTGGAGTGGGTAGAGAGGTGATCGCAAGGTTGGGCCGAGGGCCCCGAGATGTGTTGCGTATGGGTATAAATTTTGCAAGACAAGCCGTAAGGGAGCATTCGTGGGGAAGCTGTATTAGCATACTGCGACCCAAGCATGTCGACCGACAACGCAGTATTGCAGAATTTATACAATCAGCATCGCCAATCGGTAATATTTATTATTTAACCATAACACAAATGGGCGGCACAGATTCTAATACTGCACCGCCAAAGATGTTTTATCTGTTCACAGGAACAAACTCAAGCTTGAGTTTCATTCCCATTCCGTCGGCAAGCCTTTGTAAGGTTCTAAGGGAAGGGTTGGCATTTCCGTTTTCAAGTCTGCTAATATCGGCTTGTGGTATACCTGTAATATCAGCCAGTTGCTTTTGTGTCATAGCTTTTTCGTTGCGAGTGTCCAGCATAGCCTTGATAATTTGATATTCGGGCTCAAGTGCATCCCATTCTTTTTTAAATTCAGGATTATTGAGTTGCTCATTCAGCGTTTCTCTAAAATTTTTTCCCATTATAAATTCCCCTTTCTAAGCTCATAATCTTTACGATATTTTTTCGCCAGTACAATTTCGTTTTCAGGTGTCTTTTTTGTTTTCTTAACAAAACCGTTTGTGAGTATGATTTTTTATTTAAAACGAAAAAGTACAAGACTCTCGTTATATTATTCCCCTGAATCGCACGAATTTCAAAAATTCCGTCTGAAAGCGATTTTGAATACGGTTCTCGCAATTCATTTCCTTTTAGTTCAAGTAGTTCAAGGAGACGGAATAATTTCGTCTGCATTTTTATATCTTGCGAAAGAATAAATTCTTCAGCAGGATATGTACCGTCGCTTTTCTCATAATATTCGACTTCAAACAGTTTAACCAACTCCTTTGATTTAACCTCACTTATATTATATGTGATAAAACACATATTGTCAATAGATTTTCAAAATATTATCTCTTTAAAAAGTGTAAATTTTTTAGGTTCTACTACCGAAAAAATAAAATTACCAATCTACAAAATTACTTTATTAATTAGTATTTATGCACATAATTTATTTAATCTTTCCCACTATTTTTATCTATTTTAATCACAAAATTATCCCGGCTGCCCCAAGATCGGTTGCTGATTGGTAGAAATTTTGCAAGACAAGGCGTAAAGGAGCATGCGTGGGGAAGCTGTATTTGCATACTGCGACCCAAGCATGTCGACCGACAACGCACTTTTGCAGAATTTATAATCACAAAATTATCCAGACTGCCCCAAGATTGGATGCTGATTAGTAGAAATTTTGCAAGACAAGGCGTAAGGGAGCATGCAAGGGGAAGCTGTATTAGCATACTGCGACCCGAGCATGTCGACCGACAACGCAGTATTGCGGAATTTATACAATCAGCATCGCGTCTCCGAAAGAAAAAAATCTGTATTTCATATCTATCGCCGTTTTATAAGCATTCATAACTTTATCCCGCCCTGCAAGAGCGCTGACAAGCATAATAAGAGTGCTCTCCGGAAGATGGAAGTTTGTTATAAGTGAATCAACCGCCTTGAATTTGTATCCCGGGTAGATGAAAATCGAAGTATTTGCTCTCATCGGATGCACAACTCCGCTCTCGTCTGTGGCAGACTCAAGCGCCCTGAGAGAGGTGGTACCGACGGCAATTATTCTGCCCCCGGCTTTTCTGCGGCGGTTTATCTCCTCGGCTGTCTGCTCGTCAATCACAAAAAA
Source organism: uncultured Clostridia bacterium (assembly GCA_944384515.1). Lineage (GTDB taxonomy): Bacteria > Bacillota > Clostridia > Oscillospirales > CAG-272 > UBA1740. The sequence continues at coordinate 1,750 of CALWTU010000122.1, forward strand.
CTCCTCGTGCATAAGGTGGCTTTCAATATTGTCAACCTTGACCGGTCTGAAGGTGCCGAGTCCGACATGTAGCGTTATCTCTACAAAGCCCACTCCCTTTTCTTTAATCTTTTCAATCAGCTCCTCGGTAAAATGCAGTCCCGCAGTCGGTGCGGCAGAGGAGCCCTCCGTCTTGGCATAAACTGTCTGATAATCGCTCTTATTCTTCAGTTTTTCGGTGATATACGGCGGAAGCGGCATATTGCCGACAATGTCAAGGACACTGTATATATTTCCGTATTTTTCTTTGTCGTACTCAAATTTCACAACTCTGTTTCCGCCCTCGACAATCTCCGTGACCGTAGCGGAGAGTATACCGGCAAACGAAAAAGTCGCTCCGACCTTTGCCTTTTTACCCGGTTTTACAAGGCACTCCCACATATCGGCTCCCACAGCCTTCAAAAGCAAAAGCTCCATACTGCCGCCGCTTGCGTTCTGCCCGAGAAGCCTTGCAGGTATAACCTTTGATGAATTGACGACAAGAATATCCTCCGGTCTCAGATAGTCTATACAATCGGAAAATGTTTTATGCTCAAGAGTTCCGTCACGGCAAAGGACAAGCAGTCTGCACCCATCACGCTTTTGGGAGGGGTGCTGCGCAATGAGCTCCTCCGGCAGATCGAAATAAAAATCCTGCCTTGTAAGATTTGTATGTATTCTCTCGTTTGTTATATTCAGTATATTCTCATCGGCGGGTTTGCCGTCTGTTAAGTTTCCGTCTTTTAAATTCATATCAATACTGTCCAATTTTGCTTATCCTTCATAAAATAATATCAGATAAAATGCTCAGTTGTATTTTATCATATATTTTAAAATATTTCAAGGGCTAAATATTGATACTATGAAAAGAGAAAAGATTTTTGAGGGAGTGGCTACCGCCCTTGTAACTCCGATGGCGGGGTCAGAGATAGATTATCCCGCGCTTAAGAAAATAATAGAATTTCAGAAAAAGAATAAAGTTGACGCACTCGTGGTCGGAGGCACGACGGCGGAGATTGCCACAATAAGTGCTGAAGAGCGAGTAAAGCTTTTTGAGGCGGCAAAGGAATACGCCGCGGGGGAGATAAAGCTCATCTTCGGCATAGGCTCAAACGATACCGAAAAGGCGATTGTAAACGCAAAGCTCGCAAACAAAATCGGCTGTGACGGTGTGCTGGCGGTGACCCCGTACTACAACAAAGGCACACAGAGAGGCGTTATAGAGCATTACAGAATAATAAGCGAAATATCCGAGTCCCCCGTAATAATCTACAATGTACCGCAGAGGACGGGAATGGAGCTTGACTTTGACATACTCGACAGTCTGGTTGAAATACCGAATATTGTCGGAATAAAAGAGGCATCCGACTCGCTGGAAAAGCTCAGCAGACTTCTGCTTTATTCGGACAAATTGTGGGTATATGCCGGCAACGACAGTGCAACACGGGTCAACATAACGTCTGGCGGCGTGGGTGTTATCTCCGTTCTGTCAAACGCCCTGCCCTGTGCAATGAGAACATTATGTAAACTATCATTTACAAACAAAAGCGAAGCACTACTCTTGAACCAAAAGCTTATGCCTATGATGAAGGCGATTTTCAAAGAGACAAACCCCGCGCCGATAAAATATGTAATGAGCGCGCTGGGACTGTGCAACAATGAACTCCGCCTGCCTCTCACCGCTGTGGAAAACTCGACACGGGCCTTACTTGACGCCGAAATTTTCCGCCTTAAGGAAGAAGGACTGCTCGATTTGGAAAACGGCCTTTTAAACACATAACAAACTCTCGCCGACACAAACATACCAAAGCGCACAATCATCTGAAAAGCTGTCGGCAGAAGCCGATAGTCGCATTATAATTCAGCTATATCCGACAAAGTGAAAGACATATGAAAAACGGAGACTCCGTATTTCAAACTAAAAACCAACATAAAGCAAAAAAGCGGTTGTTCTTTACCGAAAGGTATTAAACGACCGCTTTTTTATAAGTTTTTTTCTGCGTGAGAGAAAATTTTTCTCTATACGCAGTTTATGGCATTTGAATCGGCAATTTCGATATAGGCATTGCCGTCAAGACTGCTCACAAGCGACTCGAGGTATTTTGTGACAGGCAGCTCGGTGTAGTAATGCCCTGCCTCCACAAGATTGATACCCATCTCTGCCGCCTCCTCCATAACATTATATCCGATCCTGCCGGATAGGTATGTATCCGCATCCGCCGCTATCGCGTCCTTTACATAATCCTTGCCGTCTCCGCCGACAAGCGCAATGCGGCTGACGGGATTATATGCGTCGGCGTACCTGACAACATCCGAGCCGAGCTTTGCCTTGACCGTCTCGGCAAAATTCTCAATTGTTGTCTCCTCGGGCAATTCTCCAACTCTGCCAAGCTCCCCCTCGCCGAATGTCGTGACGCCCTGAAGCTCGAGAATTTCAGCCAGAATATCATTTACTCCGCCGCTTATCTTATCAAGTCTTGTGTGAAAAGAAAAAACGGAGACATTATTTGTGATAAGCTTTATAAGCTTTCTGCCGATATGGTTATCCTCAACAAGGCTTTTCACGGGGTGAAATATCAAGGGATGATGGGAAATTATCAAATCAAAATTGCGTGATATGGCATAATCGATAATCTCCTCTGTCACATCAAGTGTGATAAGCACATTGTTCACCTCTGCGCTGTAGTCGGGACAGCACATTATTCCGTCGTTGTCCCAATCTTCTCTGAGCATATCCGGAATAATCTCATTAAGTTTTTCGTAAAGTTTCTTTACCGTCATTATTTTCGCCTCACTTTTTTTGATTAAGAATAATTTGTATTTCTCTTATAACCGAGTCCTCGTTATCGGTAGAAATTCCGCTGACAAGCTTGCCGTCACGCCTCTTTTTCATTATCCGAAGCTCGTTTTCAAAATATCC
>CALWTU010000123.1 GCA_944384515.1 uncultured Clostridia bacterium
CAAAGCATCAGAAGAGACGATAAACGCATACGGCTGTAGTCTTGAAGATACTATCTAAAACAAGCATTCTTTGAATAAATAGATTCTTTGCGTTTTGTTACGATGCCGAAGCAGTCAACGAAAAAAAATAATACGAACTCGTTTCCAGAGTTCGTATTATTCACTAATGGCGGAGAGGAAGGGATTCGAACCCTTGTGCGGTTTAACCCGCAAACTGATTTCGAGTCAGCCCCGTTATGACCACTTCGATACCTCTCCGTATTTTTTGTGCACTGAATGTAAATCGGTACACTCGAGTACTTATTATAGCACATATTTTTAAAAAATGCAATAGAAAAAGCAAATTAATTGCATTAAAAAAAGCAAATTAATTGCATTAAAATATTTCAACTATCTTTTATTTAGTGAAACGACATTATTTAAATATGTCTTTGTTAGTGAGAAAATATTCGTAAATTTATAATAAAAAGAAAAAACTGCCGCAAAATAAACTTTTCAAAATATAATGCGGCAGTTTTTTCTTTTATGTACTGGCAAGAATATTAAATTTTTACAGGTCGGTTATACTTTGAAAACCTTTATTGATGAAGTGTCAATACTGCTGTTGTTTAACACAAGCTTTAACTGGTAGCTTCCTTTTACTGTTTCAAAATCAACCTTTGTATATTCTGCGTCTGTTTTGCCGGATTTAATTTTGCAGTAACTTGTTCCGTCAAAGGCGTATACCTCGTATTCGGTACCGGGAAGGGATTTAAACTCTACGCGGTTATATTCAAAAATTCCGCCGAGCAACAGTCTGACGCCCAGTCCGCCGTCTGTAAGCTCTATTTTACTGCCTGTATTGTCGAGCAGGTTTGATGATTCAAGAATCTTCTGCTCGGAAGCTGTCGGCTCTTTATAATCGTAGAGCGCAATGCTTCTCAGCGTAATCGGGGCAAGAGCTTTAATTTTGAGGAGCATGTTTTTATATTCGCCCTCCTCAAAACGGACAAATTTAAGTCTGCCGACTGATGTGGATTTTGCAATAACATTGCCGGTGTCTTTATCCGTCAGAGAAAACTCTGCAATTCGCTCGCCAAGTTCAAAAACTTCCGCAAGGGCAAAAGTGTTAAACTTTGTTTTTTGCGGCAAGCTTATATCTACCGTAATTTCGTTTTGCTCGGTTGCATAAAACTTTGATGTATCTTCGGATAAAACATTTTCAATAACAAGCTCATCATTGCAGGGAACAGGTGCCGAAACCTTTGCACCTTTGATAAGATTGTTTTTGAGCATGTTTGAAATTGATTCGTTAGATTTAACTGCATTGTTTATATCAATTTCATCTATCCTTCCTTCACGGTTCGGAGGGAAGTTGAGGAGCATCATTGCATTTCTGCCGACGGAATTAAACCAGATATCGTCAAGCTCTTTTACCGACTTTACTCTGTTTGTCTGGTCGGCGTGATAGAACCAGCCCGGTCTGATTGAAACATCTACCTCGGCGGGAATATATCTTGCGCCGCAAATTTTTCCGCTGTTTAAATATTCTCTGGTTTCCAGAACCAACGAGTCAGGGTCAATAGATGCATAATGAGTTTCGCCGGCATAGCCGCTCTCGTTACCTACCCAACGGAGATTTACATAATCAGTTGCGCCGAGAGAGCCGAACACCTGTGCGGTCGGCTGATATTTTGTAATAACCTCACGCCACTCGTCCCACTTGTATACGGTTTCGGTACTGCCTGCGCCGTCCCACCATATTTCATCTATTTTTCCGTAACCGGTTACAATCTCGAGCAGCTGAGCCTTGTAATAATCGCTGTATTCCAAAGTACCCCATGTCGGAGCATTTCTGTCCCACGGTGACATATAAATTCCTACCAACATGCCGTGCTTATGGCATGCATCGGTAAATTCCTTTACTATATCGCCTTTGCCGTTTTTGTATGGGCTGTACTTTATCGACTGCTTAGTATATTTTGACGGCCACAGACAAAATCCGTCATGGTGCTTTGCGGTGAGAATGGCAAGCTTGAAGCCCGCTTTTTTAATTCCTATTATCCATGACTCAACATCTGTGTTTGTGGGATTAAAGAATTCGGATTTCTCCTTTCCGTCTCCCCATTCCATATTAGTAAAAGTGTTTACTCCGAAATGGAAAAATGCTTTCTTTTCTATATTCATATGATTTATTTGATCTTTTGTAGGAGTTGCGCCAAACGGTTTGATATTGTAAAAGTTCATAAAATATTCCTCCTTTTTAAACCATGTTATCATATAAAAAAGTTAATGTCAAGTATGAATATTTATTCATTTTGTGCATATTTTTTATTGACAAAATGTACCCGTCTGATGTATAATAAAGAAAAATATTAAAAATATGAGGTCTTGTAAAATGAATAGAAAAACAGCAAGAGAAAATGCATTTTTACTTCTGTTTGAATCAGTGTCCAAATCAGACGAAACCGCGGATGAAATATTTGAAAAAGCTATCAATTTAAGAGCTCTTGAAACGGATGATTTCGTAAAGAAAGTATTTTTCGGCGTATGCGAGAACAAAAAGATAATAGATGAAGTTATGGAAAAATGCCTTGTAGGCTGGAACAAAAAGAGATTGTCGATTGTGTCGGTTGCGCTTATCAGACTTGCAATATACGAGATGATGTTTGTTGATGACATTCCGAACAAGGTGTCGATAAATGAGGCTATCGAACTTTCCAAAAAATACGATGACGAAAAAGCGTATTCATTGGTCAACGGAGTTTTGAACGCGGCGAGCGACTTGATAGAGAAAAATGAAATCTGACAAAATAGTTATCGGTATTGATACGAGCAATTACACCACCTCTTTGGGCATACTGACAACGGACGGGGAACTTGTTGCGAATATTAAAATTCCGCTCGTCGTAAAGGAGGGGGAGAGAGGACTGCGCCAGTCGGATGCGGTCTTTTCGCATATTAAAAATTTACCGCTGATTATGGAGCGGGCAAGGGCATTTATAACCGACAGAGAGGTTATTTGTGTCGGTGTCAGCGAAAAACCGAGAAATGCCGACAAGTCATACATGCCTTGCTTTTTGAGCGGTGTTGCGGCGGCGGAGAGCTTTTCTGCAGGTGCAAATATTTCGCTTAAAAAATTTTCACACCAATGCGGTCATATTATGGCGGCGGTTTTCTCATCAAGTGAAATGAGTTTATTAAACGGGGACTATTTTTGTGTGTTTCATGTCTCGGGAGGAACTACCGAAATGCTGAGAACGCGGTTTTGCGGAAATGGTTTTGAAACAACGCTTATAGGTCAAACGGCAGATCTCAATGCGGGACAAGTTATCGACAGGGTAGGCGTAAAACTCGGTCTGTCATTTCCGTGCGGACCGGAACTTGAAAAGCTTGCGCTTAAAAATACCGAAAAAATACCTAAGAAAAAGATTTCGGTCAAGGATTTCAGTATTAATTTATCGGGGCTTGAAAATTTGGCGGACAAGCTTTACTCCGAGACCGGTAACAAAAATCTTGTTGCTGCATTTGTTTTGGATTTTGTCGGCAGGGCGCTTATTGAGCTTGCAAACCGGTATACGGATGTTTACGGTGATACAAAATTTTTGTTTGCAGGCGGCGTTATGAGCAATTCAATTATAAAAAACATGATAAAAGAACGCTTTAACGCTTATTTTGCATCCCCTGATTTATCAAGTGATAACGCAGTAGGTATTGCCGCATTGACTCTTTATACAAAGTGAGAGTAATTATCAGGAGGAGAATGTGGATATTTCTTCGCTAAGAGAAAGACAAAGTACGGAGCCTATGACGGTGGCTCAACTTAATTCATATATAAAAAACCTTTTTGACAGGGACAAATTGCTGTTAACGGTAAGCATAAGAGGTGAAATTTCAAATTTCAAAAGGCACACTACAGGACACTTCTATTTTACACTGAAGGACAGTGAAAGTCAGATAAAAGCCGTTATGTTTCGCTCAGCAACCCAAAAACTGAAATTTCTACCCGAAAACGGAATGAAGGTTATACTTCGAGGCAGTGTAAGCGTTTATGCAAAGGACGGCTCTTATCAGTTTTACGCTTTGAATATTGAACCTGACGGAATAGGCGCGCTGTATTTAGCTTATGAACAACTCAAGGCAAAACTTGAGGCGGAGGGACTGTTTGACAGGTTTACAAAACTGCCGCTTCCGAAGTACCCGTCAAAGATTGGTGTCATAACATCTCCGACAGGTGCTGCAGTGCGCGATATCATAAATGTTATAAGAAGAAGGTTTCCGCCTGCAAAAATATATTTGTATCCGTCTCTTGTACAGGGAAGCGGTGCCGAAGAAAATCTGATTGAGGCGGTTGATTTTTTTGACAGGAGCAAGCTTTGTGATGTTGTTATAATCGGAAGAGGCGGCGGCTCGATAGAAGATCTGTGGGCATTTAACTCCGAAGCTTTGGCAAGGCGGATTTTTTCGGCTCAGGTACCGATTATATCAGCTGTGGGACATGAAACCGATTTTACAATCTGCGATTTCGTTTCTGATCTGAGGGCGCCGACTCCGTCTGCGGCTGCCGAGCTTTCGGTGCCGGACATCAGAGAGCTTTTTATAACCGTTGACGGATATCAGACAAGACTCACCTCAGCTCTTATATCGCATGTGAAGCTGAAGAGAGAAAAACTCAAAAGTATTGAGCAGAGCAAGGTGCTGAAAAATCCTCTTTTATACTATGAAAACTTAAAAGAGCAAGTTGAAGATTTAAAAGAGAGTGTTATTAATGCATACGGCAGAAAACTTGAAGTTACAAAAAACAAGCTTGCCGTGATTGCGGAAAAGACAAACGCATTAAGTCCGCTCAATGTACTTGCAAGAGGATACTCGGTGGTGAGTATAAATGACAAGGTTATAAAGAGTGCCGATGAGCTGAAAATCAATGACGAAATACAAATCAGACTGTCTGACGCAACAGTTTTTGCATCTGTTGAAAAGATTTATACAGAGGAGAAAAACGATGAGAAAGAATATAAAGTTTGAACAGGCAATAACCGAGCTTGAGGATATAATAGAGGGACTCGAAAACGGAAACTTGACACTTGACGAGTCTATAAAAAAGTTCGAAGAAGCGGTTGAACTTATTGACTTTTGCAACAAAACAATAGAAAAAGCAGAGCAGAAAGTATCTGTTCTGGTTAAAAATGCAGACGGAACAACGACAGATATGCCGTTTGAAACAGAAGAAGATGCGGATTGACGTGTATCTTTTTCAAATAGGGCTTGCGTCGAGCAGAACCGACGCAAAAAGGATGATATCCGAGGGCGAGGTTTATGTTAACGGAAAACGCGTACTAAAACCTTCTCTGGATGTATCCGAGGCAGACGGTGTAACGGTGAAGGGCGGTCAAAAAAAGTATGTCAGCCGCGGGGGGTTGAAACTTGAGGCGGCTCTCAGAGAATTTTCTGTTAATGCAGAGGGTAAGCTGTGTATTGATATAGGAGCTTCAAGCGGCGGTTTTACCGACTGCCTTTTGCAAAACGGCGCCGAGCATGTTATAGCGCTTGATTCAGGTTCGCTGCAGCTGGTTGATTCTTTAAGAAATGACGGGCGTGTTACTTGTGTCGAAAACTATAATGCAAGATATCTGAATCTTCGTGATTTGATATATAAGCCGGAGATTGCGGTTATGGATGTTTCCTTTATCTCCGCCACATATATTATTAAACCGATATATGACTGCCTTGCAGACGGAGCGGATTTTATTTGCCTCATTAAACCTCAGTTTGAGGTGGGGAAGTCCGGACTCTCAAAAGGCGGTATTGTTAAGGACGACAAACTCAGGATGAGTGCCGTAAATAAGGTAATTGACTTTTCAAAAAACACAGGTTTTACTTTTGTTTCATTTACTAAATCTCCGATTGAAGGCGGAGACGGCAATATAGAGTATCTTGCTCATTTCAGAAAATAAGTGGATAATGTTATGAAAAATATTTTAATTATACCTAATAAAAACAAAGACGTTGAGCACCGGATAACAAAACTTGTTATAAGTAAACTGAAATCTCTCGGTGCGACACTGTACATTCAGAATGTTTATTCTTTCCTCGGCTGTGAGTCCATCGTGTGTGACACACTGCCTGATAATCTTGATCTGATTGTTGTTATAGGAGGAGACGGCTCCATACTTGATGCGTCTGTTTCGGCAATAGAGAAGGATGTGCCTATTCTCGGTGTCAATCTCGGCAAGGTCGGTTATCTGAGCGAGATTGAACCTAACAACTTGGATATTCTCGAAAAGCTCTTTTTGGGTGATTATACAATTGAAGAAAGAATGCTGCTCACAGTTGCTCATAAAAATGCTGAGGGTGTAAACTTTTCTGCCCGCTTTGCATTAAATGATGTTGTAATATCACGGGATAATTTTTTGGGAATAACCGAGTTCTCTTTGGAAAACAGCAACGGCGACAAGGTTAAATACAGCGCCGACGGAATAATCTTAGCTACTCCGTCAGGCTCCACTGCATACTCGCTTTCGGCGGGCGGACCTATTGTGTCGCATGATGTGGAGAGTATTCTTGCCACACCTATCTGTCCGCATTCTTTTTTTGACAGGTCGATTCTTTTTAATGCCGCTGAAAAGATAACTATAAAAAATGTCAGCGATTCGTCTATGAATATCAGTATTGACGGCAGGGAATTTGTACCGCTGTTGACAAACGAGGAATGTCTTGTAAAGATGGCTGAAAAAAAGGTAAAAATACTTACATTCAAACAGGATAATATGTTTAAAACACTGTTTAAGAAAATGAGGATTTTGGAGGATGTTAAATAAATGAAGGATTTAAGACAGAAAAAAATTCTGGAGCTGATTGAGGCATATGAAATAGATACTCAGGAGGCTCTTATTGAAAAACTGCTTTCAGTAGGTATTAATGTTACACAGACAACCATTTCACGAGACATAAGAGAACTCAGACTTGTTAAGGGGCTGACATCTAAGGGTACATATAAATATATTTTGCCTGAGGTAACAAAGACAAATAATGTTCCTGTTTTAAATTCTGCTCTTACAGAATCCGTGATAAAAATAGAAGCTGCGCAAAATATTGTAGTTATTAAAACTTTCCCCGGTATGGCAAATGCACTCGCGGTATGCGTTGATTCGCTTGAACAGCCGCATATTGTCGGTTCTGTTGCCGGTGACGACACAATTTTGCTTGTAATAAAGGATACGGAGACCGCACTTGGGGTTGAAAACAACTTAAAAACAGTTTTCGGAGTTTGATTTTTGGGAGGAAATTATGCTTGTTTCTCTGCATATTGAAAATATAGCCGTAGTTAAAGAGGTTAATCTTGACTTTACTCAGGGATTTATGGTACTGACAGGAGAGACAGGTGCGGGAAAGTCGATTATTATTGACAGTTTGTCTCTGCTTTTAGGAGCTAAGGCTGATAAAGAGCTTATCAGAACCGGGAATAACAGTGCAATGGTGAGCGGTGTATTTACAAATATAACGCCTTTTGCCAAGAGTGTTCTTGAGGGTGCGGGAATAGCGGTTAATGATGATGAAATTCTTATTCAGCGCAGTATAAGTCTTGACGGAAAATCGGTTGTCAAAATCAACGGCAGAACCGTTACTTTGACCGTACTGAAACAGATTTCGCCGGCACTTGTAAATATACACGGCCAGAATGACACAATTTCTCTGTCTCAGTCGGAGAGCCAGCTTGATATTCTCGATTTGTATTCTGACAGCGAACAGCTTTTGAGTCAGTATGCGGCTGAATTTAAAAAGCTTGAGCAAATAAGAAAAGAATTAAAGAACATTTTACAGAAAGAACATGAGAGAGAAAGACTTGTCGAGATTCTTTCATATCAAATAAACGATATTAACTCTTACTCCTTGAAAGAAGGAGAAGAAGATGAGCTTATCGACAGAAAAGTAAAAATTAAAAACTTCGAGAAAATATCCAAAAATGCACTTTTTGCATACAAGGCACTTAAAGGAAGCGAAAAAGGCAGCGTTTCGTATTTGATAGACAGAAGCGGCAACGCGCTTGCACAAATTTCTGACGTCATACCGAAGTTTGCGGATATTTCCGAAAAACTCAGAGATATGCTTTATCAGATAGATGATATGGCAGAGCAAATATTTGACGAAATCGGGGATATGGAAGAGGATTCCGATTCGGCACTCAACGAAATAGAGGCAAGACTTGATCAGATCTCTAAACTCAAGAGAAAATACGGATATACGATAAAGGATATTTTGGCATTCAGAGACAATGCCGCAGCAGAACTTGAATCTCTCGAAAATGCAGAGGACCTCATAAATGATCTTGAGAGCAAGGAAAAAAAGCAGTATAAAATATGCTCTGACATTGCCGATCTTCTGCATGAGAAACGACTTATGAGCGCCAAAGAGATCGAAGAGAGAGTTAAGGATACTCTGACATTTCTTGATATGCCGAAGGTTGTATTCTTTATTTCCGTAAAGGAGATGAGGCAGAACGGTGAAAAATTCCTGAATTCCAAAGGTGCCGATGAAGCGGAGTTCTTTATCAGCGCAAACCGAGGCGCCGAGGCTCAGCCGATATCAAAGATTGCCTCCGGCGGTGAACTTGCAAGAATCATGCTTGCGTTAAAGGAGGTTATTGCGGACAAAGACGGAATAGGCACGGTTGTTTTCGATGAGATAGATTCCGGTGTTTCAGGAAAAACGGCGAGAAAAATAGGTCTGAAGATGCTCTCTATTTCAAAGTCGTCACAGCTTATTGTAATAACACATTCTGCTCAGATTGCCTCTGTCGCAGATGAGCATTATCTTATAAGCAAATCGGATAAGGACGGAGAGACAAAAACCGAGGTTAATATTCTTGACAGAGAGGGCAGAATAAAAGAACTCTCGAGGATACTCGGAGGAATAGATGTAACAGACTCTCAAAGACTTGCAGCTGTTGATATGCTTGACAATAAAGAAGAAATAATTTAGGTGTGTAATTTATGATTCATAGTTTTACGGACTATTTAAAAAACTATGAAGTTGAATATAAAAGAGATATTAATTTAAGCACTTATTCATCTATCGGAGTAGGGGGAGTTTCAAAGGTCGCGGTTTTTCCGGACAGTTTTTACGAACTTATTCTTGCGGTTGATTTTCTTCATCAAAACAAAATGAAATTCAAAGTTGTCGGAAGAATGACAAATATTCTTTTTGACGAGAGTGTGGAAGAGACTGTAATAATTTTCACCTCAAAAATCAAAGAATACCATCTTGACGGCAATATTCTCTGTGCGCAGTGCGGCGCATGTATCAGTTCTGTTTTGCCGATTATCGCAGAATGCGGCTTAGGAGGAATGGAACAACTCTACGGCATTCCGGGGTTGGTTGGCGGAATGGTTTATAACAATGCCGGTGCATATGGTAAGAGCATATCCGATTTTATTCGTGCCGCCACGGTTTACGATATTAAAAACCGTAATATAATAAAATTTTCAAACTACGACTTTAATTTTGCGTACAGATACAGTATTTTGAAGGACTGCGAGTATTTGCTTCTAAACGCCGAGTTTGAAATGGTCAAAAAGGATAAAGAAAAAATAAAAGAAGAACTCCTCTCTATAATAAAATGCAGAACAAATACACAGCCGACCGGCGCAAAAAGTCTTGGAAGCGTGTTTAAGAGGATTGACGATATTCCCGTATCGGCGCTTATAGACAGGCTGGGGCTTAAAGGGCTTAGTGTAGGAGGTGCAAGCGTTTCGCCAAAGCACGCAGGTTTTATTGTAAACAAAGGCTCTGCCACAAGTTTTGATGTTAAAAAACTTATAAGCATTATAAAAGAGAGAGTCTTTGAGGAGTACGGTTTAAAATTAGAGGAAGAGATAGAAATAATTTAGGAGATAATATGTCTTTTTCAAAGGATGTCAAACTTGAGATTATAAAAAACGGATTTAAAAATGCCTGCTGCAAAAGGGCATTTTTAAACGGTATAATCTTTTCAAAAGGCAAAATAACCGACAGCGGCGGAATTAATATTTCACTGCAGGATGACGATGTTATACAATTTGTATGCGAATTAATATCGGATATTTTTTTGAAAAATGCAAAAACGGAAAGTTTTGAAAAAGGCGGAAGAGGCAAGAAAATAATTTTTAGCTCAAATTCTGCCGAGAAATATCTGTCAAATATTAAGAATGATAAGGACTCGTATTTTACGGCAAGATGTTCGGAATGTAAAAGTTCGTTTGTGAAAGGAATACTTGCCGCATGCGGCAGAATATCCGATCCCGAAAAGCAGTACCGGGTAGAGTTTTCGCCTCTTGATATTCCCTCATTAAAAGAATATTTTGAAGAGGAAAATATATTTCTTAATGAGGGACGGCGCAAAAACGAGATATTTTTATATTCTTCAAACAGCGTAACCATTGAAGACTTTTTGGTTATATCCGGTTTAAACGGCAGGGCTTTTGACTTCATGAATAAAAAAATAACGGGTGAGTTCAGAAACAACGCAAACAGAGTAAGAAACTGTGAGACGAATAATATTGACAAGACAGTCAGTGCGGCATCCCGTCAGACAGCCGCAATCATGGAACTTGATAAGAACAATATGATTTCAATGCTTGCAGAAGAACTTGAGAATACGGCAAAACTAAGGCTTATGTATCCGGATTATTCTCTTGCAAGACTTGCGGGTGAATTTACTCCTCCTATTTCAAAGTCGGGGCTTTCTCACCGACTGAATAAAATAGTTGAAATTGCAGAGAAAATAAAACGTGGTGAAAAAATATAAAGAGGGGAGTATATATGGGTAATTTTGTGCATCTGCACCTGCATACTGAGTACAGCTTGCTTGACGGCGCGGCAAGAATTGCGGAGATTGCGGACAAGGCTATTGAATACGGTCAGAGCGCTGTTGCAATAACCGACCATGGAGTTATGTACGGTGCGGTTGAATTTTATAACTCTCTGAAAGCAAAAGGCGTCAAACCTATCATAGGATGCGAGGTGTATGTCGCGGCTAAGGACAGGTTCTCAAAAGAGGGAAAAGCGGATTCGTCTGGAAATCATCTGATACTTCTTGTCAAGGATTCTGTCGGGTACAAAAATTTGTGCTACATGGTTTCCGAGAGCTTTATAACGGGCTTTTATATGAAGCCGAGAATTGATATGCAGCTTTTGGAGAAACATCATGAGGGACTTATTGTTCTTTCCGGTTGCGTTGCGGGAAAAATCCCGAGACTTATTCTTGAGGGGGATATGGACGGAGCGGAGCAGTATGCTCTGCAAATGAAAGGGCTGTTCGGAGATGATTTTTATCTTGAGATACAAAATCACGGTTTGGATGAAGAAAAACGCGTCAATTACGGTATAAAACTTATAAGTGAAAAATTAAATATTCCAATGGTGGCGACAAATGACGTTCATTACCTGAACCGAAGCGATGCTGATGTTCAGGCAACGCTTCTTTGCATTCAGACAAATAATGTCATCACAGACGGACGTCCTATCGGATTTGAGACAAACGAATTTTATTTCAAAACCGAAAAAGAAATGACAGCTTTGCTCGGAGGATTTAAAGGTGCAATAGAGAATACGGTCAAAATTGCTGATAAGTGTAATTTCAATTTTGAATTTGACAAAATTCATCTTCCGGATTTTAAACCTGAAAACGGTTTGACGCATAAAGAAAAATTATACCGTGACGCATACAGAGGATTTGAGCAAAAAGCTAAGGAAGGAAGATTTGATTTTGTTAATCATACGAAAGAAGAGTATATTGAGAGAATCGAGTACGAACTTTCGGTTATTGACAAAATGGGATTTAACGCATACTTTCTTATAGTCAGCGACTTTGTCTCTTATGCTAAAAAAATGGACATCCCAGTGGGACCCGGCAGAGGTTCGGGTGCGGGAAGTCTCGTAGCGTTTCTTATTGATATTACAGATGTTGACCCGATAGCGTTTGATTTGCTCTTTGAGAGATTTTTGAATCCCGAAAGAGTATCAATGCCTGATTTTGATATAGATTTTTGTTATAACAGGCGTGAAGAGGTAATTGAGTATGTAAAGAGAAAATACGGTGCGGACAAGGTTGCACAGATCGTCACATTCGGTACTCTTCAGGCAAGGGCGGCGGTCAGGGATGTAGGCAGAGCGCTCGGTATGCCGTACAGCAGTGTTGATGCCGTTGCAAAACTTATTCCGTATGAGTCAAACGGCTCTATCGAAAACGCCCTGAAATCAAAGGAACTGCGCAATCTTTATGACAGCAGCGAAGATGTAAGGCGCCTTCTGGATACAAGTAAAAGGCTTGAGGGTATGCCTCGTCATGCATCTACTCATGCAGCCGGTGTCGTAATCACGGAGAAACCGACATACGAATATGTCCCACTCTCTTACAGCGGCACAGGAATTGTAACTCAGTTTGATATGCTGACGGACGCAAAGCTCGGTCTTGTAAAATTTGACTTTCTGGGGCTCAGGTATATCACGATTATACACGATGCGGAGCTGAAAATCAGAAAGAAAAATCCGAAATTCGATATATCAAAAATAGATTTTAACGACGAAAAAACTTATAAATTGCTTTGCGATGCGAAAACAGACGGTGTTTTTCAGTTGGAATCGGCAGGTATGAAGCAAGTACTCTCGAGGCTGATGCCATCGACTCTTGAAGATATTATAGCGTGTATTGCTTTGTACAGACCTGGACCTATGGATTCAATTGATAAATTTATCAAGAGAAAACACGGGCTCGAGGAAACGGTATATAAAATTCCGAAACTGAAAGAAATACTAAATGTAACATATGGCTGTATAGTATATCAAGGTGCGACTCGTTCCCGAGTAAAATAAACAAAGCTCGGGCGCATAAGATTTATTTTATGCAGAACTGCAACTTTGAGGTATGGAATGACAGGGTAACGCCTCGAAACATACCCTTTAATACTCCGACCGGCATTTGTAACAAAGTGTCGGAAGCTCGGTGAAGGCGGCAGAAGCTGGCCTAAGTCAAAAAGGCGGGTAACACACATTATGAATACTCAAATTTTTTTGATATGGTTTGCGATATGCCGGAAGTCTGAAAATTATCTATCGGTGAGTATGTCCCTGACTGACGAACTCAAGAATTAAAGGATTAATAAAACGCCCCAAACGGCTCGTTTTAAAATGTCGGTGTGGTTTAGTAAAAAACTTGATTATGAAAAACCATAATATGCGAAATCTCTGATGGCGGGCATATTCAAGCTGACTTGTCCATATTGAGCACCTAAGGATAAATATTTATAGATAAAAGTTGCGGAACGGGGAAAGGTACGGCATATCTTAAGATATAAACCGACGAAGAATATAAGCGGTTGAAGCTGTACTGAAAAGCAGTGGTCGAATCGGTGATGTTTCTGTAACGGAGGCGGAGAGATGGCCACAAGTCGACGCAGTATTTTTAAAACGGTATTTAAAACACGGCAGAAAATAAATACCGATGGTACAACCATAGCTTTAATTATGATATTTTCTTGTCCTGTCATAATTACAGCTTAGAAAATATTGCCCGATGGAACGCCGTGTGCGCTGAAAGGTGCATGCACGGTGCGGGGTGGGGGAAAAATCAGAGACATTATCAAAGATTTACCTATCACCATAGCAGGTTATGCAAATTTGCAGAGTTCTTGCAGGCTATAGTTACGCACAGGCTGACCTTGTACGCCGTGCAATGTCAAAGAAAAAAGAAGAAGAGATGATAAAAGAAT
>CALWTU010000124.1 GCA_944384515.1 uncultured Clostridia bacterium
TTCTTTCCACTTTAAGCATATTCATCCTCCGAAATACATATTAGATACAAATCAACTATTACATTTTACCACATCAAATGAGTTTTGTCAATCAAATCATCACCCGAACACAAAGAAAAAGTCCGAACGCTTAAAATGGCACCGAGCCGATAAATACCAAAAGCTTTAACCTTTACATTACCAAACCCGATGCCATATTCATTTTTTATCAAAGTACAAGGTAGACTATGAGAAACACAACTCCCAAAAACAGAGAAACCAAGCCGACAATAAGAACATGAGGCATCCATTTTCTGCCTGCCTTATCCTTTTCGACCTTGTAGTCGTAAAGCGAGTCGTACTTCTTGGTATGCCGAGGCAGGATAAGTTGCAAGGCATAATTTTTCATAATATATCCCACCGAGTCATATCCTCCGAGAAAGGAGATATAACTGAGACCCGCAATACCGGTAAAGAGAACGCCGGGAACTGTAAAACAGTTCGAAATCTTACCGAAAACATCCCCGAGTGTCTCCTCCTCAAAAGGTTTTTCAATAAAATATGTCACTATAATCAATGTTAACAGTATAACAGTGGCTTTAACATATTTTATGAGTTTTTCTCTCTTGTCGTTTTGCTCCATATTACTCCTTATTTATCAAGCAAGGATTTTTTATATCTTTCAAACTCCTCATCGTTGCAGTAAACAAAGTGTCCCTCTCTGACCTCACGCAAAGTGGGCTGATTAACCGAATAATCATGCTCCTCAAGGGGATTATAAACAATTCTCTTCCTCGTCTTTTCATAGAGCGGATCGGGAAGCGGAATTGCAGAAAGCAGCGACTTTGTATATGGGTGAAGCGGATGAGCAAAAAGCTCATCTGAGGAGGCAAGCTCAACAAGTTTACCGAAATACATAACTCCGATACGGTCGGAGAAGTATTTTACAACCGAGAGGTCATGCGCAATAAAGAGTATTGTAAGTCCGAACTTGTCGCGAAGATCGTTAAGCAGGTTGATAACCTGTGCCTGAATAGATACGTCAAGCGCTGATACGGGCTCGTCGGCTATAATCATCTTCGGGTTCATGATAATTGAGCGGGCAATACCTATTCTCTGCCTCTGTCCGCCCGAGAACTCGTGTGGATATCTTGATGCATGCTCACGCACAAGACCTACAAGCTCAAGCATCTCATAAACTTTGCGGTTTATAACTTCCTTGTCACGCTCGCCCTGGATAACAAGTCCCTCGGATATTATCTCACGGACAGTCATTCTCGGGTCAAGAGACGCAGACGGATCCTGGAATATCATCTGAATCTGCGTTACAAGCTTAGTGTTTTTCGCTTTGCGAAGCTCGTTTTTATACTCGGCGCTGAGTTTCTTCTTCTCCTCGCCCTCTGCTTGTTCTATTCTGTCAAGGTACTTTTTGTTTACCTCGTTTACAAGCATGTCGGAGTACTCTCTGTCGCAGTGGTCTGTATCGTACTTTGCGCTCTTTATCTTCTCTCTGCACTCGGAGAGTATGCCGTTAAGCTCCTCTTTATACTTGTTCTTAAGAGCCGGATCGGAAGTCTCTTTGACTTTTCTTTCATAATCCTCTCTCGCCCTCTTCATCTCGTCTTTATAGCTCTTGATACCTGCGGCAATTCTGACGCCTTTGAAATAAACATTACCGCCTGTTATATTATAGAGCTTGATTATAGATCTTCCGAGAGTAGTCTTTCCGCATCCGCTCTCTCCGACAAGTCCGAATACCTCGCCTTTTTTGATATCTATACTTACATTGTCAACCGCCTTATTCACATAATCGCCTGACCTGAAGTACTGACACACATTTTCAACACGAAGCAACACTTCGTTATTATTATTTTTATTATTATCCATTTAGTGCTCCTTCCTGTTGATCTTTGTGCTTTGCTTTCATCCTCGCAATACGGTCGGTAATAATCTTGGGCTTATCAATTTTCGGCGCATTCGGATGCAGGAGCCATGTTGCGGCACGGTGCGTCTGTGTCACATCAAACATCGGCGGCTGCTGTTCAAAATCAATCTTAAGCGCATACTTGTTTCTCGCCGCAAATGCGTCACCGACAGGCGGATAAATCATATTGGGGGGTGTGCCGGGAATTGCGTCAAGCTTCTCGCTCGTATCAAGGTCGGGCATAGAGGAAAGCAGCGCCCATGTATACGGGTGAAGCGGGTCATAGAAAATCTCCTCGCTCGTTCCCTCCTCAACTATCTTGCCGGCATACATAACCGCAATTCTGTCCGCCATATTCGCAACAACTCCGAGGTCGTGCGTAATAAAGATAACTGAAAGCTGTCTTTTTGCCTTAAACTCGTTGATAAGCTCGAGTATCTGCGACTGAATTGTAACATCAAGCGCCGTGGTCGGCTCATCGCATATCAGAATATCCGGGTCTGCCGCAAGCGCAATAGCAATTACAATTCTCTGTCTCATACCGCCAGAAAACTCAAACGGGTACTGATTGAAACGGATACGGGGCTGTGAAATACCAACCTCCTCCATAAGCTTGAGTGCCTTGTTTTTCGCCATCTTCTTTGTCACTTTGTGGACAACACCTGACGCCTGCGCCTTAAGATAATCTATAATGGCTATTGTCTCGCTCTGATAATCACGGGCACCTCTGTTTGCAATATCCTCATTATAATGCTCAACAAGTCTCTCAATCTGGTGGAGAATATTGGTCCTCTTAAGTTCGAGGTCTGTATATGTCGGAGGTGTGATTTTCGACTCAAGGTCGGAAAGCTCCTCGCTGCTCTTATTTGAGTATTTCTTATATAATTTCTCTTTCTGCTGTTCGTATCTCTTCTTCTCGCGGACATTGCCGACAACACCCTTAAAGTAGGTCTCAACCTCGCTCTTAAGTCCGGGGATGAATGTATACGCCAAGCTGTCCTTCTGAATACTGAGTTTATCAATACTCTCATATACTATACCTGCAAGAGTCTTGATAGTCTGACTGCACTCGCCTCTGTCAAGCTGCTCTTTGCCGAAAACATCCTTTGCCTTTGTGAGCTGTGCGACAGCCTCTGCCTTTTTTTCGTAGGAGATATTTGCGGAATACTCGACAGCCGCTTTTGCGTCCTCTATAAATTCGAGCATAAAATTGTCGTCGAGATATTTGCGAAGAAATACATTAAGCTCTTCCACACTCATGTTTTCATCAAGAGGTTCTTCGGAGTTTGAGAGATAGTAACCCATCGCAAAGAAGTTGGGGGCTGTGCGCTCTGTCGCGCGGTTAAATATATCGCGTATTCTCGTAAGAGAGTCAATAAGCAATCGGCTGTCCTCTCCCTTTTTAACCTTGGGAGCCTCCTCCTTAATCACTACGGCAAGATTTTTTATCTCGTCCGCCTCGGCGTCGACAACGTATTTATGCACCGACTCGAATGCGTATGTGGCAATAGTCTTCACTCTGTAAATGAGGTCTTTCGCCGCATTCTTCTCAATCTCAAAAATCAGAGAGTCAAGGTCGTATGCACCCTCCTTTGCGGCATTGTAGGCAATGTTGTACGCGCTCTCAAGCTCAAGGTGCTTGTACTCAAACTTGTCAAACTTCTGACACTTCTCTTTTGCAGCCACCTCGGGATTTTCAACTTTCATGGTATGCACCATAGTTTTCTCAAGCTGTCTCAGAAAGCTGTTGAAGTTTGTCCTGCTCTCGCGCTGGCGCGCTTTGCCCTTCAGAATCATCGCCTCTGTAAGCTGTCTGCCTATTTTTACAATAGGGTTAAGGCTTGACATGGGATCCTGGAATATCATCGCTATTTTATCGCCGCGGATCTTGTGGAAATCCTCCTCGGCAATCTTGAGCAAATCCTTGCCGTCATAAATTATCTCGCCGCCCTCGATAATCGAGTTGCCCGCAAGAATTCCGAGTATCGCCTTTGATGTAACCGATTTTCCCGAACCGGACTCGCCGACGATAGCAAGAGTTTCGCCCTTGTTAAGATCAAAGCTTATATCTCTTACAGCCTGAACCTTACCGTTTGCGGTGCGGAAGGAAATCTGTAAATTTTTAACCTGTAACTTTTTTTCCATTAGTCTTCAACTCCTCTCGTAGATGGGTTGAATGCATCACGCAGACCGTTTCCGAAAAGGTTAAAGGAAATCAGAAGAAGTGACACATAAAGCGACGGATACAGCATAGCGTGCGGAGATGTTGTCATTGCTGTCTGGCTTATTGACATAAGTTCTCCAATACTTGTTCCGACAAGATTTGAGAGATTTATAATTCCGAGATAGGTAAGAGATGTCTCTGAAGATATAACTCCGGGAATTACAAGAACGCAGCTTGTAATGATGGTTCCGAGAGAGTTGGGGAATATATGCTTGAACATAAGTCTCTTGTCAGACGAACCGAGTGTCTTTGCCGCAAGTACATACTCCTGTCCCTTGAAGCGGTAAAACTGCTTTCTCGTCAGCGCCGCCATACCTATCCATCCCGTCAGCACAAAGGCAAACAGGAACGATGGTACGACTCCCACCTTTTGTGCAAGGTGCAGCTGGAAGAGCGTTACAACAACGATGTACGGAACGCCTGAGAGAATGTCCGCAATTCTGTCCATTACAAGATCTATATAGCCGCCGTAGTAACCCTGAATAGCGCCGTAGATTGCTCCGATTGTAAGGTTGATAGCGGATACCACAATGGCGAAGATAAGAGAAAATCTTGCGCCCATACCGATAGCGTCGAACAAGTCTCTTCCGTAATCGTCTGTACCGAAAATATACATGGGAGTTCTGCCGTTGAGGTACTGATAGTAGTTATAGTAGTTTACACGAACCTCAACAGAACCGCTCTTTGCGTATGAGTAAATATAACTTCCGTCATCACCGGGGATACGCAGGGAGGATGTGTACTCAACACCCTCTTTTGACTTGTCTGTCGAATATGCGGGAATGAAGTTTCCGTTTCCGTCAAGCTTTGCATTGCCCTTTGTATCAACGCACTGATACCAGATATTTGAGTTTCTCTGTGTGGGAACGCTCTGTCCCTCTTCAAGATCTACATAAATATTTTTATTCTCTACATACGGATACAAAACCTGAATGCCCGTCTCGTCCTGCCAAGCCATTATCTTTTTAAACTCATCTGCGCTCATTACGATGAAACGGCATCCTATCTCGTAGTAACGGTTAACCTTTACACTGTAGCTTACCCTCTCTACTTCCTGACCTCTGTAAATCTCAGTGTAGTATACTTCTTTGGGATGTCCTATAATAGGACTTCTTCCCGTCTCAACGCCGATAGCCTCAAGCATCTGAATCTGAAGCTCGTTCTGACTGTCACGGACTGTCGAACCGTCAAATATACCGATACCCAGATTTGAAATCGGTTCTACAAACGGAGGGAGATTTTTATAGGTGTTGTCCTTATCCTTCTTTACATTGTAGGGAGAAATTATGGGAGCGAATATTGAAAACAGTATGAGCACGCCGATAATAAACGCCGCCACCACACTCGAACGGTTTTTCTTAAAGCGAAGAAAAGCATCCGCAAGATAACCGCGGGACTTTGTCTTGAGCTTTTCGTCATGGAGACTGATATCACGCTGTGCAAATTCAAATTTTTCTTTGGGAATATTAACTATGTCTTTGTGCATCATATCTCTCCTTTCAATTATTTACGCGAGCCCATACGGATACGGGGGTCTATAAATCCGTAACTGATATCAACAACAATAGCCGCAAACAAGCTTATGGATGTGTAGAATACCGTGAGCAAAATAAACATCGGGTAGTCCTGTCCGTTTATTGAGTTAAGATAAAGCTGTCCTACTCCGGGTACGGCAAATACACGCTCAATGATAAGCGAACCGCCGAGAATACCTACAAAAGAACCGAATATTGACGGAAGTACAACTACCATGCAGTTTTTGAGCGCATGGCGCACTGTCGCCTGAGCCTTGGTAAGTCCCTTTGTTCTCGCAAGAAGCATAAACTCGCTTGTCAGCACCTCTGTAAGTTCTGCTCTGGTGGTACGGGTAAATCCCGCAATAGTACCGAATGAAAGTGAGAGCACCGCAGGAATCATGCTGACAAATGTACTCCACTTAAAGTAGTTTCCTCCGCCTTCCATAAGGAACGGGAAAATGTCAAGCTTATACGAGAGGAAATACTGGATAAGGAACGCATATACGAATGACGGCACCGATATAACAAGCATTGTCACAGTAGAAATTACATGGTCTGTCATCTTGTTCTTCTTAAGCGCCGCCCAAATACCGAGCGCAATACCTACCGGGATACTGAAAATAATGGAATAGAGATTTACAAGCATTGTTGCAGGAAGCTTCTCTGCAAAAATCTTTGCGACATCCTGTCCGAAATAGAGCTTGTCACTAACTCCCCAGTCCCATTTTGTAAAAACATTTTTCAGAAAAATGCCAAACTGAACCATATAAGGTTTATTGTAGCCCATAGCTTCTCTTCTCGCCTCAATCGCAGGAGTATGAGGGTCTCCGGCGGGAAGTATGGCGGGAGGAAGCATTCTTATCAGTACAAAACAAATACAAGTAATGATAAGCAGAGTCATGAGCATTAAAACGACTCTTTGTAAAACATATTTAATCATGTTTCCCTCCAACAAAATAAATTTGTATGCAAACAATATAGGTGTAAATTTTAAGACAGTAAACTATGTTATGCGTTAAGAATATAAGCGAGACGGTATTTATACTTATATTATTTGCATACCGAATGAGATGAGCAAGTAAAAACTCAAATATCTTTTCATCAAAAATCTTCACAAAAGAATTTTGACGCATAATTATATCGAAATTACTTAAATCAGGCGCGAATATGTTACAAATGTGTTGCCTATATATTAAATATATATTACGCACGCGCGTATATAAAAACGGTGAAATTTCACAAAAACATAAAATCACCATAAACAGATTTATCAAACTGCAAAAACAACATTGTCCTGCCGTCAAAAGAACGCCGAAATACGACACGGCAGCATACATAACAGTGCTGAAATATGAAATTAACATCAATAGCCCGCAAGGGCGTCAAAATCCGCCCTTGCGGGATATTAAATGCCGGAAGGCTGAACTAAAATTAACTAAAAGTTCATTTTTTTAATTAATATTTGAGTTCTCCGCCCTGGGAAGCTACATACTCTGCCCATGCAGCGTCATCGTAGTTATACTTGAGGTATGCGATGCCGCCACGGCCCATGATCGGGTTGTACTCTTCAATTACATAGTATACCTGCTTTGAGAGAAGAGCCATAGAACCGTCCTGAAGCATAGGAATGTAGTTGTATGTCTGAAGAACCTTACCCTCAATCATAGCAAGGATGTCAAGTCTTGTGTTAACATCAGCAATACCGTCACCGAAGTTGTACTCAACGCCGTTAACAGTAACAGTTGTACCGTTAAGAGCATCAGACCACTGCTTAAGTGACATTGTAACTTCCTGCTTATTCTCTGTTTCGCCGATCTTTGCAACATTTACATTGAGTGTACCCTCAACGGTTGATGCATCAAACCATGCTGCATCGTACTGATATGCAGGGTTGGTGTAAAGATCTGAAAGTCCGAACGGGTCAAGAGCTGAACCTGACCATCCTGCAAGACATGTATCCATAAGACCTGCCTTGAGTTTGTCTGACCAGTCGTCGCCTACAGGAGCAGACTCTTTAAACTTGATCTTGCCCTCAAAAGGTGTGCCTACAAGAACCTCTGCCATCTTACTGTTAAGATAGTCAAGGGTCTTTGTAATAAAGGTTGTTGACTCTTGTACGGCATAGATGATCTCTATCATCTGATCTGACTTACCGTCGTTATTTGTGTCTGTAATAAAGCCGTTCTGAATAGCCTCATTGTATGCCTGAGTATAAAGCTTTCTTGCTGTCTCAACGTCGTAGCCTGTGATAGAATCAACAGCTGCGTCAAGGCTCTCAAACTTGCTTACATCAACAGAATAGAATTCGCAAAGTGCTTTCTTAGCCTGCTCTGTGTCACGGTACTTAGCACCGGTCTCAGGGTCATAGATGTAGTTGTCGCCGATAAGTCCGTAACCGCCGGAACGGGAAGGAGAAATAGCTGTGCAAAGTGCTTCCTTATCAAATGTAACCGCTACAGCCTTTCTGAAAGACTGAAGTGTCATTGTCTCAAGGTCGTTCTTTGTCTTGTCAAAACCTGCTTCATTCTCACGGTCTGCAATCGCATCTTTGTGACCGTTAAAGATGAAGAAGAATATTGTCTCTGAAGGTGTTGCATAGCAATAGTCGGAGTTACGGTACTCATCATAGTCATCCTGCTGAAGACCGTATCCCATAAGCTGTCCCTTAAGGAACATAAGCTTTCTTGTATTTGCCTCTGAAACAACCTGACAGTTGATCTTGGTTGTCTGGTACATCGGGTATACCTTACCGTCGGTAGGATCCTTATAGACGTGCTCATCGTCATCATAACCGTACCAGTTCTCGTTTCTCTCAAATACCATTGTCTTATCTCTCTCAAAAGATGTCATCTTATAAGGACCGTAAGACATTGTGGTTTCCTTTGATGTGTTGTAAGTAGAAGTCCAAGCGTCTGTTCCCTCAACCTGCTTCTTGTTAGCCTCGTAAAGGTCCTCGTATACTATCCAGTTGCCTGTAAGGCTGTAAAGAAGATTGAAGCCTGCAAGAGACTTGCCGAGAACGATGGTAATCTCATACTCGCCGCTCTTGAAAAGACCTACATTCTTGAAGTCGTAGTTATCTGCATAGCTCTTTTCCTCAAGCATGTAGTTGGGAAGTGTGGAACCGTCTGTTTCACCCCATGCTTCTTTTGATGTAATGAGGGTTGTAAGAAGAGTGTATGTCTCATCTGTAAGAGCTACCTTGTCATCATCTCCTGCAAGAGCAAGAAGGCTGTTCCATGCATCCATATCAAAGCACTGGTCACCGTAAGCCTTGACATAAGTCATAAGAGTATCACCGCCGAGGTGAGAGAGCTTAACATCAAGACCGATATACATCTTATTGCCGCCGGGTGCTGTATACACGCCGTCTGCGCCCTTAACAAGGCTTGAGAACGCATACTTGTTGTTAGCTGCGTTGTCAAGGAACTTGGACTGTCCCTGGTAACGGTAGTTCTCAGCATTTGCAATACTGAATGAACTGTCAATATAGTCTGTTGCACGGTAGTTCTTAAGATCAGGATCAAGAAGCTGCATCATTGAATATACATATGTGTCAGCGTTGATCTTCTCACCGTTCTCCCACTTAGCATCCTTGTTAAGCTTAATCTTATAAGCATAACCTGTGGTTGCAGACGCGGGAATATTGAATTCGGGATGATCCTTTTTGATTTCCTCTGTAACATCGACAGGCATATCTGCCGCCATCTCCGGAATAATTACATATCCCTTATAAGGATCCTTTCCTTCAACCTCGTGTATTTCATCGTTGAAGATGAAACCGTAAAGTCCTGTTGTGATGTAGTCAATAGGATAACGCTCATCCTGAGTCTGGTATGTGTGAGGGTTCCAGTTTGAAGACATCTTAACTACAGCATCGTTATATGTGTAGTTACCGGTAAACTCCTCGACTTTTGTACCGCAGGATGCAAGAGACAATACTACGCTCAGTGCAAGTGCGATAGTCAATACCGTTGCTATGATTCTCTTTTTCATAACAATTCTCCTTATATAATTTTGTAAAAATTTTATTGAAAGCGCCTTTTCACGCAAACAAACATATTTATTGTAAATTTGTTAACAATTTATTTTATTTTTGTAAAATTTAATTATTAACGCCGTAAAACATATCATTATTATACATTAAACAGAGAAAAAAGTCAATGCTTAATGTATGAGACTTTTTCATACCGTGTTTATTTTTGCTAATTGTCTGAAATCAATTCAAAAAAATGAATTTTTGATTTTAAATTTCTGCACTCTAAATATATTAAATAAGGAAACAATTGTACATTGTAAAAAACAGGATTTGAAAAAATCTCATATTCTTTTTAAACAGGTGTATAATTATCCAATTTTTAGGTGTTTTTCAATACAAAAGCTTGTGAATATTTGATTTTCTAATATATCTTGTGAATATTTGATTTTCTAATATATATATAGGAAAGTACTCCCCTACCCGTATTTATAAGTGCATCGGCTCGCTCAAAATATACGGAGCGGATAAAAATTCAAAAAAATTAAAAAAAGGTATTGACAAACAAAAAAATGTCTGCTATAATAATAGGGCGTCTGACGGAAGGTTAGCTCAGTTGGGAGAGCATCTGCCTTACAAGCAGAGGGTCATAGGTTCGAGCCCTATACTTTCCACCACCGAGGATTTTTCCTCTCTTTTGAAAATGGCTTGGTAGCTCAGTTGGTTAGAGCGCTAGCCTGTCACGCTAGAGGTCGTGGGTTCGAGCCCCATCCGAGTCGCCATTTTCAAAAAACAGTTGAATACGCCTCTGTAGCTCAGTTGGTAGAGCGAGGGACTGAAAATCCCTGTGTCGTTGGTTCGATTCCGACCGGAGGCACCATTTCGCGGATTTAGCTCATTTGGTAGAGCGCCACCTTGCCAAGGTGGAGGTGGCGGGTTCGAGCCCCGTAATCCGCTCCATTTATATACCTGTTTCTTTTTTAAGCAAACAGGTATTTTTTAATATTTTATTTTCGGTATCCGCACAAGAATTTACGAAAGGAATTTATATGAGCGTTATTGAAATCAAAAATCTGAAAAAATCCTTCGGCGATGTCAGAGCTGTGGATGATATCAGTTTTGAAGTTGAAGAAGGCAGCTTGTTTGCCTTCCTCGGAATAAACGGCGCCGGAAAAAGCACCACTATCAACATAATAAGCACACTGCTCGAAAAAGACAGCGGAACGGTTATTATCGATGGTCACGACATAGACAAAGAGCCCGAAAAAATACGGGAGAAAATCGGAATTGTTTTTCAAAACAGCGTGCTCGACAAGTGTCTGTCTGTAAGGGACAACCTCAAAATCCGCGCAAGCTATTACCGTCTCTTTGGTGCGGCGTGGGACGCGCGCTTCAAAGAACTGTGCCGGACATTTGATCTTGAAGAAATCAAGGACAGACCGTACGGCAAACTCAGCGGCGGACAGCGCAGAAGAGTGGATATTGCAAGAGCGCTGATAAACAATCCGAAAATTCTCATCCTCGACGAGCCGACAACCGGACTTGACCCGCAGACAAGGCGCGCCGTATGGGATATCATCCAAAATATAAAAAAACAAACAAATATGACCGTTTTCCTTACCACTCACTATATGGAGGAGACAGCCTCCTCAGATATGGTCGTTATAATAGACAACGGAAAAATAGTTGCAAAGGACACCCCGATAGGACTTAAAAGCAAGTTTTCCCGAGACTATGTAAAGCTTTATCTCTCAAGATCAAAAGAGACGGACATACTGCTCGAAAAATACGATTTTGTATATGAGGACAACATGTACAAAATCACCGTCCGCAAAAGCTCGGAGGCGATTGCCTTTATAAAGGAAAACGAAAGCATCTTAACCGATTTTGAAATAGTCAAGGGCGATATGGATGACGTGTTCCTCAATATCACCGGAAAAACACTGAGAGGATAAGTATGAAAAATGATTTTTATTGTTTGAACAGTCTTGTAATGCGGGAGGTAAAGATATTCCTTAAGGACAAAGCATCGGTATTCTTTTCCCTGCTCTCTCCGCTGATAATTCTCGTTCTTTATCTGCTCTTCCTCGGCGATACGCAGGAGGATGTGGTGATGAGCATTCTTGAGGGCACCAATGTTGAAAAGGGCCTTGTCAAGTCGTTTATCGACAGCTGGATGCTCTCTGGAGTAATCTCGGTTGCGACAATAACAGTCTCCTTCACCGCTTATAATGTTGTACTTACGGACAAGGAGAGCGGCGTGCTTTCCGACATTCTCTCAAGCCCCGTAAAAAGATGGGTAATACATCTGAGCTACTATATCTATAATTTTCTCTCAACACTGTTTATCTGCACTTTTCTGCTTGCGGTATCCTTTGTATATCTCGCCTTTACCGGATGGCATCTCACTCTCACGGCGACAGTTAATATCATTCTTTGTATGTTTGCCTCGGTTATCTGCTCCTCTCTTGTAACGACTGCGATATGCGGATTTCTGAAGACGGTGAATTCTCACTCCGCATGCGTCGGAATTCTCAGTGCTGTCAGCGGTTTTATGATAGGCGCATATATGCCGATAGGTATGCTCCCGCAGGGTGTGCAGTATGTTGTGCTCTTTGTGCCCGGAACATACAGTGCAGGTATTTTCAGAAATCTGTTTATGGGAGGAGTGCTTGACAAAATTGCCGAGACTGCTCCGTACCATACCGAGGCAATAAAAGAAAGCTACTCAATTTATCTTGACTTCTTCGGCAAAAAAATGGAAGCCGACGGAATGGTTTACGCACTTACCATTTCAATAGTACTGTTCATTGCGGTGAATATACTCATTGTCAAGATAAGGAATATGCTGTCAACCAAAAAGCGATTAAACAAATCAAAAAAATAAATTGAAATAGCCTGCTGATACTGCTTTCGGATTTTTTTAACTTTAAAACATATAGAAATCAAATTACCGGTTTAAGTTTTTTAAATCGGTTTTTTGTTTTCCTTTGCTTGTTATAACGTATTTTTAATATATCTCTTAAGTTTGTAAATAAGTTTGGCTATTTTTTCGGTTTTTTTCAAAAAACCTATTGACAACACCCGAGTTTTATGATATAATAAAACCAAATAAATGTGACAACAAAGCCTTGCGGCGTTGTCACGGCATATGTAGGTTTTATTGAATCATAATGCCTTCGGCACCGACAAGCAAGCTTGTCTTTATGATATAATAACAAAGCAACCACGGAAGGTTAGCTCAGTTGGGAGAGCATCTGCCTTACAAGCAGAGGGTCATAGGTTCGAGCCCTATACTTTCCACCAGAAATCAGTCTTACGACTGATTTTTTTAT
>CALWTU010000125.1 GCA_944384515.1 uncultured Clostridia bacterium
AAATGACTTTACCGTTAAATATACAAACGGTGATACCGTTGTTACCGGTGTATATAACCTCGGCTCTTATATTTCTGCAATGGAGGCAAACAGTGAGTCTCTTACAGCAGAACAGCAGCAGCTTGTAAAGGTTGCGAGAGCGGCTTACGCATACTCAGTTGCGGCATACAACTATAAGACAACTGCAGACTGAGATAATCTGACAAATAAATAATAAACATCCAAAGAAAAAATAACTTGATTGCAAATATAAAGGGCCGTCTGAAAAGGCGGTCCTTTTTCATATATCCGATAAACATATGCGCAAAAATTTTTGCAGTGAAAAATGTTTTGCAATTTTTGCGTTTTTTTGAGTGAAAATCAATCATCTTTATTCCAAAAAATGAAAAATAATCCAAAAACAAATTACACATATCCTGAGCGGAGCACCGAAAAAATATATGCTGCAAAACATATTAAAAATGTAAACTATACTTTACATTTCAGTATTTTAAATGTAAAATCTATCCAAATCGAGAAATTATAACCTTTGCAATTTTAACACGGGTGTGGTATAATTCTTACAGTACAGCAAGAGAGCACCGAATTCAGACGGTGAAATTTAAAGGATTGCTGGTACTGAAGGAGTTACTGATGAAAAGAATAATTGCATTTTCTCTGGCTGTTCTTACAGTCATGACCATATTCTCATTTACGGCACAGGGGGTTGCCAGAGAGAGCATACCATTTGTACAAACATACGACAGCGATAAAAACCATCTTGATACATACACTCCTCCGTCAAAAAGCGTATATGCATACACAAAAGTAAAAATCATCAAGGGCGGCGTTACACAGACATATAACGGTCTTATAATTAACGGAACAGTTTATCTTCCGTTCAGACATATCAGCGAAAGCTTCGGACTTAAGGTTGAGTATTCTTCGGCTACAAGAACCATCTCTGCTACAGGACAAGGTCTTTCGATGAGCATAACAGACGGTACAAATATTCTTTTTGCAAATGAAAGAGTTCTTTACTCAAGACATACAGCAACTATTATGTGGGACGGAAGAATGTACGTTACAATGGAACAGCTTGTAAAAGCAATGGGACTTAAACCCGTAAGAGAAGGCAACAACATCTATTTTGATAACAAGGTAACACCTATAGTACATGCGGACAAGTTCTACAGAGAAGATGAGGTATATTGGCTTTCAAGAATTATCAGCGCAGAGAGCAGAGGCGAGCCGCAGATCGGACAGATAGCGGTAGGTAATGTAGTGCTTAACAGAGTTAAGTCAAATCTTTTCCCCAACACAATTTACAGCGTTATTTTCGACAGAAAATACGGCGTACAGTTCAGCCCCATAGCAAACGGTTCAATCTATCTCTCCCCGCACCCCACAGCAGTTCTTTCCGCAAAAATTTGTCTTGAGGGTACAAACGTAGCAGGACAGGCACTCTACTTCCTCCAGCCCCACACATCCACATCCTCATGGATACAGAACAACAGAAAGTATCTCTTTACAATTAAAAATCACGATTTCTACCTGTAAAAACTACATAAAATACACCTCACATAGATGAAAAATAATACATACAATTTTATAAATTTCTGAAAATTGCTTGCAAAAGCAAAAGAAATATAGTATAATGTGCTTGGGTTGGTAATTTAAAATATGTGAGGTGTATTCAGATGTATTATACAATAGAAGTGGCAGGACTCAAAAGAGATTTGCCGCTGTGTCCGATTTCGGACAAACTCAACATTGCGGCATTTGTCCTTTTTGGCGATGTTGAACTGACAGAGAGGTGCGCTGAGAAACTTTATGAGTTGGCGCCGGAGCATGATGTTATGATTACGGCAGAGTCAAAGGGAATTCCGCTTATTCATGCAATGTGCCGCATGTCAGGTAAGAACAGATATATCCTTGCACGCAAGTCGGTGAAGCTTTATATGAGGGATGTTGTAAAATGTGATACGCAGTCTATCACGACAGCACAAGCGCAGACACTCTATATTGACGGAGACGACGCTGAGTTTATGAAGGGCAAGCGTGTGCTTATAGTTGACGATGTAATCAGTACGGGAGGATCTCTTCTCTCTCTTGAGAACCTTGTTTCGCAGGCGGGCGGAACCATTGTCGGCAAGATGGCGATACTTGCAGAGGGTGACGCGATTGACAGACAGGACATTACCTATCTTGCACCTCTTCCGCTTTTCGATAAGGACGGAAACGCTATCTGATGTTTCTTTGAATATAAAAATATAACGGGAGCAAACACTGTTTGCCCCCGTTTTTCGGTTATTTTTGCAGAAATTCTGCAAGGATATGTATTTTTGACAGGTAAATTTCTTATAAGTAAATCTTAAAGAATTATCTCTGAATTCTTCCTGTTCCGTTACCGCCTGCAAGAGCCTTAACTTCATCAACGGATACCATGTTATAGTCTCCCTCGATAGAGTGCTTGAGGCAGGAAGCAGCAACTGCGAATTCAACAGCGTCCTGAGTTGAGTAGCCCATGAGGCAAGAGTAGATAAGACCGCCGCCAAAGCTGTCTCCGCCGCCGACTCTGTCTACAATGTGCATGTGGTATGACTTAGAGAAGCAGTACTCTTTGCCGTCGTAGAGGAGCGCTGCCCAGTCGTTGTCGTTAGCGCTGATGGAAGAACGAAGTGTAATGGCAACCTTTTCAAAACCAAACTTTTCAGCAAGCTGGCGTGCAACTGACTTGTAACCCTCGTGATTGAGCTTTCCGCCTGCGATATCTGTGTTTTCAGCGTCGATACCGAATACATCGTGTGCGTCTTCCTCGTTTGAGATACATACGTCAACATACTTGCACAGCTTTGTCATTGTCTCCTGTGCCATCTCTCTTGACCAGAGCTTCTTTCTGAAGTTAAGGTCGCATGAAATTTTAACGCCGTGAGCCTTAGCAGCCTTACAAGCGTCAAGGCATATCTCTGCTACTGTGGGATTAAGTGCGGGTGTAATACCTGTAAAGTGGAACCAGTCTACATTTGTGAAGATTTTGTCCCAGTCGAAATCTTCGGGCTTCGCCATAGCGATTGCCGAATAAGCTCTGTCGTAGATTACCTTTGAGGGGCGCTGAGAAGCACCTTTCTCATTGAAATAAATGCCCACTCTGTCGCCACCGCGAACGATCATCGAAGTATCAACTCCGAAACGGCGAAGAGAATTAACTGCCGCCTGACCGATCTCGTGCTTGGGAAGCTTTGTTACAAAAGCAGAGTCAATGCCGTAATTTGCAAGAGAAACAGAAACATTTGCCTCTCCGCCGCCGTAAACTACGCCGAATTTGTCTGCCTGTGTAAAGCGGAGATATCCTTCGGGAGCAAGGCGAAGCATAATTTCACCAAAAGTTACAACTTTCATTTTAATTTCCTTTCAAACATAAATAGTAAATATAGAATTCCGTGTGTAATTATAGCATAGTTTGAATGTAAAATCAATAGTTTAACTTTTATTTCTTCAAAAACAGCACATTTTTTTGCAAAAGGCCGCCCCGTTTTTTGAAACTGTCTGTCAGAGCCGCGCCGCGCCGGCAACTAAAATATAAAGGGACAAACAGTAATTTTTTTATAAGGCTCATCATATTATTAAACAGTAAATAAAACACAATACACTCTCAAAATGTATTGTGTTATACACCCAAAGACTTATTGACATTCACAGAGTGTAAAACCGACATTGTCGGAAGAAAAGACTGCCGCTGTCGGTAATTACACAGGAAAAATTCTGAAAAGATTTGATAAGCTATGTTTAAAAAGTTATGTATTAACCTTTAAGCTCGTCTATGCAGTTTTTGCAGACAAGTTTATCTTTAAATTCAACAAGATTTTCGGAACCTGCGCAAAGGCAGCAGCATTTTTCATACTTTTTCAGAATGATCTTATCTTCTTCCACAAAAATTTCGATAGGATCGGAATTTTTTATATTCATAGTTCTGCGCATTTCCTTTGGTATAACAATGCGGCCAAGTTCATCAACATTTCTTACAATACCGGTGGATTTCATAAAATATACTCCCTTCAAAATTTGGCTAAATAAAATACTTGCATTTTATATGAAGACATAAAAAATATGCTTAAAATTACAAAAAATGAAGTAGATAAAAAAATAACCATTGTCAAAATGTTACCATAATTTTATTACGTTGTCAAGGTTCAAATAATTAAAAAACATCAAATTTTGGCAAATTTTATTTAATTATCTGTTAACTTTGTTAAAAATTGCACATAAGGTGAAAAATATGGAAGAAAAAATGGATATTATTACATATTTTCCCAAGAGAATTATTGATGAAATTACAAATTCTGTAAAATGCAGAGGCGGTAAAATTGAAGAAATTTCAGAGATAAGAATACGAAAAGAGGGTAAATGTTCAATAAAATTAAAAAACAGCAGAATTTTTCTGAATAATACAGTATTTGAGGAGGATTTAACGAGAATACTGTTAAAGTTAACCAAAGGTTCGCTGTATGCATACCGTGACAGGATAAAAAACGGATATTTAACATCACTTTTTGGGGTCAGAGTGGGGATTTGCGGCTGTGCGGGGTTTGACGGAGGCGAATTTCTGGGACTGAAAAGTGTCGGCTCTTTGGTGTTCAGATTTCCGACTCAAGGCAGCGATGTGGCAGAGAGTCTGTATCATGAGTTTTCAAAATGCAAAAGGGGAATATTGATATATTCGCCTCCGGGAGGAGGCAAAACCACGGCGCTTCGCGATCTTGTCCGTCTCATCTCATCGGGGCAGAATTCTCTTGAGGTTGCGGTGGTAGACGAGCGTGAGGAATTTAGTCCCGGGGACTACAGGAACAGCACAGTCGATATACTCTCCGGCTACTCCCGCAAAATCGGTGTGGAAATTGCGCTGCGCACTCTGTCCTGCGATGTCGTGGCAGTTGACGAAATCGGCGCTGCCCGTGAGAGCCAGGAACTTCTTGAGTTTTTAAATTCCGGCGTTCGGGTTATAGCAACGGCGCACGCGGGCTCGTACAGAGATGTGATAAGCCGTGTGAGCCTTGAGCCGCTCTTGCGGCACGGGGTATTTGACTGTCTGGCAGGTATCACCAACAACGGCGGGGAGAGGAAAGTTGAGTACAATTGGATTTGACATTCGGATTTTGTTCAGCTGTTCTTTACATTTATTAATAATGATAATCGCTGTACAGACAAAAGACTGAAGGTAAATGCATAATGTTTTTATAATTCGGTTTTAAAATTTCACTGTAGCGGGGTTTTTATGGAATTTTTGGGTTTTACGGTTCTGACATTTGTCCTGTATTTCGGTGTGTCGGATTACCTCCTTAAAGAGAAAAAAAGAATTGCTTCCATAAGGGAGTTTATCTCCTTTTTTG
Organism: uncultured Clostridia bacterium; assembly: GCA_944384515.1. Lineage (GTDB taxonomy): Bacteria > Bacillota > Clostridia > Oscillospirales > CAG-272 > UBA1740. The sequence goes on from CALWTU010000125.1 coordinate 5,370, forward strand.
AGTTTGCAAAAATGCAGATGCAGTGCTTTCTCACACAGGGAGAACAGCTTCTTTTAAACTTTAACTCGGACTTGTTTGAAAAGGCGGGATTTTCCGCTTCGGAGGGAAACTTCACACTGCTTGAGAGGTTTAATGCCGTCTCAGACAGGTTCTTTATAAAGGATGAAGAGAGCAGGGTCATAAAAACCTGCCTTGCAAAAATGGAATCGGGATATCTTGAGTCTGTCATTGAGGGAATTGAGATTTGTTTGGCGCAGCTTACAGAGAGGCTGGATGAGCTGAGCGCCGGCTATCCTAAAAACAAGAGAATAACCGTTACGGTGACGGTAACGCTGATTTTGGGGCTGTTAATTTACATAATTTAAAAGTACAGACCGCATACAGCGTTCGTTACTTATGGCGTAAAACAAAATAACGGCTCTGCCGTGGAAATAAGGGGACGAATATGGATGTTACATTAATATTAAAGATTGCGGGAGTGGGTATGCTGTGCGGTGTTGCGTGTCAGATCCTCTCAAAAACAGGAAAGGATGAGGGGGCAACATATGTTTCTCTTGCGGGTATAATTGTAGCGCTTATAATTCTCCTTGGCGAAATAAAAAGTCTTTTTGAATTAATATATGATATATTCGGTATATAGTGAGGTCTTTTGTGGAGTTTAAAGTTTTAGGAATAATTATTCTTTGCGCTGTGTCGGGATATATACTGCACAATTTGGGGTACAAAGGGGTGCCCGTGCTGATTTTAATAGCATTTGTCGGGGTAATACGGGTATGTTCTTCACAGCTTGAGGAGGTTTTTTCGGCGATTGGTGCGTTTGACTCAGGCGGCGCGGGGGAAGAAATTCTCTCAACTTTGATGAAGCTTTTGGGGGTAGGGTACATATTCGGAATTTGCTCGGAGGTATGTACGGAGCTCTCGCAGCCGCTTTTGGCACGGGGAGCCGATATTCTTTGCAAAATAGAGATGATTACAATAATACTGCCTTATCTTTCGGACTGCTACAAACTTGCATCCGAAATGATTGTATAAGGCTTTAATTTTAAAGGGTAGGATGTTTTATGCAAAATGCGAGAGGTACAGGTGAAAATACCGATCTGATAGACGAGATATATTCGTATCTTGAAAAGTTTTATAAGATAATTCCGAACGGTTCTGTAAACATTGACAGCGAAGAAGATATATCATTCGGAGTAAGCAATATTTTAGAGGAAATATCAAAGCTTATAGAAAACTCCCTGTCGGTTTATCTGAGTTTTTTTGCTCTGGTGTTCGGCGTCGGCATTTTTATGGCGCTGGCAGAGAGTTTCAGTTTGAAAGAGAACAAAAATTTAACACGGATAGGGGTTAATTCCATCGGCGTAATAATAATTTATACAAGGCTTGCGCCGATTATGAATACGGTGACGGACAGCCTTGCCGGCATATCCGACTTTTTAGTGTCTACAGTTCCGATTTTGAGTGCCGTCAACGCCTCAGGCGGCGGGATAAACAGTTCTCTGTATCTTACCGCAAACATGAGTATTACTCTTGCGGCGGTAGACCGACTGTCAAAGGGCGTTTTTATTCCGCTTGTCACAGCACAGCTTGCCATATCTCTTTTTTCGCCGTTTGAGGCAGATATAATAGGGTGCGTATCAAAAAATATAAAAGGCTTTCTCTCCTGGTGTATAGGTATTATCACGGTGGTGGTTTTGTCGGCGACTTCAGCCGGCGGAGTTATTGCGGCGGCAAAGGACACGGCATACTTAAAGCTCGCAAGATATACCGCACAGAGTATGCTCCCCGGCGTCGGCGGCATGGTCGGCGGCTCTTTGGGCGGACTTTTCACCTCGGTACGGTATATCGGCGGCATGATAGGAGGCGCCGGGTGCGCCGTTATAATTTCAATCGCGCTCTCGCCGCTGATTTTGCTGTTGATGTACCGCATGGCTATGGGACTTGCCGTCATGTTCTTGGAATATACCGGCTCAAATGGGGGCGTGCGTTGTTTTAGCGCAATAAAATCCGCTCTTGACGGTTTGATTTCAATTTATGTAATGTCAATTATCATTTACATTTTTCAGTTGGCGGTGTTTGTGAGAATGGGGGCTGAGATATTTGGGTGAGTACCTTATCGGTATAGTGTTTATATGCGCCGCAATATCTTTTATAAGCACTTTTTTCGATATGCAAAAAAACAACGGCATTTTTCGCTTTGCCGTGTCGGTTCTTCTGATTTATACAATCGTAACGCCGTTTTTTAAACTCGGCAGCGACGCTTTTTCTTCCATTGAAGATATACTCGGCGATTTTGACGGTTCACAGCCGCCGCCATCTGACACGGGGTATATAGAGTATACCGAGGACGCCCTCAAAGAGGGAATTTTAAATTCTGTTTCGGATAGGTTCGGCATCTCAAAGGAGAATATCTCGGTTTTGACATTCGGTTTTGATTTTCAAAGTATGACATTTGAGCGAATACATATTATTTTGAAGAATTCAGCGGTAACGGCAGACAGCTACGCAATAGAGAATTATGTAAACGGTTTTGAAATAGGCAAATGTGAGGTGTATATTGAGGTTGAAAAATAGTTTTTTCAGTTATCTTAAGGAAAACAAAAAAATATCTTACGGTATTATTTTTATCTGTTTCGGATTGGCATTGATTTTTGCATTCGGAGGCGGCTCGGATAATAAAACAGAGAAGAATGACCATGATACATTAAATGAATATAAAGTTAAACTTGAAGAAGAACTTACATCCCTTTGCGAGAGAATTGACGGGGTGGGCAGCGCAAAGGTTGACATAACTTGTTCACGCGGAGCATACAGCGAGTACAGCGGCTCAAAACTTGTCGAGACAAAGCCGCCGGAGGTCGTGGGCATCACTGTTATCTGCAAAGGAGCGGATAATTCCCGTGTAAAAAGCGAGGTAACCGACATGATGAGTGCGCTTTTCGGCATCGGCTCAAACAGAATTGCAGTTCTGCCGTATCGTTAAAACACGGCACAGCTTTTGTGCTCAGACACCCGAGGCGAAATTTTTTCAGAAAACGAAAGCTTAAGGTATATTAGCCGATCGGCAGGCATAGTATTTATCAGTAACGAAAACAAGGAGTGTGGCATATTATGCAAAACGAAAAAGTAAAGAAATTTATTTCTTCAAAATCCACAAGAAGTGTGGTAATTATCGTGTCCGTTTTACTTATAGGACTTGCGGTTTATCTCAACTACCGTTGGTTCTATGATCCGACCGGAAATATCGGCTACGGAGAAGGCAATATGGATGACGAAAACAACGGCGAGGCAGCAGGCGGCGACGCAGACGGCGAAGAGAACAACTACTTTACATCCGCAGCTCTTCTCCGCCAGCAGTCAAGAGACGAGGCTATCGACGTACTTAAACTTGTGACCGAAAATGAGGACGCAACCGAAGAGGCAAAGGCAAAAGCTCAGGAACAACTCTCAAAGATTGCAGTTGACATGCAAAACGAGACAAATATCGAAACTCTTGTCAAGGCAAAGGGCTTTGAGGAGTGCGTTGCAATCATATCGGAAAACAGTGTCAGTGTTATCGTAAAGGCTGAGAGCCTTCAGGCAAACGAGGCAGCACAGATATTCACTATCGTTTATGAGACAACAGGCATTGCGCCTCAGAATGTAAGCATTATCAATAAATAAAGATTTCAGGAGCTTGATGTCAGAGGGCGCCGCAAGGCGCCGCACTGCCCGAGCTCCTTTTAAACATCCTTATTACCGCACGGTTCTCACCGGTTTAAAAAGCAGTTCTTAATTTTGATAATCACTATATTAAATTTATTAATACCCCCTTTTTTGACACAAATATATTGACATTTGTAATATAATATGTTATAGTATATCTGTTACTTTAAAAGTTTTAGGAGAGAAAGATGAAAAAATTAAAAGTTGGTATAGTTGGCGCTACAGGTATGGTAGGTCAGAGATTTGTTCTTTTGCTTGAGAACCATCCGTATTTTGAGATAACTGCGCTTATCGCAGGCCCCCGCTCCGCAAATCAGACATACGAGGCGGCTGTGGCAGGCAGATGGAAGATGACGGTTCCGTGCCCCGAGAGTGTAAAGAATATGGTAGTCATCAATTCCGAGGATACAGACAAAGTATATGAGCTTTGCGATTTTGTATTCTGCGCGGTCAATATGCCGAAGGCAGACACTCTTGCACTTGAAGAGAAGTATGCAAAGGCTGAGATTCCGGTTGTTTCAAACAATTCCGCAAACAGATGGACCCCAGATGTTCCGATGGTTATTCCGGAGATAAACGACGCTCACCTTGAGGTTATTTCCGCCCAGAGGACAAGACTCGGAACAAAGCGCGGTTTTATTGCCGTAAAGCCCAACTGTTCCATACAGTCTTATGTGGGAGCGCTTGCTCCGCTGCGCAAGTACGGCATAAAAGAGGTTGTGGCGACTACATATCAGGCAATCAGCGGCGCGGGCAAAACATTCAACGAGTGGCCCGAGATGGTTGATAACCTTATTCCGTTCATCGGCGGAGAAGAGGAGAAGAGCGAGAAGGAGCCTCTGCGCGTATTCGGTACTGTTGAAAACGGCAAGATAGTTCCCGCAACATCTCCCGTTATTACAACACAGTGTCTGCGTGTTCCCGTCAGCGACGGACACATGGCTGCGGTGTTTGTTAAATTTGAGAATAAACCCACAAAAGAAGAGATTCTTGAGGATTGGAAGAATTTTAAGGGCAAGCCCCAGACACTCGGACTTCCTTCCGCACCCGAGCAGTTCATAACATATTTTGAGGAGGATAACCGTCCTCAGACCAGACTTGACAGAGATCTTTACCATGGCATGGGCGTTTCTGTCGGCAGACTTCGTGAGGATTTCGTATACGACTATAAGTTCGTCGGTCTTTCTCACAACACATTGCGCGGCGCCGCAGGCGGAGCCGTTCTGATTGCTGAACTTCTTTACAGAGAGGGATACCTCACTGCTAAGTAATCGGCTCTCTTGACAGACTAAAATACAGATTGGAAAGTAAAAGAGCATGAATATTTCAAAATACAAAGCGTTATTGACAGCGGTGGATATGGGCAGTTTTTCCGCCGCGGCACAAAAACTCGGTTATACACAGTCAGGGCTTACTCATATGATGAATGCGCTTGAGACCGAGCTGGGTTTTTCCATCCTTCAGAGAGGTTATTACGGAATAAAACTCACTCCGGGAGGCGAGAGGATCATTCCCAAAATACGCCAGCTTGTTATGTGCGAGGACGCTTTGCTCAATGAGATTGACCTTGTGAAATCATACGGTGACAACATTATCCGTATCGGAGCTTTCTCAAGCCTTGCGGGACTTTGGCTTCCCCCTATTGTGGAGCGGTTTAACGCCGAGTTCCCCGAGGTTACCGTCAATATACAGACCGGTACGGTTACCGAGCTTTACGGCGGACTTGACGAGGGCAGGTTTGATATTTGTTACGGCACAAAAAACTCAAAGTACGACTTCAAATGGACGACTTTGGCTCAGGACAGGTTTTATGCCGTGCTTCCAAAGGATTATCCTGTCGACAACCGGCAGTTTCCGATAACCGGATTTAACGGCACAAAGTTTCTCATGCCCGGTCTCGGCTTTGACGACGACATCAGTGCCGTGTTCTCGGAATACAATGTCAAACCGTTTGTAACCCCCACCTATGTGGATGACCCCGCCATAATTTCAATGGTCGAGCACAGCCTCGGTATCAGTATGCTCTCAGAGCTCATTCTCAAGAACAGAAGGGACGATGTGCAGTTTGTACCGATTGTTCCGGAGGTGTGCAGGATTCTTGCCGTTGCGGTAAATCCCAACACGGTCATCTCCCCGGCTCTCAAACGCCTTATTTCCATCACAAAGGAGTTTGCCAAAGAAGAGGGGGAGAAGATGCTGAAATCCTCTGATGCCGGCATTCAGTCCTGACGGGTATACTTTGCTTTAAAATTCTGCCTGTCTTTTAAATCTCATATATTTAATAAAAATAACAGTCCAAAATGTTGAAAATGCCGAAATTTAATGTGATTTTGGTTATTTTGAATAAATTTGGACTTTTATTTTCGTCAGTCACATCGTTACAAAGAATGGCTTTTCTATTGACAATTGAGGTCAAAACCTATATAATTATAGCAGTACTATTATATAACAAGGACGAAAGGCACAATAGGTATTAAAATGAAAAAGATTATATGCTTACTTCTCGCTCTTACTTGTGTTTTTACACTTTTCTCGTGCAAGAAAGATAAGGATCTGGAAAAGTTTGTGGAGTTGGTAGAGGCTTCAAAGCCTACAAAAATCACAACTCTTACTTATTATACGGTATCCGGTACTGTGTATAAAGGCAACTATGAGACCGTTTTTGACGGGGAAAATTTTGAGATGAACTACTCATATGAACGCAAAAAGTCCGTTTCAGAGGGTTCTGCTTCCGACACTGACAATAAGGTTGTTGAAAGCGGAGTTGTTTATTACAAGGACGGCAAGTATTCTGAAGACGGAGAGACATGGGGCGCTGCACCCGTGGATGTTAACAGTATGACATTTGTACTTGACCTCAGTCAGGACAATCTCGGCGAGTACACCTTGTCTGAGGACGGTTATACTTTATCTACAACGGTGGATGCACAGACTGCTGCTAAGGTTTTGGGTATAACAATTAACGCAAACGATCAAGGTGTGAAGATTACCGTAAAGACGAACGGTAAATATCTTACCGGTGTTTCGGTGTCTTATGCCACAGCGACAGCTACCGTAAGCGTTGATACATCTTACACCTATAACTGATCTTGACGGTATTCCCAAAATCAGGTTTGAAGAAAATTAGAAAGGTATGATTTGAAAATGAAAAAGATTATTGCGCTTCTTCTTTCAGTTGTGTGTGTTTTTTCCATTGTGTCGTGTAAAGATAATGGGGAAACGGACATTATAAAAGCGGTTAATGATAAATATGCAATAAGTGCACCTACTAAGATAGTTACCACTTCCACACATACGATAGGTAACAAGACGCTTAACGGTACATATACTCTCGTTACCGGAAAAATTGACGGTTTGATTGCTACTGTTTCCGAGTATTCATATGAGAAATTTGCTACGGTTGAAGAGGGTGCCGGCGATACGGAAACACCTTTTTACACAACTGTAAAGGGATCTAAGGAATTTTTGGAGAACAGGGGTATTCGCGTTGACGGCGGCGAATGGACAGACGGATTCAATTTTGCGCCTGTTGCCGGTGATATTGCCATCAATATCACAAAGGACAATGTAAAGGATGCAAAGTATGAAAACGGTGTATTTACCTGCGTTGTAGCTAATGACAAGACAGTAGAGGTGTTCGGAGAGGGAAATGCTCCTGCAGCCGATGTGACTGTCACCGTTAAAGACGACGGTGCGGTTATTACAGGTATTACACTTTCCTACACAATTCCCGCAACAGAGGATTATCCCGAGACAGTAGTTGTTATAACAACAGTTTATACATACGACCTTGAGCAGGTTACTCTTGTAAAGTGATATCATATAAAGAAAGGAACAAAGTGATGAAAAAGTTTATGACTCTTTTGCTTGCAGTGGTACTTTGCTTTAGTATGATCTCCTGCAAGGATAACGAAAAGAAAAGAGCTGCGGAGTTGGCTAAGTCATTCAATGATGCCTTTGCCGCAACTGACGCTGCAACGGTTACTGTTGATACAACTTTTGAGACAGAACTCGGAACTCTCAGCGCAAGGTTTGTAACAACAAAGAATCAGGATGGCACGGCGACTATCAGTTATTCTTATGAGAAGTTTGCATCTGCACCGGAGGCAGCTGAGGCAGGCAGTGACAAGGTTACCGTTACAGGTACAGTGGTTCGTGCCGCTGACGGCACTCTCTCGGGTGATGTTCCCGCGGATCAGGTTATTCCTGCCGCTTTCAAACTCACTCTTACCGATGAGCTTACCTACACAACAGGTACAGGCGATAACAGCATTACCACAGTTGTTAAAGCAGCTGATACACAGGCTGTTCTCGGATTTGCTGTAGCTACAGATGTAACTCTTGTTATTGCAAAAACAAATGATAAGATTTCCACTATCTCTATGACATATACTACAGATCTGGGCAAATTTACATCAACTTGCTCTTATAGCTGATGAACTTTTGACTGATATGTTTGTTTAATAAAGACTGCTGTAACTTACCTTAACGGTGTTCAGCAGTCTTTTTATTATGTATTATATATTTCTTTTGTGTATATTTATATATGGGTGATATGGTCAAAAAAGATGTTACTTTAAACCCTTTAAACAACAAATTTAATTTAATTAATATTCATAATTTATTAATGATATATTAATAATTATTTGATATAATTAACGGGTACGGACCATTAGCTCAGTTGGTTAGAGCTACCGGCTCATAACCGGTAGGTCCAAGGTTCGAGTCCTTGATGGTCCACCATTTAAAAATCCGTACCCTTTGGTAAAAATCAATCGGTTCGGGTTTGTTTTTTTTAAAAAGCGACAAAGGGCTTGCGACAATTTCCGCAAGCCCTTTGTTTAAACATCCTTTATTTAACCATGAAGGGAACTATCGGCAAAAGAAACAGTACTGTAATATAATCATCCTGATAAAAGTAATTCAGAGAAAATTTGGAAGAGTGGTTAAAAATATGGAACAAATAAAGCAAAATTATTATGGCAGCTTATGTACTGAAATGTATGAAATTTTACATAAGGTCGCACCGAATGACGAGCTCAGGTTTTACCTTTCCTATGCAAAAAAAGGGCAAAAAATTTTGGAACCCTTGTGCGGCAGCGGACGATTTCTTGTTCCGTTTTTAGAATACGGCTTTGATATTTGTGGAATGGATTTGTCTGATGAAATGCTGAAAAAGTTAAAACAGAAAGCACCCAATGCAAAGACAGTCTGTGCAGATATTACAAAGTATTCGTCAAACGAAAAGTACGATTATATTTTTATTTCGTCCGGCTCCGTTTCACTGTTTACGAATATAGATCAGTGCAAAAATATTTTGAAAAAATTAAAAGATTTACTGTCGCCGAACGGTAAATTTGTATTTGCCGTCGATACGATTGCCCACAGGTGCAAAGATGACAGTGACTATCAGGTTGCCGTTTCTGTAAAAACTGAGCAAGGATATGATTTATTGCTGAAAACCAAAAATTATTACGACGAGCAAACCCAAACACAGTTTTCTCCTTCCGTTTATGAACTTTACAACGGATCGGAACTGCTGCAAAGCGAGCGAATGGACTTTCAGACTCATCTTTATAAATTCGGAGAAATGGAAGAATATTTACGGGAAATCGGATTTACTTCAGTAAAGACTTATTCTTCCTTTTCCAAGGAAATTGCAATAAATGACAGTTGTGAAATGTTTTTATTTGAATGCAGTTCATACTGACGCGGAGAACTGATTTCAGGATGTTTTTCATAGAAAATATTCTTTATAAATTTAGGAATTTAAACCCACGGACTGCTTTAATTTCCGATTGTTCTTATATGTAAGCTTATTTTAAAACAGCGCGGCTTTTATTTTGTAACGCCCTCATGATGACTTGTATCGGAGACCACTGTTTGCGAGCTGTCGTCACCGTTTGTGAGCTGAGGAAGTTCTTGTACTCTTTCATTTGTTTTTTTATCAGTATGCTTATCTTTGCGGCTGACTTTAGACAGCAAAGATTTCAAAAAATTGCTCTTGCCTCTTGATTTTTTCTCTGCAATTTTAGCCTCACGGAGAGTTTTTTGTTCTGCTTTTTGCATCTCTTTTTCTTCCGCTTTCTTTTTCTCCTTCTCATTCCTGCGGATAGAAACAAGTTTGTCAAGTATCAGTTTATGCTTTGTCGGCGGCTCGGGCTCGGCAATATCTTCTCCCTTGAGTCTTTTCACAAAGTTGCTTACTTTCTTGATAGGTTTGATTGCATTATTGTAGTCGGCAACCATTGCTTCTTTGAAGAACTTGAATCTGTCGGTTATAATATAAATTATAGCGTCAAAAAAGAGTTGCAGTACAAAAGCAATAATCATAAGTGCGGTGAATAGTATTGCCACAGCCGTCGCTTCGCTTTTTTCTACTATAAGGTCTGATACTGCGAGTATAATTGCAAACAGCTTTACGAAATGTTTTGTGTATTTATAAAATTTTCTTATAAACTGAAGCTTTTTGTTTTGTGAGTTTACTTCTTGCTCCGTCAGATCCTCTTCTTTTTCCTTACTGAGAAGTGCGATAAAATAGAAGAAATATGCCATTGAAATGACCATAACAAAGGAGTTCAGCAAGAATACTCCAGTGTCGGTTATCAGCGCATATAAGAGGTAAGCTATATATGTAAGCTGGGCTAAAATGCTGAATATGTTATTTACTTTTTTAATATCTTTTATTGTTTTTTCAATTGCCACGATAGTATAATCAAACATAAATACCCTCCTTAAAAGGCAGTAATATTTCAAAAACAGAAGATATCCTGTAAAATGTTAAGTATACTTTACATTGCTTTGAATGCTCACAATACAATTATAATATAACGCGCTTTCAAAGTCAACATATAAAATGTTAACTTCATGTATCAGATACACCCCACCCGTGTAAAAAATAAACGGCAGGTGTCCTTCTTGTCTTTTTGTATTTTCAAATACAGTTTATTATGCGCTTTGCCGAGATAGGCGGCGCATATTTTTTTGCTAACCGCTTTGCAAAAAGGGTAAAATGTTAAAATCTGTTGCTTGACACTTATGCGTATTTTTAGTATAATTACTTTAGTTTCGGGAGTTTTAATGATTATGAGTGAAAAAATCAGATTTTACAGAAAGAAAAGGGGACTGTCACAGCAAGAGCTTGCAGATAAGCTGAATGTTGTAAGGCAAACCGTCTCAAAGTGGGAGCAGGGACTTTCTGTTCCGGACTCGCAGATGCTTGTTGCACTTGCCCGAGAACTCGGTATTTCGGTTGCCTTACTCCTCGGCGAGGCGGAGCTTGACGATGGGAATGAGTGTGACACATGTGGGCTGACTTTGGCGGAGAATGCCGATAATAGAAATGCAGAGTCTATGGGGCATTTTGAAAGGCAGAGGAAGGTATTCCGGGCATTTTTCATTGTTTTTGCAGTCTTTTTCGCGGTCTTTATTTTCTATGATGCGGCAGATTTGATACACTGCCTTTTTTCGGAAAGAGAGATTATGCAACAAAACTCGGTCATCGGCGGCGCTGTCTCAAAAACGGGAATATATATATTTAATTTGCCGCTCTGTATACTGAGATATGCGGTTTTGTCGCTGCTGCTCGGACTTTGTGTTACGGGTATTTATAAAACTCAGAAAAAATGAGGTGCAGTATGAAAAAAATAAGTTTTACATTGGTGCTTGTGATGTTACTCTTGGTAGGGTGCGAGAGCGCAAATGTTCCGAAAATAACTGATTACGAGTGGATTATGACATCGGTGCAGAGCGGTGAGAGGGGCGAGGCTGTGGCATGCGGCATAGGCAGTTCTGATTTGTACGGAGGCGCCGTGGAGATTGAGCTTGTCTGCGAGGCGGAAAACGGAGTGCTGACTATCAGCGATCTGACGAACAATAAAACATATAAAGGGACATATAGTTTGATCTCGGACGACCCTAAGTCATATTCTTATGAGGTCGAGATAGAAGGCAAGAGCGGTTATGCCGTTTCTGGCATGACAACTTATCATGACGGCAGTCAGGACCCGACATTTATTATAAATCTCATTGATTACACTATAAATTTTTTCAGTGCGCAAGCACAGTGAATTCAAAACATTTGCCTGACTGAGTTTACGGTTGTTAAAGCAAGCATGCCGCCTTAAAATTAAAATGGACTCTGATATTCAGGAAAAAACACATTTATAAGAAGAAAAAACGGCGAGGCAGAAAACATTTCTGCCTCGCTCTTGGTTTATATGCTTATTTTATCAGGAATTTACTGTTGAAAATCCGCCGGGTAAGCGTATCTTCGCCGTTTTTTTATTTTGTTTTCCGCGTTTCATAACACACTGTCATTATATTTTGTACCGGCACATTCTCAGCGCACTTTTTAGTGTCTCTGTGTTTCATGCACCGCGCCAAATAAGCAGGATAAAGCTCAAAACGCTTTTATTACTCTATTGAGATAACCTTGTAACCTTCAGCCTCGATTTTCTCCTTAAATTGTGCGTCTGCAACGTCCTCTTTCAAATTAACCTTGGCTGTGCCGCTTACATGGCTTACATCTGCGCTCTCAACATTGTCAAGCCCCTCAAGTATCTTCTTTACTCTCGCCTCACAATGCGCGCACATCATTCCCTCGATTTTTATTGTTTTCTGCATACCCGTTTTCTCCTTGTGTTTTTTATTTTTTCTTTTTCTTGTCTTATCGTTTTTACTGTTTTTGAAATTAACTAAATTCAGCCGCAATGCGTTCGAAACGACAAATAAACTCGACACGCTCATAGCCGCTGCGCCGAACATCGGATTAAGCTGCCAGTCCATCAGGGGAATAAATACTCCTGCGGCAAGCGGTATTCCGACAATGTTATAGCAGAATGCCCAGAACAAATTCTGATATATTGTTCGGAGCGTGGCTCTGCCCAGCCTGATTGCACAGCTCACATCAGTCAGCTTGCTGTTTACAAGCACGACCTCCGCCGCATCAATTGCCACATCCGTTCCGGCTCCTATCGCAACTCCGACGTCGGCATTTGCCAGTGCGGGCGCATCGTTTATTCCGTCTCCGACCATCGCCACAAGACCGTCTTTTTTGAGTCTCTGTATCTCTTTAGTCTTTCCGTCGGGCAGCATATCCGAGATAACCTCGTCAACGCCCACCTCTTTTGATATAGCGCTTGCCGTGCGGGCATTGTCACCTGTTATCATAGCAATGTATATTCCCATATTCCGCATTTCCCCAACGGCCTTAACACTGTCATCCTTGAGTGTGTCCGCAACGCAGATGATACCGAGCAGGGTGCTCTCCTTGCAGAAAAACAGCGGTGTTTTACCCTCGTCGGCAAATTCTCTCGCCCTCTCGAGCATTTTATCATCAATCTGAGCAATTGAACTTATAAACGCAAGATTTCCGCCGCAAATAACTGCGCCGTCCGCTTTTGCGGTAAGTCCGCTTCCCGTCAGAGCCTCAAAGTCTTCGGTCTTTCTCAGCGGCAGATTTTTTTCTTTTCCGTAGGATACAACAGCCTTCGCCAGCGGGTGCTCGCTGTTATATTCAAGCGCATACGCAATTTCGAGAAGTTCCGCTTCGCTTACACCGTCCGCCGTCAGAATGTCTGTTACCTTAGGTTTGCCGGATGTCACAGTGCCTGTTTTATCAAGGGCAACAATTTCTGTTTTGCCGAGCTTCTCGATACTTTCCGCCGTCTTGAACAAAATACCGTTTTTTGCGCCTATACCGCTGCTTACCATTATCGCAACCGGGGTAGCAAGTCCGAGTGCGCACGGGCAGGAGATAACAAGCACGGATACCGCCCTCGCAATTGCAAAGCCTGCCGTCTGTCCTATCAGCATCCATACGGTAAATGTTATAATTGCAATTAAAATTACAGCCGGCACAAAAATTCCCGACACTCTGTCCGCTATTTTTGCTATCGGCGCCTTTGTTGCGGATGCGTCGCTGACCATCTTTATAATCTGTGAGAATGTTGTGTCCTCGCCCACTCTCTCAGCACGGCATTTTAAAATTCCCGACAGGTTGACCGAGGCGGCAGAGACTTTGCTCTCAGTCTCCTTTTCAACAGGGATACTCTCTCCCGTGAGCGCCGATTCGTCCACAGCGCTCCTTCCCTCAATTACAACGCCGTCTGCCGGAATGCTCTCGCCCGGGCGGACTATGAAAATATCCCCGCACTTAAGCTCTTCCGTAGGCAATACGGTTTCCTCTCCGTCACGGATAACCGTCACGGTTTTGGGGGCGAGTTTCATCAAGGATCTAAGTGCGTCGGTGGTTTTTCCTTTTGCACGGGTCTCAAGCAGCTTTCCGAGTGTTATGAGTACGAGTATCATTGCCGCCGACTCAAAATAGAACTCGTGCAAGTATTCTCCCGCACTTTCAGGTCTTGCCGTCATTAAAAATAAGTATACAAGACTGTATCCGAATGATGCCAGAGAGCCGAGAGAGACCAATGTGTCCATATTCAAGGACAGATTAAGAATACTCTTAACTCCGTTTATGAAAAACTTTTTATTTAGTATCATAATACATATACAAAGCAGCATTTGTATTATGCCGATAGCTATAAAGTTGCCGTCAAGAAACGGCGGCAAAGGCAGTTTCAGCATAGTATGACCCATTGAAAAATACATAAGGAGAGCCAAAAAACCGAGAGAAGCCAAAAGGCGGTTTTTCACCGATTTGAATTCTTTTTTCATACTGTCTGAAATATCGTCACTTTGAGTTTTGCTCTCTCCTTTGACCGAGGCGCCGTATCCCGCCTTTTTAACCGCATCAATAATTTCCGCATCACTTGCCGTTCCGCTCACACTCATTGAATTTGTCAAGAGGTTTACCGAACAGCTCTCTACGCCGACGAGGGAAGAGACTTCTTTTTCTATATGCGAGCTGCATGCGGCGCAGCTCATTCCCGTAACATTAAACTGTTTCATATTAATCCGCCTTTTTGTTTTAAAGTACAGCAGTTTGCCACACCATACTCGCTTTGACAACGCCCGTTACCGATTTAAATGCATAGGTGAATTTTCCGCGTCTTGCGTAACCGCGGCAATTCCCGTAATGCTGTTCTCAGAGCTTTCAGCCTGTGTTTCCCGTGCCGCGCATTCAAATATTCAGCACGGTAGAGGGGTAAGCGCCCAATAAACGAAAATATAAGTTAGTGTTTGCTAACTCCAAAAGCAATTAATGGGATGCGAACTTATAGAACGCATCCCATTAATTTTGAAAACTGTCCGTAAATTCAAAAGTGCATTTATAAAAGGCACAGATGAAAAATATTTGTGTCAAAACTTAAAATTTTACGGTTTCAAAGCGGTTAGCGTTGTCTAACCGCTTATATTATACCAAAATAAATTCTTTTTGTCAACACAGTTTACAAAAACGGGGAATAAAACTTTAAGTTTTGCATCAGTACTGATATTTTTTCTTAAATATTCTTAAAAATACCGCTGATGTGAAAAGTGCCAACGCCTCTGAAATTACAATTGACCACCAGATACCCTCTGCTTTGAGAATGAGAGGGAAGAGAAGAATTCCGCCCGCCTGAAATACAACCGTCCTGAGGAAAGATATTGCCGCCGATACGGGACCGTCATTTAAGGCGGTGAAGAATGAGGATGTGAAGATTGTAAATCCGAAAAACAGGAAAGAGAGGGAATAGATGTAGAAAGCGTGTACCGTCAGTTCAAACAGCGCCTTGTCATACCCGACAAATACATAAGACAGAAATTCGGAAAGTCCGATTGCCAGTCCGAACATCAGAAGCGAGCTTATCGCAATGATAACAAGGCATTTTCTCTTGAGGCTTCGAAGCTCGTCTCTGTTTGCTTTTCCGAAATGGAAACTGATGACGGGTGCTGTACCGACCGTATACCCGAAAAATATTGCACTGAATATCATTCCCAGATACATAAGTACTCCATATGCGGAAACGCCGTCCTCCCCGAGGTATTTGAGCAACTGGAAATTATAGAGCATTCCGACAACAGATGCGGAGATGTTGCTGAGCATCTCGGATGAGCCGTTGAGGCAGACCTGTAAAAACTCCCGTCCGTTAAAGTACAGTTTGCCGAGCTTGAGAAGACTGCCGTTTTTCCTTGCAAAATAGAGGATTGGCAACACTCCTCCTACAAACTGACCGATGAAGGTGGCTAGCGCAGCGCCTTCAAGTCCCCATGGTAAAACGGCAACAAAAAGTGCGTCAAGCACAGTGTTGGTAAGTCCTGCCGCAACTGTAATGACAAGACCGAGTACGGGCTTATTTGCCGTCGCAAAAAGACACTGGAACTCAAACTGCAATACATATGCCGGTGTTGCAAGCAAAATAATTCTGCCGTATCTCACTGAGTTTTCGAGCAGAGCTCCGTCGGCTCCGAGTAATGAGGCGATAGGTCTTAAAAGAAGAATTCCGACTGCTGCCAAAACGACACCCGCAAATATTGATATATACACAACCATGGAAAAGATTTTGTTTGCTCTTTCATGCTCACCTTCTCCCATTGTCTTCGCAATTAAGGCGCTTCCGCCTGTTCCAAGCATAAATCCGATAGAGCCGACAACCCATAAAACCGGCATAATAAAATTTACTGCGGCAAACGCAGCTTTGCCCGCATAGTTTGATACAAAAAAACCGTCAACCACACTGTAAAGACTTGTGAACACAAGCATTATTACAGAGGGCAGGGTTAGCTTCATCAGTTTTCCGTAACTGAAATGATCTGATAGTTGAATACTCATTTTTTCTCCTGACTAAGTCTCGCGATATTTCCTAATTACATTCCGAAATCACTTTACAGCCTGTTTGTGTGCTCATAACTGTCAGTGTCCATCTGTTTTCAGGCTCTCTCTACTTTCACTTCTTCAAGAGGCAGGTTAGATGAATTGATGTTATTAAGATTGTTAATAGTCCGTACATCGGACTTTAATTGCAAAAAAACCTCCCACTTAAGGGGTGGGAGGAGGGTTATTTTTTAAGTTCTTCCGAAAAAGATGCTGCGAATTTTTCAAGAAGCTTGAAGAAGGTTCTTTTTTCTTCTTCAGTAAACCGGCTTATGCTTTGATCCTCTGCGTTTTTGATTTTGGGCAGTACCGTATTTGCAAATTTACGCCCGGCGTCGCTGAGTGACATGGTTTTGACTCTTCTGTCCTCGGGCAACTCGAGCATTTGTATATACCCCTGTCTTACAAAAGACATAATGATTGTGTTTACGGTCTGTTTTGGGAGCATTGTTATTTCACACAGTTGTTTTTGTGTGCAGGGCTGATTGTCCCAGATATACTCGAGCATTGCAAGCGAAGAATAGGTCATTCCGAAAGATTTTGCGTAACTTTCGTAATCCCTGTCCATTTTTTGAAATATCTCTTCAAAACGCTTGTTATCATCCCTTATGCTCAAATTTCCACCTCATACATATAATAAAATAGTCCGTATTACATACTATTATATGCCCAAAAACCGGGAAAGTCAATAGGGCTTTGAAAAAAATTTACTGTGTTGTGTGCTTGACATCATAGGCGTGCGCCTGTATAATATAACTGTCCGGTGGCAGGAGTGTTTTTATGCCGCCGAAAATTGAGCCCCGAATGAAGCCTTGATTTTGCGTGATATTATATGGGCACAGCACTGTGCGGGACTTATATAAGGAGCCAACTATGCCTTTTGAGCTGATAGATATTGAGAGCTGGGAGAGAAAGGAATTTTACCGGCATTTTATAAATGAGGTGGTCTGCACCTATTCCGTCACGGTGAACATTGACATAACCAACCTTAAAGGCGTGCGGCTTTATCCTACTTTGATATGGCTTTTGACCAAAAGTGTAAACAGCATGCCACAGTTTCGTACCGCACTTACCGAAGAGGGCTTGGGAATATATGACAGCATGCATCCCGCATATACTGTTTTTAATAAGGAAAACAAAAATTTTTCGGCGATATGGACAGAGTTTAATTCGGATTACGAGTCTTTTCTCGACTCATATATCCTTGATACCGCACGGTACTCAGCGTCCGAAAGATATGAGCCCAAACCGGGCAGACCGGCAAACTCGTTTGATATATCAATGATACCGTGGTTTACGTTTACCTCGTTTAATTTGCAAGTCTTGGGCGGCGGCAAATATCTTCTTCCGATTTTTACTTTAGGAAAGTTCTTTGAGGAAAACGGCAAAAGGCTGATTCCTCTTTCTCTTCAAGTACATCACGCAGTATGCGACGGCTACCATGTCGGCAAATTTGTTGATACTTTGCAAAAACTGATAGATGAGTTCACCCCGCCACCCGTGCAGCGACATTCGACTTGAGCGGTAAAAACACCGACCGAGGGATAACCTCGCGCCGGAGCCGTGAACCGCTGCCAGCACCGCAAACCTACTACCCGTTACGTTGCCCCCGCCGCCAATTTTCGCCGACCAAGCCGCCGCACCGCCTGAATGGACAAAACTCAACACGCCCCCGTTATAAGCGGTTATATTTGTCTTCCGACGGCGCATAATTCAATAGAAAAAATCCCCCGATGCACAGCATCGCGGGATTTTTTGTCTGACTGAACTTGTTTTACGCAATAAAGACTTGTTCGGCAATTTATCGGGGGGCGTGTTGAGTTTTTTATTTGATATTATGGGGTTATTTTTCGTTTCTTTTTAAGACTTTTGCTATAAGCAAAACAGTGACCGCCAAAATCAAAAGATAGATTAAAGCGCTTGATACTGCGCTCAAGGCAAGCATATTTTCGGCTGATTGCGTGTCGTTTACCATAATCAGCGTGTTTTGGAGTGTAAGGACTGATACAAGTGCGTCAATGAAATTTATAGACCTAAGCTCCGCCACGAGAATATCCGTGTGCTTTCTTGTTTTTCGCTTTGCTATGTTGATTGAGGACATTGTGATTTTGTAAGTTGTATATGCAGCCATTCCGATGGCGGGGATGAGACTCATGTTTACGGGCTTTTCAAATTTGACCATTGTTGCAATCGGAAAAATCAGCGATATGTTGAGAAGCAACAGCATCATAGCGCTTGCGGCAAAAGTTTTGTGCCTTCGCCGTCTCTGTTCTTCGTCGTTTTTCGTTTTGACTGCGTTTTCGGTCAGCAAAATAATTCCGCGGATAATTACAAGCAACAGATAATATATAAAAATACTTGCATGCCATAAAGACCGCATGTAAATTCCCAAAAATCCGTTGTATAATGCGAACAGCACCGTGAAGGAAAAGGACAGTGTCGAGCAGAGAACAGTTTTAAATGCGTAGTCATCTTTGAATTTTGCAAAAAACGAATTTATGCTGTAAAGCAGTGTTTTCTTTTCCATATTATTCTTTATCCGGTATAACATTTGGATTTACACATTTCTCTATAATCGTGATTATGTCATTAATTGCTTCCTTGCAGTCACCGCTCAGCCACTCTTTGATAATTGCCATAATTCCTTCTATGTAGTAGGAAATATAGTATTTCCGAAATTCTATAGGCACCGCAAAACGGTTTAAAATCGGATTGAGAATATATTCTTTTAAGTTTTTGTACCGCTTCTGTGCCTGCATAACATACGGATTTCTGAAAGCAGCCCGATAAATATTTTTGTTGTCTTTTATAAACTGCAGATAAGGCTGTAAATAGTCTTGGTTTATAAAAATGAGTTCTTCAAGTCTCATGTTTTCTATACCGCGGCTGAACTTTTCCGCATTATCTTTAAAATATGACTGAAACCGCTTGTTTACAACGTCAACTACTTCGTTTATCAGATCAGCTATGGTATCATAGTGTAAATAGAATGTCGATCTGTTGACCCCCGCTTTTTTGCAGATTTCTTTGACCGTAATATATTCCGGGTCTTTGGTCTCGAGCAAATCTATCAGCGCCTCATCCATAAGGAGGGCTGTGCTGAAATATTTGCTTTCTGATTTATTCATCGGCCTCCCTCCGTTCTCTTTTATTCAGCCTCGTCGCTTATTTGTTTTGCAAGTTCGATAATTTCAAAAGCATATTTTTGCTTTCCGCAGTTAAGAAGTTTTTTATATATGGGATAGTTTATGCCGATACCCAGAATACCTAAACAGCCCACGGCAATCCCCACCGCCGTCATAAACGAGCTTCCGTCGCCTATCACTTTCATTGAAAGGCACATTCCCACTCCGAGCACAAGCGTCATAATAATACCGAAAGAGTAAGTGAAAATATTAGCCTTGCTCTTAGCCTTAAAGTCTAATTTTCTCAAAGCCACAACCTTCGACGCGTCCTTGACTGCGTATTCAGCGGCAATTTTTTCTGCATAAATTTTGTCTGTGTTCATATAAAATTCTCCTATGATATATTTCAGCCTCAGCTGATAACATAATCATAACAGGCTTTTACCGAAAACAAAACAACACGCCTTATGCTTTTTGTCGATTTCAGAACATTTTCTCGTTGAAATACGGTTGTGCTCAATAAGTGCATATTTATTTGTCGGATAAACCGTCAAACATAGCTTTGACGGACGGGGCGTTTTTGGTCAGCTTTTTTATTGACAGCTCCTCGGCTCTGTTGTTTGCAAGGCGCAAATTGTTCTCAGATGAGAGGAGCTCGGATTTTATCTTTTGCAAATGGTCTATTGTCTTGTCAATTTCTTCAATAGCCTTGCCGAATTTTTCGCTTGCCAAACGGTAGTTGCGGGCAAATCCCTCTTTGAATGCGTTCATATTTGCCTCGAAATTCTGTATATCCACCTGTTGATTTCGGACGGTTTCAAGCTCCTTTCTGTACTTCAATGAGTTCATTGCGGCATTCTTCAGCAGTGTTATAATCGGGATAAAGAACTGCGGGCGGATAACATACATTTTCGGGTACCTGTAGGACACATCCACAATTCCGTTATTGTAAAACTCATTGTCAATTTCAAGCATGGAAACAAGTATTGCATATTCGCATCCTTTTTCCCTGCGATCCTTGTCAAGCTCTTTGAAGAAATCCTCATTCTTGTGTTTGGTGGCGGTTGTGTCTGCTTCGTTTTTCATCTCAAACATTATCGAGATAAATTCCGTGCCGTACTCATCGCATTCACGGTAGATAAAGTCGCCTTTGCTTCCGCTTCTTGCATCGTTGTCCTTTTCAAAGTATGCATTCGGGAAAGCCGTCATACGCAGTGAGTTAAACTGCGTAAGACAGTGCTGCTCCAGGCTCTCTCCTATCATCTTTGTCGATTGGCGAGCCTTAAAGTCTTTATAGTACTCAATTTGCTCGTCTTTGTCTTTGAGCTTACTCTCGTATTGCTCTATGAGTGACTTCTCGCTCAGAAGGTTTTCTTTCTCTTTGTTTTTCAGTTCTCCCTTAAGGCTCGCGATCTCTGTATTTTTTTGCGATAACTCCTCATTCTTTTTTTCTACCGCTTTTGAGACAGCAAGTTCTGTTTGCGCTGCGCCGGCGTCAACTCTCGCTCTCAGATCCGAAATTATCCGGTCTCTCTCGGAGATTTCAGCACTCATTTTATCAATATTCTCTTTGTGTTCCGCATTGTCCTTGAGGCGCGCTATCTCAAACTCTCTTTCCTGACTTGCCCTTATTTCTTTTTCACGGCTTTCTATTTCTTTGGAAAACTCTTTGTCACGCACCTGCCGTGCAATCTGCTCATATCCGGTCTCGTCTACCTGAAACACCTCGCCGCACTTCGGGCATCTTATCTCCTGCATTTTTAAAACTCCTTTTTAAATGAGCCGCGCCGATATATTCCCGGCGCTTGGCAATATACTCTGAATCGGCAATATACATCAACTGTATAAAAGCCGAGCATCTATCTGATATATTCTACCATATTTAAATAAATAACGCAACAAGAAACTGTACAAAAATCAAATCGCAAAAATCATACCAAATATCCAAATGCAAGTTAAACTGTCGCCCAAAACCGCATTACAGCATAGCCCTGACATCTTTTAACAGAACATTACTCTGAAAGCATCTGCAACCGAAAACTTAACTTTCAAAAGCATTAAAATCCCCCCTCGACTCGCATGGGGGAACAGCATTTTTGCAATAGTACATAATAAAATATTCCGCAAAGGAATAAATGTTTGTTTTGTTATATTTTTGAGAATTGAAAACAAGCGGATAAGGAGCAGGGAAGCGCACCTTATCCGCTTGTTTATTTTAATTTGTTCGCGTTGTCAACAAAATTAGAGGGCTTTACC
>CALWTU010000126.1 GCA_944384515.1 uncultured Clostridia bacterium
GTAAGAACACGCATTCTCATAATTTTTTCCTCCAAAAATGAATATTTTATAATTTATTTTATCATAAATATATAGTTATTTCAATAGCAAAATATTATAAATAATAATTTTTTACATTTTTCAGAGAAGGGTAGAGCAGTTTTTATTTATCAGTTATTAAATTAAATTGTTTTTTTGATATTTATGTATTGTGTTTGTTTTACTTTTTTAATAACTTTTACTGTTGATAATAATTCTGTCTGATTTTAATATTAGATAAAAATATTTGTAATTAATTAATTCTTTTAAAATATAATACAATATACAGGCCGAAAAACTAAATTTAATTTTAAGTGTATGGTATATTATATTAAAAAAATAAATTTAAAAATGAAAGGGAAGTTAACTAAAGCATTTATACATAATAAATTATATGTATATACAATTATACAAAATAAAAATTTTGTATAATTGAGGGAATTATAAATATGAAAATTAGATAAAAATTGTAAAAAAATTTATAAATAATGATATATTGATTTATTTTTTCCATTATGATAACATATTACTAAGTACTGATTAAACTTACAAAATCACAAAAATCAAATATAAAACCAAAATTTTTAAATTTAAAAAATTATATCTAAATAAATTATTATAAAAATTATATTACAAAAAAATAGGAGGAAGTCTGAAAATGAAAAATATTAAACGAGCTGTACATATTGATTTTCACACTATGCCGGGAATAGAAAATTTCGGTGAAAATTGGAATGCTGAAGTTTTTGCGCAAACATTAAAAGATGCAAATGTAGAATATATCAACGCATTTGCTCAATGCAATATTGGTTTTTCATATTATCCGACTAAAATAGGAATTAAGTATCCGACAATGAAAGGCGATATGTTCGGTTCCCTGCTCTCTGCTTGCCATAAGCATGGTATCGTAGTTACCGCTTATATAAATGTAGGTTTA
Organism: uncultured Clostridia bacterium; assembly: GCA_944384515.1. Taxonomy (GTDB): domain Bacteria; phylum Bacillota; class Clostridia; order Oscillospirales; family CAG-272; genus UBA1740. Next base: position 956 of record CALWTU010000126.1, read on the forward strand.
AATCATGAAGCGGCAAGAAGACATGCAGACTGGCTCAGAGTTGATAAAGACGGAAGAATTATACGCGGAGACAGAAGCGCAAACTTTTTCAGAACGATGTGTTATAATACTGATTATCGTGAGTACTTGCTCAAGATAATTGAAGAGATTTGCAGTTATGATGTAGACGGTATATTTTGCGACTGTATGTGCCTTGAGCCTTGTTATTGTGACAGATGTACATCGGATATGAAAAATCAAGGCATTGATATAGAGGACGGAAAAGCCGTTTTGGATTTTGCATACAGAGTTATGCTTTCAATTTCCGAGGATATCAGAAAAATTGTTCCAAAAGATAAGTATTTGTTTTTGAACGGTATGCCCTTCTATGATGTCAGAAATTATAACAGTCATATCGAGATAGAATGCTTGCCGAGCGGTGGCTGGGGATATGATTATTTCGGAGCAAAGGCTGCATATGCGAGAAACATAAATAAAAATGTACTGTATATGACGGGGCGTTTTCAATCATCGTGGGGCGATTTCGGAGGATATAAAACTAAAGCGTCGATTGAAAACGATTTTTTTGATGCTCTGTGTAATAATGTAGGCGTATCCTTGGGAGATCATATGCATCCTGCAAATAATTTAATCGCAGATATATATTCCGACCTTAGAGATATTTATAAAATAATAAAAACATATGAGCCATGGACAGACGGTTGCAACTATATTTCTGAAATAGGTGTATTAACAGATTCCGGAGGTGTTTTATCAAAATCGTATATGGGGCTTTCACGGATGCTCTCGGAACTTAAATACAGTTTTGATATCATTCATAAGGATATGGATTTTGACAGATTTTCTGTTCTTATTCTTCCGGACGATATGCGAGTTGACAATGAACTTGCGAATAAACTCAAGAACTACTTGTCTATGGGTAAAAAAATAATTTCATCGGGTTTTTCAGGACTGAATATAGAAGAAACTGATTTTGCACTGTCCGAATGGGACTTTAAATATAAAGGAAAAGACAGTTCAAATTCCCCGTATTTTCACTTTACAAACACACCGCCAAATATTGCCGACATGGATTGGGCAATCTATAAGCCCGGTATCAGAATGGAAAAATCAGATACAAATACGGTTTTAGCCGATTACATTGTTCCCTACTTTGACCGAAAGTGGGATGGTCTGCACGGATACTTTTATACACCTCCAAAATGCAAAAATAAGGAGTCAGTAATCTTAATTAACTCTCAAAAAAATGTCGCACATGTATCTTTCAGAATCTTCGATGCATATTATGAAAATGCAATGTATGCGCATAAAATCATAATTGACGAACTGATAAAACTTTTCTTGCCAAATCCTCTGATTCGTGCAGAAAATATGCCATCTACGAGCCGTATAACTCTGACGGGCAAAAAAGACTATTATCTTCTTCATGTTAAGGTCACCTATCCCGAACCGAGAGGAAAGTTTGATATTGTTGAAGAACATAATATTTTGCCGGAAGGTAAAACAATCTATATCAGAGGTAATTTTAATAAAGTATTACGCCTTCCGGATAAAACCATAATGGAATCGTATACTGAAAACGGCTATACGGTAATAAAATTACCTCAAATTAACGGATATGGGATGTTTTGCTTATGTAATAAGTAAACTTTAGGTTTATATATTGCAAAAGAACTTATTTTAGTATATAATATTAGTGTTTATTTTTTGAGTTTAAATATTTTTTTCTCGTGGCTTCCCCGCCCCGCAGGTGCCGTTCCGCTTTGTTGATTTCCAATATGTTTTTTACTTTTCTGTATAATGTGGGATTGACAAACTTAAGTTTATATGTCAGATCCTTATGTACGGTGCTTTTGCTGACACCGTATTCGGATGATGCTTTTCTGACAGTTGCACCTGTCTCAATTACATAATTGGCTAATATTTCGCACCTTTTTTCTTGTGGTGAATCCATAACAAAACTCCTGATAATTTTATATACTAATATATATGTGAGGACATACATAATAATGACAAAAGAAGACATTAAATTTAATGAATCTTTGGTTTTTGAAGGTATGACATCTATTCGCGCAATAATAAAAAGCCGCGAGCTCAATATCAGCGACAGAAAAATAAAAAAGATACTGTTTGACCAAGAAAAACTCAAAAAAATATCAAAAGAGCTTGGTTATCTTAAGGCAGTTTCATATGAGCTCGGATTTGAAATTGAAAAAACAGATGCAGAAGGTTTAAATAAAATAACTCTCGGCAACTCCCACGGCGGAATTGTTGCAATTGCCGGAGAAAGAACCCTGCCCTCCTTATCCGAATGTAATAATATAAAACCTGACGGATTTTACTGTATGATACAAGGCATTGAGGACCCGTATAATTTCGGCTATGCCCTGCGCTCTTTATACGCCTGCGGTTGTGACGGAATTATCCTCTCTGAGAGAAACTGGATGCATGCTGCCGGTACTGTTTGCAGGAGCTCTGCAGGCGCATCTGAGATGTTCGGTATTTATACCTCTGATGCTCTGAGTGCCGCTGATTATTTTAAAAATTTAAACTACACTGTTGTTTGCGCAGATGAAAATACTGAGAGCGTTCTTGGAAAATGCAGTTTAAAATATCCGCTGTTTCTAATAGTCGGAGGCGAGAAAAGAGGTATTTCAAAATCACTTTTAGATAAGTGTGATGTCAGAGTAAAAATAGATTATGCAAGGAGCTTTAACGCTTCTCTCTCCGCTGCTTCAGCAACAACAATGTTTGCATATGAAATAATGCGCCAAAACTCAAACTGATACTTCCCTATTATAAAAAATGGATGACTTTTTAGGTCATCCATTTTTAGTTAGATTATTTTTTACAACCGCAATTTCCGCCTCTTTCGCCCTGTGTTTGAATGGGAGGTGTGGTTGTTCCTCTGAACTGATTTACAGGGAACGCAATTGTATTAAATAAAGAGCAAGGATTGTCATTGTTTGTAGCAGGTGAGCATTCTTTATCAGGTACACTGTAATCGGTTGCCTGAACTAACAGCTGAGCAGGTCTCACAATTCTTATAACAGAGAAAATACCGAATGAAATGTATAATCTCGGAGCGTTGCTGTTCATGTTAAGTTCGCCGTTAACACAGCAGCATACACACTCCGGAATATCTACACAGTCGCAAGGATTAATTGCACAGTGGCATTCCTTTACTTTTGTGCCGAGCACAATCGGCTCAACTGTTTCTACAACGGCCTTCGGAGCATTTGTTCCTCTTATTGTGCTGCCGATATTACAGTAGTCGTTGTCGTGGGTAGATGAATATGATACAACATTTCCTTCTCCGCCGTAAAGAATAACATCCTTTTCAAGAACAGCTATACCGTAAAATGTCTGGCTCTTTCCTATGCAAACGCACGCTTCCATCTCAACTTTAATATAATACCTTACAGTTACCTGATAAAATCCCTGGTTGAACGGTACCTCATGAACACTAACATGTGCCCAAACGAGCTCGGCACTTTTGGTTCTTACATTGGTTGCACTTTCTAAAAGTTGTTCGCCTGCAGAAGTCAAATAAACTCTTGCATCTTCAAAACAATCTCTATCTCTGCAACAATCAAGAACTCTATCTGTATCTATACAAACAGTACCTCTTCCGTCATTACAGAAACTGAACTGCGAATTTCTTGTATCTTGCATTATTATTTCTCCTCGTTTATACAATGTATAAGTCGACGGGGATTTTAAAGTATCCCCTTGTTATTATTATATGAGAAGTATAATTATTGTTTACAAAACAAAAAGCACTCCCGAAAGAGAGTGCTTAAGTTATATTTTAAAAATTTAGGTATATGCTTTAATTCCGTCGGGACACTCTTCCACCGTAATAGAAGCTGTCATAACAAGATTGGAGTCTTTAAAAATCAATTCAAGTTTTTTAAGCATTGCTTCAAAAGCGACAACATCGTTATTGCAAATCTTGAGGGCTGAGTCAACAAAAACATCAGTAATATCACTGTTGGAAGCAAGAACACCTGAAATAAAGCCGTATAAAGATTCAGCATCTTTAATCATATAAGAATCGGTATCTATCAATCTTGCTTTGTATGTAATATCATGTGTAAGTTTGTCACCTTTTTCAATACACACAACGGATCCCATAGAATTAACTGTTGCGGTGTTAACCAGATCTATCAGAGTTTTTGTCTTCCCTGAACCTTTGCCGCCGATAAATAACTTAATCATTTTAAAATCCTCCTGTGTAACAAGTTGATATATAAAAGCAGAGATCATCTGCTTTTATATGTATTTTACATTAAAATTATTAAAAAATCAAGAGCAATTTATACATTTTTTAAAAATTACATTCTTTTTTTAAGCTCATCACGCATATCTTCATATCCGGGTTTGCCGAGAAGCGCAAACATATTCTTTTTGTACTCTTCAACTCCGGGCTGATTGAATGGGTTGACACCGAGAATATAACCGGAAATTGCACAAGCCATCTCAAAGAAGTATACGGCATATCCGAAAGAGTAAGCACTCCTGTCTTCAAGCTCAAGCAGAATGTTTGCAACTCCGCCGTCATTGTGAGCCATAAGGGTTGCTATCATAGCGGTTTTGTTTACATAGTCAAGTTCCTTGCCTGCTATGAAGTTGAGACCGTCAACATTTGCCGAGTCCTCCGGAATAACAAACTTTGCTCCGGGATTTTTTACATTTATGACTGTTTCAAACAGGTTTCTCTGTCCGTCCTGAATGTACTGGCCCAAAGAATGCAGGTCTGTAGAGAATATAACTGACGCCGGGAAAATACCCTTTTTATCTTTTCCTTCACTCTCTCCGTAGAGCTGTTTCCACCACTCGTTGAACATCAGCATATAAGGCTCATATCCAACAAGAATTTCGGTTCCTTTGCCTTTTCTCAAAAGTACATTTCTTATAATTGCATATTTCATTGCCTCGTTATCATTGATATTATCCGATGTGAATTTATTCATAGCGTCACATGCGCCGCTCATCATCTTATCAATATCAATTCCGGCAACCGCAATGGGAAGCAGTCCTACCGCAGTAAGAACAGAATATCTTCCTCCTACATCATCCGGAACTACAAAGGTCTCATAACCTGCTTCATCCGAAAATTTTTTGAGTGTGCCTTTTGCTTTATCCGTTGTAACGAATATGTGATTTTTCGCCTCATCCTCGCCATATTTTTCAATAAGAAGTTTCTTGAACACTCTGAATGCAATGGCAGGCTCTGTGGTTGTACCGGATTTGGAAATTACGTTTACCGATATATCTTTGCCCTCACAGATGGAAAGCAACTCACTCAGAGCGGTCGTGGATATATTATTTCCGGCAAAATAGATATCAGGAGTATCCTTTTTTAAGTTATTATAAATAGGGCTCTTGCAAAATTCAATAGCCGCTCTTGCGCCAAGATATGAGCCGCCTATACCGATAACAACAAGAATATCCGAATTTTTCTTTATTTTTTCAGCTGCAATTTTAATTCTCTTAAACTCATCTTTATCATAGTTTTTGGGAAGATTTACCCATCCCAGAAAATCATTGCCGGCACCGTTTTTGTTTAAAACAAGTTTAAGTGCTTGCTGCGCAAAAGGAACAAGATTTGAAATTTCCTCATCGCTTACAAATTTCTTAATGTAATTAGTAGATATGGTTAATGACATAAGCTGATCCTCCGTGTTTTACATCCTTAGTATTATTCTGTATCAATTATACAACATTTTTATGTTTTTTTCAATATCAAATTAAAAATAACCTTCGGGTGAGAAAATATTTTTTATTATTTTTATGACATAATCAAAGTAATTCAGCTTTTCAAGATCAGAGTCAATATAAATATCCGAAGAGCCGAGCACCTGATCTCCGATTTTGTATGTTATCTTACCGATAACATCATTTTTAGTGTACGGTGCAACAATATGTTCAGGTATTTCGTATGTAACTTCTATTTTCTTTAAGTCTGACTTGTTTACAAGGGTAAAGAATGCTTTTCTTTGAGTCTGAGCAAAATTTTGTTTGCCTTTATATACCGGAATCTTCTCAAAACTGCCTTCCGGCACGTCATACAGCGCATAATTTGAAAAAGCATAGTCAAGAAGTTTTTTTGCCTCGGTATTTCTGACATCCCTTGTGGGCGCGCCCATTATAACACATATAAGCTCCATACCGTTTCGTGTAGCGGTAGCGCTTATACAGTAACCGGCTTTGTCAGTGGAGCCTGTTTTAAGACCTGTACATCCGTCATAATACCTTACAAGTCTGTTGGTGTTGGTAAGGGTAAACTCGCCGTTTCTGATACTGTCCTGCCAGAGTGAGCTGTATTTCAAAACTGTAGGATACTTTATAAGTTCTCTTGACATAATCGAGATATCCATACTTGATGTCAGATGTTCTGTCGTATCATCGTCTAATCCCGTAACATTCTCAAACTTTGTATTTTCCATTTTAAGTTCGCTTGCTCTGCGGTTCATAACATCGACAAATGCACTCTCACTGCCGTATGTATATTCCGCAAGCGCAACTGCACAGTCATTGGCACTTGCAATTACAGTGCATTTCAAAAGTTCTTCTACGGTAAACTGCTCGCCTTCCTTTAAGAATACCTGACTGCCTCCCATGCTTGCAGCATATTCGCTTATTGTTACCTTGTCTTCTAAATCAATTCTTCCTTCCTCGATGGCTTCCATAACTATGAGCAGCGTCATAATTTTTGTAACCGAAGCAGGAGAATATTTTTCGTTTTCGTTTTTGCTGTAAAGAATCTGTCCTGTTTTAGCCTCGACCAGTATTGCAGATTTAGCGTTTACGTCAAACGGCGCAGAATCTGCACTTATATAATCTGCCTTGCGTTTAATACCGTTTTCTGCGAAAATATTAATGTTTAATGCTGAAAAAAGCATTATCATAATAGTAAGCGACAAAATAAGCCTTTTCATAATATACCCCTCGAATAATCTTTCTACTATAATATATTATGAATTGATCCGTTTTATTCAGACATTATAATATTCTTCACGCATTATTGAGTAAACAAACACATCTTGATACCTGTTTTTTGCAAAAACAGCTCCTCTTAAAAGTCCCTCTTCTTTTAATCCGTTTTTACTCAGCACCTTTAAACTGTTAATATTTCCTTTTATAACCCTTGCGCTTATACGGTTAAATCCCATCGTATCAAAACCGAACTCTATTACTTTACTGACAGCTTCAGCGCCAAATCCTCTCTGCCAGTATTTTCGATTTAAGACGTAACCTATTTCGGCACTGTTATTTTCTATGTCTATTTGTGAAAAACCGCATGTTCCTATCATTTTATTATTTTCTTTAAGATGAATACCCCAGTCATAAAATTTTGATTTGCTGTAAAATTTATTCACAAGATAAAGATATTTTTTTGTAACTTTAATATTCGGGTGAGCATCCCAGAGCAAATATCTTGTTACATTCTCATCTTGAGAATACTCATATATATCAGTTAAATCTCTATATGTAATTTTTTTAAGTATAAGTCTTTCTGTTTCCAAACAAGGAATATTCCTGAAGATATTAAGTGAAATGTCTGTCATAAATCCTCCTTCATGATATATCATTATAGCAGAGTGCTCTTAATAATTCAATTCTTTTTAAAAAAATAGATATTTATTTATTTTTTACTTGTAATTGACGGATAAATATGATATTATAATATTCAGTTAATGTAAGGAGAACTTTAAATTGGACAAGAAAAAGAATAAGAAATTTAAACTCTTTGATCTTACACGCGAGGGCAAAGGTATAAGTAAAAATGTCAAAGAACTTGAGCCGTCACTCAAAAGATTTTTTATTTCATATAAAAACGATTTCGGAAAATTGGTGTCAACCAATATCCTTTTTGTGTTAGGTAATTTTCCTCTGATATTCCTGATCGCAACCTTTTCTGGACTTACAAAATATGAGGGATTTTTACCTCTCTCAGACCTTTTTCAGAACATAAACGGCATAATTAAGGCTGACGGCGGAATGACGCCGTACAAGCTGTCTTTATATGCGATAGAGGGCTTGCAGAGTTATGAGTTAATACCTTCGACGCTGACATATGTTTTTTATGCTTTAGGAGGGCTGACTCTTTTCACATTCGGTATTGTTAATGTCGGTACTGCTTATATTATAAGAAACCTGGTTTCGGGTGAGCCTGTGTTTGTCTGGACGGATTTTTGGTATGCTGTAAGGAGAAACTGGAAGCAGGCTTTGCCGTTCGGAGTATTGGATGCCTTAATTAATGTACTCTTGATTTTCAATATCTACACTCAAGTATTCTCTCAGAGTTCCTTTGTTTCGTCCGTATTCTTCTGGAGCAACCTTATAATATTTATATTCTATTTCTTTATGAGATATTATATATATGTTCAGATGGTTACTTTTGATCTTAAAATTTTTAAGATATTGAAAAATTCGCTCATATTCTCTCTTTTGGGCTTTAAACGAAACATAACTGCACTAATCGGAATAATACTTGTTCTTATTTTGGAGGTATTATTTACTTTCGGAAGCGGAGGAGTTCTTCTTCCTGTAGCTGTTGCGGCTCCGCTGGCAGTACTATTCTCGACTTTTGCGTATATGAAAGTATATGCGTCATATTATAAGATAAAAGAAATCATGATTGATCCTTATTATGAAGAGCATCCCGAGCTCATAGAGAAACATGATGATACTGAAATTATTATGAAGGATGATGTAACAGAACGCGAAAGAATTGAAGAAATTAAAAAGAAAAATTCTATTGAATAAATATCAGTTAGTTCTCTCAAAAAAATATTATCCCCTTACGGTAAGAATATTACAAAAAGCTTACTGTAAGGGGTAATTTTTATTTCAGTTCATCGAGTGTGCCGAATCGGTAGCCCATACTGCGCCATTGTGCTATAAGTTCGGGCATTATGCATGCATTTGTGCTTGAAGTGGGGTGGAAAAGCATTATTGCTCCGTTATGAGTATTTGACAATACTTTCTTAATTGCATATTTTGTATCAGGCTGTCTGCCGTTGTCCCAATCTTCATAAGCGAAGCTCCAAAATATGCTTTTATATCCTAATTTTTGCACGGAATCAAGCGCGCTGATACTGTATCTTCCCTCCGGAAATCTAAAATACTTAGCTAACGGTTTGCCTGTTTTTTCTAAGCACAAATTTTCAAGGTCAGTTAAATTGTTTTTGATTTCATCAAATGAGGCATTGCTTAAATCTTTATGATTTTTGGTATGGTTACAAATAAGATGTCCGTGATTTATCATATTGGTAACCAAATCTGCGTTTTTAAGCAGCACATTATCGAGAATGAAAAACGCCGCTTTTATATTTTCTTTATTCAGAGTCTCAATTATACTGAGAGTGTTTTCGTTTACATAACCTAAATCAAAAGTAAGATATATTACTTTTTCCTGAGATGAATCGTTTAGTTTATTATTCAGATAATAACCGCCGTACTGATATATTACCTGTTGTGACTTATCTAATTTCGGCTGTTTATCCCCATTTCTTTTAATATACCAAGATATAGAACCGTCAGCGTATACAAAGCTTGACATAAGATTAAAAATAACAGAAAAAGTCAAAGTAAATAATAAAAACTTTTTTATTTTCATATTAAACCTCTGTATGTTCTTTTATATATATTATTTTCATTATAATAAAAATAATTAATAGAACAATATGTAAAGTAAAGAAAAATGTGGATTAAAAAATAAAAAGGGGCTAGCTCAAATGCAGTAAAATGTGTTTGAGCTAGTTTCTTTTTTTGCCTTTCAACATCAACAAAGAAGGTCAAAAGAAAAAAGCCTCAAAATGAGGCGAAAAAGAGTATGACGAAAAGAGGATCGGTTAAATCCTCGTTTTTTGGAGTTGAACAATTCTGCAGAGAATTGGTTTAAGATGCGTTCAGAGCGAACAAATCTAAGCCAATTCTTCCTTTTTTCGTGCGGTTGCAAAGTTTTTCAATATTTAAAGCAAAAGCAAGAAGGAAAAATTGCGTTTCTATGTTCTTCTTTCCTCTCGTTAGAAAACGTCTAAATCCGTAATCTTCTTTAAGAACGCCAAATACACCTTCAACCTGAATAGATCTGTTCATACGGAGAAGCGTTCCTTCTTCGCTCGTTAATGCTTCAAGCGTTTTAGGTCTATGTTCAAGTATTACATTGTTAACCTGAATCGTTCTGTAGCCGTTCTTGGATTTATGGCACTTATCCCTATGAGGACATCTACCGCACTTGTCATTACTGTAATATTTCGTAGAAACAGTATATCCGTTCTCGGTAGTCTTGGTACTTTCTCTTCTGAATTTTAGTTTTCTTCCGTTAGGACAGGTATACTCGTCTTTAGTTGCGTTGTATTCCATATTTTCAACAGTGTATGGATTTGCTCTGTAGCTTCTCTTCTTACTTATCTCGTAATTTTGAGGTTTAATAAAGCAGTTTTGACCGTTTTCTTCAAGATAAAGATAGTTCTCACTACTCTCGTATCCTGCGTCGGCTATTATGTTCTCAAATTTTCTGTTGGTATGCTTTCTTATTCTGTTGAGAAAAGGTATTAGCGTATTGACGTCTGTTCTGTTTGAGAAAGAACCTACGCCTACAATATATTCGCTCTCTACACCTATCTGAATATTGTATCCCGGTTTAAGCTGACCGTTACGCATATAATCTTCCTTCATATGCATAAAGGTTGCATCGGTATCTGTCTTAGAAAAGCTATTTCTGTTACCGAATTTACCAAGATGTGAGTAATATTCTGTCTTTTTGTCTATGTATTCCTTTAAAACCTCAATATCTCTCTGTAATTGCGTTTTATGTTTTCCTTTTCCGGATGCGAATACGAGGTTAATCCATTGTGCTTGTAAGCAAAGCTGTTCATAGCATTCTTGGAGAGAAATGCTTTCACTAAAGCCGTATCTTTCAGACAGTACAGAAAGGAGAGCGGATATCTTCTTTTCAAGCTTTGCAAGATTCTTTTCAACAGCACTTTTCCACACGAACGTATACTTGTTTGCATACGCTTCTATCTTTGTTCCGTCTACGAAAAGGTTCTTGTATTTTACCTCGCCCATTTCATAAAGCTTATTTACAAATTGGTAAAACAGTCCTTCTATTGCCTCGGATAATTTCTCACTCTGAAATCTCTTTATTGTTGCTACGCTTGGCGTCGGTTCTCCGTTAAGAAGCCACATAAATCTTATGTCTGTACTACAAGCTTTTTTAATTGCATATGATGAGAATTTGTGTTCTACATATCCAAACACCATAAGTTCAAACATAGTTATTGGATTCACTTTTCTCCAATTACGAAGATATGTATTGAATAGTTCTGTGTAGTCCAAGCTTTCGCATATCTCTGCTACTTTGAAGACAAAATCTCCTTCGGGAATACAAATTCCTAAATCCAATGGTAAAACTACTTGATTTTTTTCTCTCATTGTTGTATAATTATCTCGCTTTCTTGTGGATTATTTTGGACAATTTAATTATACAATAAAGCAAGCGACAGCTCAATACCTTTACGGTAAAAAACTGTCGCTTTTTTCTTTTTTCGACTAGCTTAATGAGCTAGCCTCTTTAAAAGTAAAAATTACTTAAATTTGCGCTTTCTCGCAGCCTCAGACTTCTTCTTACGCTTTACGCTGGGCTTCTCGTAGCACTCTCTCTTACGAAGTTCAGCAAGAATGCCGGACTTTGCACTCTGTCTCTTAAAACGACGAAGTGCGCTATCGAGAGTTTCATTTTCTTTAACTCTAATTTCTGCCATTTTATTTTCCCTCCCCTCGCTGTGCAAAGAGACACAATTTCAAATTCTATATTATTATATAACAAAATATGTATTTTGTCAATATGATATATACAAATTTCTCAAAAAAGATTATACAAATTTCTCAAAAAAGATTAAATTTATTTTTTGTGTAAGTTGCCAAAGTAAATTCCCCTTTCAGCGAGGCAAGGGAGAAAAGGTGAAATTAGTCTGTCAAAGGTGTAAAATAGAGGTATCTCGGCAGAAAGGAGATACAAATGAACATTAAAGGCAGTA
>CALWTU010000127.1 GCA_944384515.1 uncultured Clostridia bacterium
GGCATTATTTTCGTATGCGCACTCTGCCATCCTGACACTTTGCGTCAGGGTTTTAGCTATCGGCTTCAAGGTAATCGCCTTATATCCGAGATCAGCCTTTTTCTTAACATCAGAGACGCTGTGTACACTCTCATCAGCGGCAAAAACCACAGGCAAATCACCGATAAATATATCGCTGTGCTCGGCAAAAGGCTCCTCAAAAAGAAGTGTTGACTCAAGTATGCCGTTATCCGCAAAAAAGCGGATAAGCTCGGAGAGCCTTTCTTTTGTGTCATATCTGCCGTTTGCATCAAAATAATACATGATTTTGCCGCTGTCGGTATATTCACTGTTGTAATTTTTAAGAATATTATGCACATCAAGTGCTCTTTTTTTATCCGCCGAGAGCATCTTTGCACAGTCGCCGTCACCGTCGGGATCAGCACCGAGCTTTATTTTAAACAGACACGCTCCCCCATCTGCAAGCTTATAAAGTTCCTCAGTCGGTGTATTATAGGTTATCAGAGGAATAGCGGTGAGTTTCGACTGTCTCGTAACCCGTGAAAATATCATCAAAGCTTTCACTCCTGCCAAGTCTTACAAAAAGTGAGTGTGCCGCTGTATCAACCGGGACCAAGGCATTAAGCACAAATGTCCGACTTACCTGCATACCGCATATTTGGCAAGCATAGGAGTAAGACCTGTCAAAGACAAACTCAAATATCTGCTCCGCGCTGTCAAAATTCTCCCCTGCCGTCAGTGAAAGCGCATATTTTGTTACAGAAAACATAAGTTCATTGCTCTTTGCCTAACCGTATTTTAAGAACACGGCGCTGTCAGACCACAAAACGCTCTGAACTCCGAGCCCGATACCTATACCGCCCTCGCCTTTAAGCGCCGCAACCGTCTGCCGGACGCCGGTTAACATGTTACCTTTAAATCCAAACGGTTAAATAAACTTTTCATCCTCAAATTCCGAAGCGGCTTTGATTATTTTCATAAAGGCACCTCACAAAACATCAATCCACAAACAAATCAACCGTCTTTTGCAGGTTAACATCCACAATTCCGCTTGTTGTAATCTTTATGTCCGGGATAACCGCAAGACTGAGAAACGCCATTGTCATAAAGAGGTCTTCATCATTTCCGCGCCTGATACGGTTAACCGCCTCACGCACTCTTCTGTTATCCTCTGCCGCCTCGATGCAGCTTTTCTCTGAAACTACACCTCCGACAGGAAGCGGCATCATTCCAACAGTCCTGCCGCCTTTTACAACCGCAAGTCCGCCGCCGCATTCCGCTATTAAATTGACGGCGTGCGCCATATCCTCCTCACATGCACCCATAACTACAATATTGTGAGAGTCATGCGAGACAGAGGACGCCATAGCTCCCTTATATATGCCGGTGCCCTTTATAAATCCAACGGTCTTTATTCCCGTATTGTTATGTCTTTCTGCTATCGCTATTTTAATTATGTCCCGACCCGTGTCAATTCCGTTTGACTTTTTAAAGTTAATTTCGGTTATATACTCCCGTGTTATAAGCTGATGAGGGATAAGTTCAATAACGCGGCAACGCTCCCCCCTCGGCTCTATCAGAAAATCCTCTTTTCTCACCTTTGGCATGCTGAATGTATTATGTACCGCACTCTCACATCTGTCGCTGACAGAAGGTTTTTCAAACGCTTGAACCTCGCCGTCCTTAACCACAAGCCTTCCTGCGGAATATACATCCCGCACAATAATTTTCTCAAGGTCGTCAAACACAACAAGATCCGCTCTGTAGCCCGGTGCAACGGCACCGACATTTCTCAAATTAAAGCACTCCGCCGCCTGAAGTGTTGCCATTCGTATTGCTGTAATGGCTGATTTTCCTGCTTTGACAGCACCCCTTATAATGTTGTCGATATGCCCCTCTTCAATAAGATCGAGCGGATGCCTGTCATCGGTAGCAAGAATGCACCTTGTCGCATACGGCATATCGAAAAGATCTATGAGGTCACAGAGATTTTTTGCGGCAGTACCCTCTCGTATCATCACCCACTGACCTTTTCTTATCCGCTCCGCACCCTCTTTAAAACTTGAGCACTCATGTTCGGTTCTTATGCCCTCACTGATATATTTATCAAGCGCTCTGCCGCAAAGAAGCGGTGCATGTCCGTCAATATTTTTTCCCTCTCGCTCTGCATCCTCTATCTTATCCAAAAGATGTTTTGTTCCGCTGATTACACCCGGATAATCCATAACCTCGCCAAGTCCCACAACTCTTGTGTCGGCATAGTATTTATGCAGCAACTCCGCACCGAGGTTCGCTTTTGAATGGTCAAACTTTGTCGCCGGAACACATGACGGCAACGTTATATAGACATTCATCGGGAGCCCCCTGCTGCTCTCCAGAATATAGTCAATGCCCGCATCCCCGCAGACGTTTGCAATTTCATGGGGGTCAGCTACAATTGATGTTGTGCCGTGGGGAAGGCACGCCTTTGCCAACTCATACGGAGTAAGCATACTGCTCTCAATATGAATATGTCCGTCTATAAATCCGGGGCACAGATACTTTCCGCCTATATCAACAACATTTTCACACTCAAAATCGCCGTAATCTCCGACACCCATAATCTTGCCGTCAACAATATATACATCCGCCTTTTCAATCTCGTTTGTAAACACATTAATAAGATTTGAGTTTTTCAGCAACAGTTTCATAACTACCTCCAAAAAATGCTTTTGGTGATTATACCACATTTGGTACCGAAAAGTCAATAAAATTACCTAAAAACCTCACTTATCTGCAAAATACAGTTTAGCGGCAACAAATTTTTGTTTTAAGAGCGCAAACATACCGGCAAGTTCCTTTTCTTCCGCCTTCTCTCCCTCAAAGCTCACAGCTTTGCTGTACCCTATTTCCTTCAGCACAAAAACTATCTCGTCAATAAGTGAGCTGTCTTTTTCGGTGAAGAAGCGTCTCTCTTTATTTGCTATATGTATGTGGGAAATTATATCGGCGTTTTTAAGTATTCCGTCATACCCCTCCCCGTCCTTTAAGACATGATAGAAATCTGCAAGCAAGCGGAAATTGTCAAGGTTTAATTCTCTTACAAAATCTGCACCTTCCTGCACAGTATTAAAAATATTGGTTTCCGCTTTGTTAAGCGGCTCGAGGACTATCGTCTGATTATGCTTTTTAGCCTCGTTTGCAAAAATCTCGGCACAGGTCAAGAGCTCTTTGTATGCCGTTTTTTTATCATAACCCTCTGGCACCTCTCTTGCGGTACCCGAACCCAAAACGGCAATCTTCACCCCCAAAGAGGCGAGCCGGCAGAGCACTTTTTCGGCATAAGAACCGACGGCTTTTAAGTCAAGGTCAGGACCGCACAGTTTTATATCCGGCGAGACCAAACCATTTGAGCTGTACGGCTTGATTTTATCAAAACCGTCTACTCTCTCTTTGATTTTTATAAATTCCTCATCACTCGCTTTGGCAAGTTCCGCCATTGCGTTTATTTCGTAATAATCCGCCCCCGACTTATACGCCGTCTCTATATTTCGGCTTGAACAGCAAAGACCTATTTTCATACCGCACCTCATCTCATCTTATATTATTCTATTTTGTTCTGTATTTGCCCGCGTCTGCCATATTTATTACATCTCACTTTATTTATATCACAACTTTGAAAAAAAGTAAACACCAAAAAAAGAGGACTGTGAGTTTTATCAGCCTTCATCGCCTTTGCAAAGCGACTGACTGAAAATCACAGTTCTCTTTTGTATCGGGTTTTAAATTTTAAATCAAGTGCGCCTTCTACGTTGCATATCAGAGCTCAATTGCCTTTGCATACTCGTCTTTCGGAATGGGACAGGTATACCCATCTTTTGTCGCAATCTTAAACTCCGCTTTGCTCTTCTCAAGCAGGTCTGGGTTTTCGTAAAGCTCAACTGCCGACGCGGCAATTACCTTTGCGGCAAGGAGCAGTCCTTTGTGTCCTATGGAAGTTTTGCCGCAGGAGACATTCTGCCACGAATGCCCGGGAGAGCCGGATGCAAAGCACACGGTATTAAGCTGTGCCGTAGCCGTCTGCCATGACACATCTCCGACATCCGTAGAGCCGGGGCTGAAGTCCGTTCCGTTATAGAACGGAGCAATAAAATTATTTATCGCCTTGGTGCCGTTTTGAGTCAGCTCGCATATCTTCTCTTTTGCCTTGCTGTCATATTTTGCGACTGTAAATGAGAGAGAATCGGCTTTATATGTCATTTTGAGTTTTTCGGCATACTGCCACTCATCCTCTGTATATTCGGGAACTCCTATCATCTCAAGATTCTCATAAAGAAGTTTTTCGAGTGTATGATTGGGGACGGTGTTCGAGCAGCCGTCTATAAAGACTTTCTCAAACTGAGTTTCAGTCATCATCGCCGCACCCTCGGCAATCTTATCTACACGCGCCTGAAGTTCAAGAGCATCCTTTACAAGCTCCGAGCGAACCATATAAAGTACCGACGCCGTAGGCTGAACCACATTCGGAGAAAATCCGCCGCCGTCTATTATCGAATAATGAATTCTCGCACCGCTTTTCATATGCTCGCGAAGATACTGAACTCCGACATTCATAAGCTCCACCGCATCAAGTGCGCTCCTGCCGTTTTCCGGATCTCCCGCCGCATGAGATGCAACGCCTTTAAATTTATAGAGCGTTTGAATGCATGAGTTGCATGAGCCGTATGTAATCTCGTTTTTGTCATCGGGGTGCCATGTCAGAGCACAGTCAAGGTCATACCATAAGCCCTCTTTTGCCATAAATGCTTTGCCGGCGCCGCCCTCTTCTCCGGGTGTACCGTAAAATATTACGGTTCCGCTGCCCTTCTTTTCAAGATATTTCTTTATTCCGTATGCGGCAGCCAGTGAGCCGGCACCGAGCATATTATGTCCGCATCCGTGGCCGCATCCGCCCTTTACAAGTTCCTCCTTCTCGGTTGAGCCGCCTACCTGCGAAAGTCCGGACAGTGCATCAAACTCACCGAGAATTCCGATAACAGGTCTGCCGCTTCCGTATTTTCCGAGAAATGCCGTCTTTATACCGCAAACATCGGTCTCAACCTCAAAACCAAGTTCTTTAAGCACCTTGACATATTCGTCACGGGATTTGTACTCCAAAAGCGAAAGCTCCGCATACTCCCAGATTTTGTCCGAAAGATCGCTGAAAATCTGTTTCTTATCTTCAATTGCCTCTATCGCAATTTTCTTGCCTTCTGTCATTGCCATATCATTCTCTCCTTTTCCTAAACGGCTGATCCGTATTTTTCGTTTAACTTAAAGCACTTTGCCCAAAAAGTCCTTAAGACGTTCATCTTTGGGATTTTTAAACACTTCCTCGGGAGTTCCCTCCTCCTTGATATATCCGTCGTCAACAAACAGTACCCTGTCGGACACCTCACGGGCAAATCCCATCTCATGCGTTACAATAACCATCGTCATCCCCTCGTTTGCAAGAGATTTCATAAGGTCAAGAACCTCTCCTATCATCTCCGGGTCAAGTGCGGATGTCGGCTCGTCAAACAGCATTACATCCGGCTTCATCGCCAGCGCACGGACAATCGCAATTCTCTGCTTCTGTCCTCCCGAAAGAGTATGGGGATACACATCCGCCTTGTCCTCAAGTCCTATCCTCTTGAGCAGCTGCATTGCAACAGCCTCTGCCTTTGCCTTTATATCCTTTTTAGTCTCGGTAAGCTCAATCAATTCCTTCTTCTTTCCCTTATCGAAAATGAAGAGGTTCTGAAGCTTTGTCAGCATATTCTTAAACTTGATTTTGTTGATTTTCGCATATCCGATTTTCACCGGTGCAAGCATTATATTCTGCTTTACAGACTTGTTGTTAAAGAGGTTAAACTGCTGGAACACCATGCCCATCTTCTGTCTTCCGAGGTTTATGTCAAGATGGTTCTCCTTATAAATTTTCTTCATAAGAAGGCGGTACTCTTTGCCCTCCATATTATGCTTTTCGTGCAGAAGGTCATCCTTTTTGATAAGCTTTATCGCTTCCTCGGCATTCATACCCTTTTCTTCCGTAAGTTTCTTGAAGGTTTTTGACGCCATAATGATTTCCCGATGAAGATAAGGGTCAGGAGGCGTCAGGAGCTTGCCCTCCATCCACACCTCGCCGAATGTGGGCGTCTCAAGAAGGTTCATACAGCGCAAAAGAGTAGATTTTCCCGAACCGGATGCGCCTATAATTGAAACAACCTCACCTGCTTTAATCTCAGTTGAAACACCCTTAAGAACCTTAAGCGAACCAAAGTTTTTATATATATTATCAATTTTTATCATAGCCATATTACTGCTCATGCTTCATCTTCCTTTCAACAATCTTAAGGGCCTTTGAGAGAACAAAGTTAAGTATAAAGTAGATAACGCCAGTTATCATAAGTGTCGGTATGGGGTTAAACTCCACTCCCTTTACAATAAGATATACCGTCATAAGCTCTCCTACAAAGAATGTGGATGCAAGAGACGTCTCCTTGATTATCGTAATAAACTCGTTGCAAAGCGCGGGAAGAATATTCTTTACCGCCTGCGGAAGAACTATCTGACGCATCGTAACGCCGGAGCCGAGTCCGAGACTGCGTGACGCCTCCGTCTGTCCCTTGTCGACCGCCTCGATACCCGAACGGATAATCTCGGATACATACGCACCGCTGTTAAGAACAAGCACCATTGCAACACTGCCGAACTCATTGAGCTCAAGGAAAGGCAACAGCTGAGGAATTACAAAATAGCCGATATAGAGCTGAAGAAGAAGCGGTGTGCCGCGGATAATCTCGACAAACGCCGTAACAATCCAGTTTACAACCTTTATTTTAGGCATTTTTATTATAGCAATGACAGAACCGAGAACGGTAC
>CALWTU010000128.1 GCA_944384515.1 uncultured Clostridia bacterium
ATACGAGATAGAGAACCGAACCGCCGTATGCCGAACGGCACGTACGGTGGTGTGGGAGGGGGGAGAAAATCCCCTCTACCCGATTTTGAAAAGTGATATTTCATCAATTTTGAAATATCACTTTTATGTTTTAAAAGTGAAATTTATATCATTGCTTGCAACGATAAAAAGGTATTTAAAAATTTATATTCGGAATAAATCAGCAGCTGATATCTTCAGTCATATCAAGACTTTTCATTCCGAGCATGTTTTTCATCTTATTCATTGTCTGACGGCACATCTGTTTGCCTTTTTTGCTGATTGTCATTGCGCCGACAGCGGCAAGGGCGCCGATTGTCAGGATAATGCAAATTGAGTGCTTTTTGCGTTCGCATTTTCTGAAAAGCATATTTTTTCTCCTCTCTTTTTCTTTTTGTTATATTTCCACGATTAAATTAAAATATTTACTGTATTGACAATTTTTATTTTTCGTTGTAAAATAAATTGAGATAATTTCATCTCGCATTCGGTTTAACTGTTAAATCGGTTTTCTGACAGGAAAATTTGCGGGATGAAGAAAGTTTCAGATTGATTTTTTGTTTTTTCTGACTTGCTTTTTCTTTAAGGCTTTTTTCACCGGGCAACCTTCAGAGACTGTTTGACGGTTGTTCCGTTGCTCATTTTCTGTTAACTCAAAGGAGGTATTTTATGCTTATTTGTAAAACTTGCGGATATGACGGGCCATATCAGCTGGGTAAAGTCTGCCCAAACTGCGGCAGGGAATATGAGATGTCCTCTGAGCAAACGGATGAGCTTATACATTATGTTGAACAGACGAAAGCCGCAAAGGAATATGAGGGATATATCGAGGGAGTTAAAATTCTTGCGGATTTCGGATGTACGGAATATGAGAGAGAGTACGGAATTATGCTTGAGAGGGGAGAACTTGTCGAGCGAAACTACGATCTTGCCATGGAGTTTTTCCACAGAGGCGCGCAAAAGAACGATTCGTACTCTGCATACAGATTTTCAAGACTTGTAAACAGAATCAACAGCGAGAGCGGAAGATTTTGGCTGATTTATTCGGCAATTCTCGGCTGCAACGAGTCATATTTTGAGGTTGCGGAGGAGTTTGACCATGCGGGACTTACCGAGGATGCAAATTATTTTTACTATCTTGCCGCCGCATGCAACAATGTTGACGCGATAGTTGTTATGGCTAACAGGTATTACGAGGGCAAGGGTATCGAGCAGAGTCTCGCATATGCCAAGTGGTATATGGACAAGCTTCGACTGCCTCCGATTTACGCTATAAAGCTTGCGTATAAAATCCGAAATGTAAGGTCGTCAGAGCCGCCCCGTCCTAAACTTAAAAGCTATGACGGTCTTATTAAAAAACTTATTGCCGTTGCAGAGGAAAACGAGTATGACAGCGCCTATCTGAAACTTAATACGATTTTGGCTGACAGGGGCGACCTTGACGCAGTTGCGGTAGTGGGAGTGGCTTATATCACCGGGTACGGAACGGAGCCGGATTTTAACACGGGGCTTGGGTATCTTATCAGCGGTGCCGCAAACGGCAGTATAAAAGCGGCTGTGTCTCTGGGCGATCTCTATATTCGCGGCGAGTATACGGATGTAGATTTTAAGCTTTCCGAGAAGTATTACGAGAGAGCGGGTGAGCTCGGAGGGGCAATTGGTTTTCTTATTCTCGGCGATATATATTACGAGGGCAGAGCTTGTAAAAGGGATATAAAGAAAGCTGTGTTCTATTACGACAAGGCGACACTGCTCGGTTCTCCCCACGCTTATGAAAAGTCGAGGCGGATAAAAGAGGAGCGTGAGCGACTTTATAAAGACGCATTCAACAAGTCGCTCGGCGAGAGGTTTGAGAATTTCCTGCTTTCGGCAGAGATGGGATATACCAAGGCGCAGATCGGGGTTGCGGAGTGCTACGCCAAGGGCGAGGGAGTCAAGAAGAGCTCCGTATTGTCATTTGCGTATTATAAGAGTGCCGCAGACGACGGCGAGAGCTCGGCATATCTGCCGCTGGGACTTGCGTATGCGACGGGTTTCGGCACCAAGCTTGACTACTGCAAAGCGACAGAATATTTAAAGCTCGCAGTGCATCACGGTTATGATAAGGCGGCGCAGGCATTAGAGAGCATATCCAAGCACAGGATGAAGCGCATGGCACAAAGGCACTATTCACGGGCGATGGAACTTATATATCAGAAAAAGATATCCGAGGCACGCCGTGAGCTTGAGATTGCCGCCGACCTTACAAATCCGAATGCCATATATACCCTCGGATGTCTGTATGAATTCGGTATTTGTGCTCCTTGCGACAAGGAGCGAGCGTACAGACTGTATGAGAGCTCTTACCGTCTCGGTTTCAGGGACCCGCGCGCTCTCTATAAGCTTTTTGTACTTAAAAGGATCAGATGATTTCGGCAGCTGATTTCGGCAGCTGATTTCGGTAGCTGATTTTGGCAGATGATTTCGGCAGATGATTTCGGTAGCTGATTTTGGCAGCTGATTTTGGCAGCTGATTTTGGCAGCTGATTTCAGCAGCCGATTCGGCTGTATCACACCGCCTGACCTTATCTTTTCTGTCTGCCGAAAAGATGTGTTACAGGAGAGTATCTGCGTTCTGACAAGGTGTCTGGCGAGTGGTTTTATTCTCTGAATTTAAAAGAGCAATTAACTTAATACATAAATAACCAATACCCCGTGTTGATTTAATGACTGTCTCGGCAGACAACACGGGGTATATATTATATAAATCAACACGGGGTATGTCTTAAGTTGAATTTGACTTGGCTGCCCGTGCTTTGAAGGAGAATGGGTCAAAAACTGCTTCCGCCATGAAGCAGAGCAGAGGGGCAGCCAAGTCAAACTTTGAGCCGAAGTGGGCGAAAAACGCCCACGACATTAGAATGAAAAACGGCTTGTCGGGGGTCACAGGACATAGAAGAGCTGCCTCGGACGCTTTATAAAATTGCGTCTGAGACAGCT
>CALWTU010000129.1 GCA_944384515.1 uncultured Clostridia bacterium
TTCATTTAACATATTTTTAAAATACTGTTGAAAAGCTAATGCACTTGTGATATAATGAGCCTACACGGTATGGAGGATGTGTATATGCTGTATAACAAAAAAACTGCGACTATTGATATGACCGAGGGGGCGATTCTCTCTAAAATATTTCGTTTCACCATTCCTGTTTTGGCAACAATGTTGCTTCAGCAATTTTATAATGCGGCAGACGCCGCCGTTGTCGGCAACTTTGTCTCTGACCAGGCGCTCGCAGCTGTCGGAAATGTCGGTTTGCTTTTTTCACTGCTTGTTTCTTTGTTTAACGGCATCGGCGGCGGTGTCAGCGTAGTGGTTGCACAGTTTTTCGGCTCTTCTGACGAGCGTATGGTCTCCCGCACCATTCACTGCGCATATGCGACGGCGTTTATCAGCGGCGTGATACTTACGGTTGTAACGGTTTTTCTGAAAGATCCTCTCTTTGCGGTTCTTGATATTCCGCAAAACAGCCTTAAAGACGCCGATATATACATGACATACATAATTATAGGCATTATACCGATGCTCATTTACAACTTTGCCGCAGGCTGTCTGCGAGCAATGGGGGATAGCCGTCATCCGCTGTACTATCTCATTGCGGCCTCTGCCGTCAACATAATTTGTAATCTCGTTTTTGTTCTGGTGTTTAATATGGGCATTCACGGGGTCGGCTTCGCAACATTGCTCTCACAGATTGTAACCGCCGTTTTGGTCACAGTTACTCTTATGCGTGCAAAGGACGCCTCTCATCTGTCCTTTAAAAATATTAATTTTGATCTCACGATTGTAAAGAGATTTCTGCTTATCGGCTTGCCCGCAGGACTTACCGGCGCCATGTTCGCTGTTTCGAGTATGTTTGTAAAGCAGGGAATAAACGGCTATGGAGATATAATTTCCGCCGCCGATACTGCCGAGGGACAGATAAGCAATATTGCGTTTATCATAGTCAATGCTTTTAATACCGCCATTATGACATTTGTCGGTCAAAATTACGGAAAGGGCGACCGTGAGCGTGTTTACCGCGGCGCTCTTCAGGGTATCGGCGTCGGCGCACTCATAACCGCTGTTATCTGCACCGTATCAATACTTGTCGCTCCGTATTCAATGCGCCTCTTTTCTTCGGATCCCGAGGTGGTCAGAGCCGCCGTGCTTAAGCACTATATTCTTATGCCCCTCGTATTCTTTCACGCTTTTTTTGATTTGGAGGGCGCGAGCGTGCGCGGCTGCGGAAAATCAATATTTCCGATGGTAGTATCAATTCTCGGTATCTGCGGCGTGCGTATTTTTTGGATTTTCTGCCTGACACCCATTGTCACCCCGCATCTCACATTTCTCACCCCGCCTCAGGTGCTGTATCTTGCCTTTCCGATAAGTTATCTTCTTGTATGTATTGTAATGAGCGTGTACTTCTTTTTCCTGCGGAAAAAATGGCTTTACAGCTAAAAAAATAAACCCCTTTAAGCAGTTTCGGGCCTTTTGTTTTCAAGCCTCTGCTTTGAGGGGTTTATTATATGCTGTAAACTTACGGCAGACAAAAAATATCATACTTTTGATATATGCCGCTGTTTTTATTTACCGTACAGTCAGATTGTTTTCACCTTCTGCAAGTGTAAATTCTTTTCCGGCATACCGCAAAACCGCTTCGGTTTCAGGCGGAATAATAATTTTAAAGTTCACGGCTTCGCATTCTTTTTCATAATGCACAGCCACGGTTCCGTTCGGCGTTTTCATATTTCCGGACATTCGGTTGAATTTGGACACAGCCTGCGGCTCTATAACAAGAGAGCGATATCCTGCGGTATGCGGCTCTTGTCGAATGCCCAACAGATATTCAAACAAATACGCAACGACTGCTCCGAACATCGGATGGTTATGCGAGCGGCTGCGGTTACTGTCCCAATACTCATGGAAGGTAGTGGCGCCGTTTTGTCGCCAATGCTCAAAGCCCTGATTTCCATCACTTGTAAGAAGATCCACCGCCAATTCACCGTCACCGTGCTCAAACAATATCCGTGTCAGAATATCGGTAGCAAAAATGCCGGTATCGTAATGACCGAGTTTTCTGTAATAGTTTACCGCATTAGGATAGGTTTTTCCGTCCCCCAACCCAAGATCTGCGGCAAAGGCGTTTGCTCCCTGTACATTCATAACGAAGTTGCCGTCAAAAGTATTGAAATATGCTGCTTGAATAGCTTTTTTGCGTTGCTTCGCTTTTTCTTTATATTCGGCGATATCTTCGTTTTTTCCGATAATCTGTGCAATCTCACACAGTCGGTTTAAAGTTTTCACCATAAAATAGGTGTTGACCATAGGCGCGGGAAGAAGGACCTGCTGGTTATGACTTGCTATATCTTTTTCCGGGTAAAGAATGACAGGACCGCACCAGTCTCCCAAACACCATTCTCCTGCCTTGTCGCTTGTAACAAGCCCGAATTCCGAGTGTTCCTCCAGATAATCAATATATCTGCGCATGTTGCCGTAATATTTGTCAAGGATTTGCGTATCCCCGTAATGTCGGTATAGCTGATAGGGCACTTCTACAATGGCGCAGCCCCAACCTCCGGGACCGCCTCCGCTGCGGATATACGGGGCAGTGTACTGAATATGCCCGCTCAAAATATCCTGACTGTCGGCAATATCCTGTAGCCATTTTTCATAGAAAGCCTTAGCGTCCATAGTTGTCAGTACCGCATGGCATGTGAGCTGACCGTCCCCTGTATATCCTCTTCTTTCCAAATGCGGACAGTCCGACGGATGACCGGTGTGCATATTACAGTGCATGGTATGAAGAAAGGTCTTATAAATCCAGTTGAGCGTTTCGTTATCACATTCAAAGGCGGATGAAATAGGTACATCGGCATGAACCACCTTGACAAATTTCGGGGTTGCTTTACCGATAACCTCAAAGCAGCGGAATCCGTACCATGTAAATTCAGGCTGAACAAGGCGATTTTTCCCGTCTGAAACAATCGTGAAAATCTGCTTATGGGAGTGTACGAGGTCTATCGTTTGATCGGAGGAGAGCTCTTCGGAAAATAATACCGAAATAATTTCGCCGGCCTTTGCCTCGATCTCAAGCACGGGATATCCCGTTGTATTTTGACCGCAGTCGTAAACAACACCTTCACTCCCTTTGCCGATTTTTCTAAGCGGGAGCCGCTCTATCAGAGAATCGCAGGGACAGTCCGTTGTGCAGTATTCGGTATCCAGTTGTTCGGTAAAAACAGCATGTGCCCATTGTCTGTCATCAAAATCAGTATCAAAACAAGTGTTCCAACCGTTATAATTATGCGTTTCATGATTAACAAACAAATAATCTTCTATATAACTGCTTCCGATACGGCAGTTTTCGTCCGACACATAATACCGCGTGCCGCTGTCGGTTTCCGCGGATATGCAGTAGATAGCTTTCGGCAGTCCGAAAATTCGGTTCTTAAATGTATACCAACCGCCGCCGTAATGGATCGCAATTACATTGTCTCCCCCGTGAAGAAACGGAGTGATGTCGAATTGCGGAACATAAATTCTATGTCCCGACAGAACTTCGTCTTTCGGGTCACAGCCCGGTTCATAATCTGAGGAAAGTGGCAAAAAGGTATCGGGGTTGATGCAATGACCGTTGATATAGCACTTGAAAAAACCAAGACCCAACACAGAGAGCGTTGCCTTTCGGGCACCGTCGGCAATAAAATGACCCCGCAAAACCGAAAAAGTTTCAGATGTGCGCTCCGGTGCGCCCACCCAGCGGGCTGTTTTAAAAAAATGTTCTTGTTTCATTTTGTCTTCTCCTTTGATAATACGGTCTGAAAAATTTATTATAACGAAATTTTGACTTTTATCAAACCTATAAAAAATTCCGGCAACCTTATCAGTTGCCGAAATTTTTCGCGGTGTCTGTACCGACCGCTCTTTTGGCTTATCTGACCGAAGTTGATGCACTTATTCAGTTCTGTAAATTGGAAATTGTCATTTCCTCTTCAAAATAATCCGGGCAATCTGTTTTACTCATTCAAAAGACAGATTGTTAAACTATGTATCAGACAATACACATGTTTCGGTTATTTTGAAACATCAAACATCCATTTTAAAACGTCCTGAATGTACTTATCCCAAAATGCCCAGTTATGGTTACCTTCAGACTCTTTGTATGTGAAGTCATAATCCAGCTTTTCAAACAACTCCTTCAGCTTCTGATTATCTTCATACAGGGAATCTTCGGTGCCGACAGCCATATATATTCTCGGCTTATCAGCGCGGCCGTTCATTATTTCCGCCAGGTCAAAAAGACGGTCTTTTGGCGGAATTTCAATTTTCTCGCCCCAGATCTGCTTGAACAGCGTCTCCCATCTTTCCGCACATTTCTCAATATCAGCGACCGAAGAGAGTCCTGCCGCCGCCGCATATGATCCGCACTCTCCGAGGGCGATCTTCAGCGCACCGTAGCCCCCCATAGACAGTCCTGCAATAAAGTTGTCTTCTCTTTTCTCTGATACATTCAGGAATTCACGGATAATGCGCGGTAATTCCTTTGCAATATATGTATAATACTTTTCTCCGTACTTTAAGTCAGTGTAAAAACTGCGTGCTCCGCATGGCATTACTACGCAAATTCCGTACTCCTGCGCATATCTTTCGATGTTGGTCCGTCGGAGCCATATCGAGTGATCATCACTAAGCCCGTGCAAAAGATACAGACATTTATATTTTTCAGCGGATGCTTTTGTGTTGACGCCTATCTCTCCGCTCGAACTTTTTTGCGGAATCACAACATATGCCTCCGTCTGCATGCCCAGACTTTCGCTGTAAAACTTTAAATCCATGAGTGCCATTCTGATTGCCTGCCTTTCATATTTTTGTTTTTATGGAATGTAATGTCCGGAAATTTTCGCGGATAAATGCTTCTTACATATATTCATAATACCGTAAAGCAAAACTTCCTGCATACATTATATCATATAAAAGAGTATTTGCAATAAAAAAATTGACAAAAAAAGCCGTATCATATTTCATATATTAGGTTCGCTTTTCGATATTCCGAGGGCGTTATTCCCACGCGCTGCTTGAAAAGTCTGCAAAAGTGATAAGGGTTAGAAAAGCCGCATTTTTCTGATATGACAAAAATACTTAACG